>RFSY01000032.1 GCA_009923805.1 Actinomycetota bacterium
CGACGCTTTGGAGCAGCCTTCTTAGCAGCTGCCTTCTTGCGACGCTTTGGAGCTGCCTTCTTAGCAGCTGCCTTCTTGCGACGCTTTGGAGCAGCCTTCTTAGCAGCTGCCTTCTTGCGACGCTTTGGAGCTGCCTTCTTAGCAGCTGCCTTCTTACGACGCTTCTTTGGTGCAGCTGCCTTTACAGCAGCCTTCTTACGACGCTTCTTTGGTGCAGCTGCCTTTACAGCAGCCTTCTTGCGCTTCTTTGGAGCAGATTTCTTAGCTGCAGCCATGTGTTTATCTCCTAATCGGAAGGGTTCGGATCCGTCACCCAAACCTGTTTCGTGGATAAGTGTAATGCCACTACATTGTGAGAAAAATTGCAGTGCGTGTCGTTAATTATTTTTTATTTTTTCTATGCCTTGTCGCAAATTTTGGAAGTTATTTCTATCAAAAATGTTCAATTTTTGATTGAGAGTTAGGAATTTTCGCTCTTTCTTCTTTTTTCTCGCTCTTGAACGGCAAATTCGTTGGTCAAAACGTCATATTTTCTAAATTTCGGGAGAAAAATCGCCAAAATTGCGACCACTAGGACGCACATTAGCCCGCCAGAAGTTACCGAGATCGACAAGGTAGTAGCAGCTGCCATTGAAGCGGCACGAAGTTGTCCAGCCAGTGGCCCTACTGAATAGGAAAGTAATTCGATGCCAGCAAGTCGTCCGCGAAGTTCGTCGGGGATTGTCTGGTTCCAAATATTTCCACGGAACAAGGCGCTGACCATGTCAGATGCCCCGGCGATTGTCAGGAAGATCAGAATCAGAACTAGTGAATTTGTCAGACCGGATGCCGCGACTGCCAACCCCCAACCGATGGCAGCCAGAATTACGGCGCGACCATGGAATCTGTAAGTGCGAGTCCACCCAGAGGTCAGAGTCACGATCACTGAGCCGACAGTTCCGGCTGCATAGAAAAGTCCGAGCGCCCAAGGAGCCGCAATTTCATCTGCCCAAAATGGAAAGAGCGCATTGGGCATCGCAAAGAACATCGCAGCTAAATCAATCAGATAAGTTCCCATTAGATCTTGGCGGCTAAATGCATATTTCACACCATCAAATAACGCTGCCAGAGATGGCTTTTCGGCCTCTAGCGACCGCGGTACAGATCGCACGCGAGCAAGAAAAATTAATGAAATGACATATGTCGCGATATCGACGGCGTAACCGGCGGAAATAGATAACGTCGAGAAAATAATTCCACCAATAGTCGGACCGATGATGACACCGAACTGCCAACGCAGACTCATCAGCGCACTTGCCGCCGGTAAATCTTCATGACTGACTAACCGCGGCAACATCGCATCCATACTGGGACGTTGTAGACCATCAACGACAGCGAAGAGGCCGGCGACGATGTAGATGATGATGACCTTGGGATCCCAGAACCAGGAATTTGAAAGGAGAAAGAGCACCAGCAGAAGCGCACCTGCCTCAGTCGCCCAGACCATCTTCTTTCGGTCAACTGAATCGGCTAAGACACCGCCATAGAGACCAAAAATAATCAGGGGAACAATCTCGATGACCCCAAGAACACCCACTGCTAGGTACGAATGGGTAATTTCTTTGAGTTGAAAGGGCAGTGCGACGTAGGTGATCATCGATCCGAGGTAAGAAATTAGTCCAGCTGTCCAGAGATTACGAAAATCTGGGTATTTCTTAAGCGGAGTCAGGTCAATCGCAAGTTTTGCCACCGAACCAACCTATATCGATTAATGGAAAGTCTGTGCCTCCGAAGGAAATTGGCCAGAACGAACTTCATCGGCAAACTCTTGGGTAGCGGCAAGTAAATCTGCTCGCATATTTCTATAGGCCTTGGCCAGCTTTGGGGGATTGGCGGTGAAGCCGGCCATATCTGTCCAGACCAATACTTGGGCATCGCAATTAATTCCGGCGCCGATTCCGATAGTTGGAATCGCGAGGGCGGCGGTAATGCGGGCCGCTAATTCGGCAGGAACCAATTCCAGAACTAGTGCAAACGCGCCAGCCTTTTCAAGGGCGAGCGCTGCATCGAAAATTGCATCGCCATCTGTGCGACCTTGAACGCGATAGCCACCGAGTTGATGAAGTGATTGTGGGGTGAGGCCTACATGGCCCATGACGGGAATTCCAGCCGATGTTAATTTCTCAACAGTGGCAAGGTGGGCGCCTTCTAATTTAACTGCCATCGCACCAGCTTCTTTAAAGAAGCGAGTCGATGTGGCAAGTGCTTGTTCTGGAGATGTTTCATAGGATCCAAAAGGAAGGTCGGCAACAACCATGGCGCGTTTGGATCCGCGGACAACGGCGCGGGTAAGCGGAATCAAATCATCGACAGTGACAGCGATGGTGTTCTCTTCGCCCAGAAAATTATTTCCGGCGCTATCGCCAACGAGCAATACTGGGATGCCGGCTTCATCAAAGATTGATGCCGTCATCTGTTCATAGCTGGTCAACATCGCCCATTTTTCACCGCGGACTTTGGCGCTGCGAAGGTCAAGGATGGTGACGCGACGATGGGTCGCCCCACCGTAAAGGGTTGTAGACATTTTTAATCTCCTGCCTCGAAGCCGCACATGCGGTCCCCGGGTCGACACCAATGGTACTCCCGATACTCTTGAACAATGAAGTTGCGTTTGGCGCTCGCTCAAGTGAACCCCACAGTGGGAGATCTTGCGGGCAATGCTGCGCTGATTGTTGGATCAACTGCGCAGGCCAAGAGCGCCGGTGCTCATATCGTCATATTTCCGGAAATGATTTTGACCGGATATCCCGTTGAAGATTTAGCTCTGCGACCTTCTTTTCAAGTGGCAAGTAAGAACGCGCTCGCAGCGCTGGCCGGCCAGCTTGATCCGCAGATTGTTGCCGTTGTTGGTTACCTGGATCAGGTGAAGAACCAGCCTCAGAATATGGTGGCAGTTATCGCTGGCGGCGAAGTCAAAGCTCGTTACGCAAAGTGCCACTTGCCCAATTACGGAGTCTTTGATGAATATAGAAATTTTGTTGCCGGTAATTCCACTCTTGTTGTTCGCATCCACGGCGTTGATGTGGGAATCGCAATCTGTGAAGACCTCTGGGTCGATGGTGGAATCACTGCGCAATTAGCGGCGCGCAAACCCGGCCTCGTTCTTGTTCCTAACGGTTCACCGTATGAACGCAATAAAGATGATGTGCGCCTAGCTCTTGTTACCAAACGAGCACTGGAAGCCAAAGCGCCACTTGTCTATGTCAATATGACAGGTGGCCAGGACGATTTAGTTTTTGATGGCGACAGCATTGTTGTTGGTGCCGATGGCACCTTGATTGCTCGCGCACCTCAATTTGAAAATGGCGTGATGGTTGTCGATGTTGATGCAAAGACATCTACATCAAAACCTGATGTCATTATCTCTGAAGATGTCGTAACTCTTGATAAGCCAATTATCCCGGGCGTTGCACATCGTCTAGGCGATGAAGAAGAAATCTGGAATGCCATCGTTGTTGGTCTGCGCGATTATGTTGGCAAGAATGGCTTTAACTCTGTTCTAGTTGGCCTCTCTGGCGGCATCGATTCGGCGCTCGTTGCAGCCCTGGCCGTTGACGCCGTCCATGGCGTTGGCATGCCAAGTAAGTATTCATCGGACCATTCAATTGATGACGCCAAAGAACTTGCCGCAAATACCGGGCTAGGTTTTCGCATCGTTAAAATTCAAAAGATGGTTGATGAATTTATTAGCGTCGTTGGGCTGACAGGACTTGCAGAAGAGAATGTTCAGGCACGTGTTCGCGGCACAACTCTGATGGGTCTTTCTAATCAACATGGTCACCTGGTACTTGCTACCGGTAATAAATCAGAACTTGCCTGCGGATATTCCACTTTATATGGCGACGCCGTCGGTGGCTATGCACCCATTAAAGATATTTATAAGACCGATGTCTGGGCACTTGTTCGCTGGCGAAATAAAGTGGCGCTGGAATCAGGTGAAGTTCCGCCAATTCCGGAACGCTCTATTACTAAAGAGCCTTCTGCTGAACTTCGCCCTGATCAAAAGGATTCTGATTCACTTCCTGAATATGAAATTCTCGATAAAGTTTTGATGGCCTATGTCGATGACGATATGGGCCATGACGCACTCATTGAGGCCGGCTTTGATAAAGCGTTAGTCGTGCGGGTAATAGGCATGGTCGATAAGGCTGAATACAAGCGGCGCCAATATCCGCCGGGCACCAAGGTTTCCAAGCGTGCTTTCGGCAAGGATCGCCGCTTGCCCATGACAAGTAAGTGGCGCGAACTCTAGTTTTGTAACACTGCCGTAACTTCACTTTGGCACGATGGGGTACATGTCCCCAGTAGAGAACATCAGCAAGCAACAAGAGTTCGTTCTTCGCACCATTGAAGAACGCGATATTCGTTTTATCCGACTGTGGTTTACCGACATTCTCGGAACTTTGAAATCTGTTGCTATTGCACCTGCCGAACTTGAGAATGCTTTTGAAGAAGGAATCGGTTTTGATGGTTCTGCAATTCAAGGATTTGCTCGTCAATTCGAATCAGATATGTTGGCAAAGCCAGACCCTGCGACATTTACTATCTTGCCCTGGCGCGCAGAAGCTCAAGGTGCTGCGCGTATTTTCTGCGACATTACTTTGCCTAGCGGTGAAGCATCGCCTGCCGACCCACGCAATGTTCTGCGCCGCACATTAGATAAAGCTGCCAAGATGGGTTACACCTGTTACACCCACCCAGAAATTGAATTCTTCCTCTTTAAATCACAACCTGAAAAAGGTGTGGCACCAGTTCCTGTTGATCAAGGCGGCTACTTCGATCACACACCTGCAGTTGTTGGCCATGATTTCCGCCGCCAAGCAATTACATTGCTGGAAGCAATGGGAGTCTCTGTTGAATTTAGCCACCATGAAGGTGCTCCCGGACAACAAGAAATCGATTTACGATATGCCGATGCGTTAAGCACTGCAGATAACATCATGACTTTCCGCCATGTCATTAAAGAAGTTGCGCTCAACCAAGGTTTCTACGCATCGTTTATGCCGAAACCATTTACCGATCACCCAGGATCTGGAATGCACACCCACGTCTCGCTCTTTGAGGGCGAGAAGAATGCTTTCTATGACGCAAGTGCAGAGCTCAATCTTTCAACTGTTGGTCGCCAATTTATTGCAGGCATCTTGAAGCATGCAGCTGAAATTACCGCCATCACTAATCAGTGGGTGAATTCCTATAAGCGCTTACAAGGCGGGGGAGAAGCTCCTTCTATTATTAACTGGGGCCACAATGATCGTGGCGCACTTGTGCGAATTCCTATGTATAAACCAAATAAAGAGAATTCAACTCGCATCGAATTTCGTTCACCAGATTCAGCGTGTAATCCATATCTTGCATATGCAGTAATGCTCGCTGCCGGCCTTAAAGGCATTGAGAAGAAGTATGTGCTGGCACCATCGAGTGACACAGAACTTCTTCCATCAAACCTCGAGGAAGCAATTTCGGTCATGGAGAAGAGTGAACTTGTTCGCGAGACTTTGGGTGAGCACGTCTTTGAATACTTCCTTCGCAATAAGCGCTCTGAATGGCAGGATTATCGCCGCCAGGTCAGCGCTTACGAATTAGATCGCTATTTGCCAGTTTTGTAACGCGGGAAAGCAAGTAAATCTCTGTAGCCTTTTCCTATGGCTAAAGAGATAAACGCTCAATCAATTCGTCGCTACAACCTCATCGCAGGAATTTTCCATCTGGCTCAGATGGTTGTTGTCCTCATTCTGGCAAATGATTTCTCGCTTCCCATCGTCGCGCGCTATATGGCCGGCCCTCCAGGAAGTTCCTTCGCCGAACCTGTCGTATTGCTAGACACTCCTGTTGGTTTGGCCGTTGCAATTTTCCTTGGCCTTTCAGCGTTCTTTCACTTCCTTGTTATCAGCCCAAAATTCTTCGCCCGCTACAGTGCAGGGTTAGCGGCACATCGCAATTACTTCCGCTGGGTTGAATATTCCATTAGTTCATCAGTGATGATCGTCCTTATTGCACAGATTTGTGGAATCTCAGATGTAGCTGCAATTGTTTCCATCTTTGGCGTTAATGCTTCAATGATTCTCTTTGGCTGGCTGCAAGAGAAATATGAAGAGCCAGGCAATGGTGGATGGCTGCCATTTATCTTTGGGTGCATCGCAGGAATAGTTCCGTGGATTGCACTTGTCTTCTATATCTTTGCAATCGGAGGGCCAGGAGATACGAAAGCCCCAGCATTTGTCTATGGAATCGTTATTTCACTCTTCGCACTCTTTAATACCTTTGCTGTGGTCCAGTACCTTCAATATAAGAAAGTTGGTAAATGGTCTGACTATCTCAGAGGCGAGAAGAGCTACATCACGCTCTCGTTAGTTGCTAAATCTGCCCTTGCTTGGCAGATCTTCGCCTCCACCTTGATTCAATAAAGTTTTTTAATTGTTAAATTGAGTTACGCCACCAGCAGTGAGATATGTACCGTCTTGACGTTGGCTTCTATTTCTAACTTTAAAACCTTCGACCCAATATTGTTCAGGCTTTGATGGGTCAACCTTAAAAGGACGAAGGAATATTTTCCCTTGACGGACAAGAATTTCCGAAATCAGTAGTTTCAGAATGGGAATTTCAAGGAGAAACTGCATGAAACGGTTATGTATGCTGAAGGTTGTTTCAATTCTGAAATTGCCAGGAGTCTTTTTCAGTGAACGGTAATACATCAGCCCTCCTTTAACATTCAAGATCATTGTAGTTGTAGGTGACCCCAACTTGGCCATCTGAAAGCCGGTGAGTAGAGCGTATTTGATATTTGATTTTCTTCATACCTTTCTTCCAAATGCACTTCATAGAGATGTTAACTGAAGTCTGACCTTGCCCAGCGTTGCTCTTGGTTGCATAGGTGACTATGCCGCGATAAGTACGGGTCAGGCGACTAGAAATTTCCACTCCCTTGCCGGGACATGTTGTTCGGGCTTGAACGTTTACAGTTCCAGGTACATGCATCGAGATATGCGGGAGATCGGATAGTCCTTCGCAAGCTACCGAAAAATTTATTTGCTCATTCAGTTTCGAAGGTACGCGTTCAGATCCTCCGTCAATTGGAGGGTCAGCCAACGCTTGCGCTTGAATTGAACCGAGAATTAAAGATGCAAAAAGAATTACCCGAAGTGATTTCAATGAGCCTCCTGAAAGTTGCTAGTTATGGTTTCTTCTCTCAATCATGGAGGAAATAACGCCACCCCCGCGTTCACTTGCCCCAGGTGATTACTCCGCGTTATCATTTACACACCATGAAACTCCGCGGACTCCTCCTTATCCGCCGTAGCGAGGCCTAATAACCGGTCTCCTCGCTGCGGAGTTTGGTGTTGCCGGTAAACCCTTTCGGCCAACCAAACAATTAGGAGCAATGAAATGAATTTTCCAAAGCAAAAGCCTTCCAAGATGCCGGTGCATCGTTATGCGCCATTTATTCCAGTCGAATTAGAAGATCGCACATGGCCAAGTAAGAAGATGAGTAAGGCGCCTCAGTGGTGTTCTGTCGATCTTCGAGATGGCAACCAGGCGCTTATCGATCCTATGGATACTCCTCGCAAACTTGCGATGTTTAAATTACTCGTTGCGATGGGTTATAAAGAGATTGAAGTCGGTTTTCCATCTGCATCACAAACAGATTTTGATTTTGTTCGTAAAATCATTGATGAAGGATTGATTCCTGATGATGTGATTATTCAGGTTCTCACCCAAGCTCGCGAACCGCTTATCCGTCGCACTTATGAAGCCATCAAGGGCTCAAAGCAAGCAATTGTTCACCTCTATAACTCAACATCGACATTGCAGCGCCGCGTTGTATTTGGTCTTGATAAAGATGGAATCAAGAAGATTGCAACAGATGGCGCTCAGCTCTGCCTTGATTTAGTGGCAACAGTTCCAGAAACCAAGGTTTCATTTGAGTATTCACCTGAGTCATATACGGGGACTGAACTCGAATTCGCAGTCGAGGTGTGTAACGCAGTAAATGAGGTCTGGAAGCCAACACCTCAGTGGAAGACAATATTGAATCTTCCTGCCACTGTTGAAATGGCAACACCAAATGTTTATGCCGATTCCATCGAGTGGATGTGTCGCAACCTTAATAACCGTGACAGTGTGATTGTTTCATTGCATCCACACAATGATCGCGGCACAGGTGTTGCAGCAGCAGAACTTGGTTACTTAGCTGGAGCCGATCGCATCGAAGGAACGCTCTTTGGCAACGGTGAGCGCACCGGAAATGTTTGTCTTGTCACCCTTGGAATGAACTTGGTTTCCCACGGAATTGATCCACATATTGATTTCAGTGATATCGATGAAATTCGTCGCACCGTTGAATACGGAAATCAACTTCGAGTCCCAGAACGCCATCCTTATGGCGGCGACCTTGTCTTTACTGCATTCTCTGGTTCACACCAAGATGCAATTAAGAAAGGTTTCGAACACCTTGAGCGCGATGCAAAGGCAGCGGGTACAACGGTCGATAACCACACATGGGCTGTTCCATATTTACCGATTGATCCAAAAGATGTCGGTCGTTCCTATGAGGCAGTCATTCGCGTGAATTCACAATCAGGTAAGGGTGGGGTTGCTTACTTGATGAAGAATGAACATCATCTTGATCTTCCTCGTCGCCACCAGATTGAATTCTCGAAGATTGTGCAAGCAAAGACCGATAACGAAGGTGGCGAAGTTACTGCAGAGCAGCTATGGAACATCTTCGAAGATGAATACTTACCAACAGAATCTGCACCATGGGGACGATTCCGCCTGAAAGGTATGGCGCAGTCATCTGTCATGGGCGAAGATGTTCAACTAACAATCAAGATTACCGATCGCGGTGATGCAGTTGAGCTAGCCGGAACAGGAAATGGACCAATCGCAGCTTTCTGTCACATCATGCAAAATCATGGTGTTGATGTGCGAGTCCTTGATTTCCATGAGCATGCTCTTTCATCAGGAGGAGATGCATCAGCCGCTGCATATCTTGAGTGCGAAATTGATGGCCAAGTCTTCTGGGGAGTTGGAATCGACCCAAATACAACGACTGCTTCGTTAAAGGCCGTCGTGTCTGCAATCAATCGCGCTATTCGCTAACTAACGTACGCAGTATGTCTGCGCCTCGTTCATCGCACTATCGCGATGAGGCCATCATCTTGCGCACACAGAAACTTGGCGAGGCTGATCGCATCATCACCTTGCTGACCAAAGAACATGGGCGAATTCGCGGAGTTGCAAAAGGCGTTCGTCGCACCATGTCTAAATTTGGTGCGCGTTTAGAACCCGGCAGCCATGTCGATATTCAGATGCATGCCGGAAAGACTTTCGACACTATTACTCAAGTTGAAGCGTTGATGAATTACGGTGAAGCGCTAACAGATGATTATCAGCGCTGGACAATTGCCCATGCAATTCTTGAGACAGCAGAACGTTTTACTCAGCAAGAAGAAGAACCTGCGCTGCAAGAATTTCAACTTGTTGTCGGTGGAATGAAAGCGCTTGCTGAAAATAGATATGACTCATCGTTAATACTCGATGCTTTCTTACTGCGTTCTCTATCTATCGGGGGATATGAACCTTCGATGACCTCGTGTTCACGTTGTGAAAAACCTGGACCTCATCGCTACTTCTCACTTGTTGGTGGCGGATCTGTCTGTCTGGATTGCCGGCCATCAGCATCAGCTACCGCATCACCAGAGGCACTCTCACTGATGCAAGCGTTGCTCACCAGTGATTGGGAAGCGGCGGAAAAGAGTGAACTTCGCCATCGCCGCGAGGCTAGTGGTTTAGTTACCGCTTATCTACAATGGCATCTGGAACGCGGACTTCGTAGTTTGCCCATGGTAGAAAGAGCATGACCCAGAAAATCATGAATAAAAAGATTGAAATTCCACAACACATCGCAATTGTGATGGATGGAAATGGTCGTTGGGCAAAAGAACGAGGCTTGCCCCGCACAGCAGGTCATGAAGCTGGCGAGAAAGTTCTCTTCGATATCGTTGAAGCTGCCATTGGTTTTGGTGTGAAAGAGATTAGCGCCTATGCATTCTCGACTGAAAATTGGAAACGTAGCCCAGAAGAAGTGAAGTTCTTGATGGGATATAGCCGCGAAATGCTTCGCACACGTCGTGATCGACTCAATGAGATGGGCGTCAAAGTTCAATGGATAGGCCGCCCGCAGCGCTTATGGAAGTCAGTTATTCAAGAGTTAGAAGAGGCAGAAGAGCTTACAAAGAAGAATAAAACTCTGACGCTAAATATGTGCGTTAATTACGGTGGCCGAGCAGAGATTGTGGACGCTTCAGCTGAGCTCGCTCGTGATGTGAAGCGTGGAAAAGTAAAGGCTGATGCCATTACAGAGAAGACTATTGAAAAGTATCTTTATTCACCCAAGATGCGCGATGTCGATCTCTTCTTGCGATCATCCGGAGAACAGCGCACTAGCAACTTCTTGCCGTGGCAATCTGTTTACGCAGAATTCGTCTTTATGGATGTTTTGTGGCCGGATATGACTCCGAAGTTATTATGGAAAGCAATTGAAGAGTATGCAGAACGTGATAGAAGGTTTGGGAAAGCTTGACCTTCCCAACAATAGAGATTGCGGGAAGGCTTAAAGAGAGGCTACAACGCCCCACATAATTACAACGCCACAGATTGTTGCAAAGAATGTCCATCGTGATGAATGCCTTGAATGAGCTTCAGGCAAGATGTGTGAAGTTGCAAGGTAGATAACAAAACCTGAGAAGAGCGCCAAGTAGAGGGCAAGAAGAGAATCATTGAGAACAAGATAGGTACCAACACTTGCGCCACCTATGCGAGCGATTGCATCGACTCCAAGTAATGAATAGCTTCTACGTGTCCAATGGCCACTCTTGACCATCAATGAGACAGTATTTAATCCATCGCTAAATGCGTGCACAACGACTGCAATGAAGACCGCATAGCCAAGTGAATGACTTACCTTGAATGCCACACCGAGGCCGACGCCATCGAGAAATACATGTCCACCCATAGCAAGTGCGCCAAGTGAACCCGCAATGTTGTGGTGCTCATGGTCGTGGCCATAATCAGATTCAGCAGGTTCGTGGCCACCAAAGATTCCTTCAATAATGTGAAGTGATAAAAAGCCAACGAGAATTGCAAGAGATACAGTGCGAATTCCACCGATATCTGAAGTATTCATAGAGAAAACTTCCGGGAGTAAATCAAATCCAACAAGGCCAAGAAGTAGCCCTGCAGATAAACCAAGGACAAGATGGAAACGATCGGAGGATTTCAGAGCGACGTAGCCACCAAATGTGGTCGCAAGCACTGTGATTGCTGCGAATAAAATGGCCAAGTTCATGGAGTAAGGATATCCGCATTAGAGTTCTCTTATGATTGCTATCGCCCGCTTTGAAGTGCAATTGGCTGAAAGTGCCGCCTTTGAGAAAGATATTCGTGCGGCCTATGACGCACTTGCCTCTTGCTCAGGATTTATTGATGGCGAATATGGACAGAATCTCGATGAATCGAATTTGTGGGCACTGGTCACTCGCTGGGAAAATGTTGGCTCATATCGCCGAGCACTCAGTGCAATGCGCACCAAATTAGAAGCTATTCCGCTACTTGCCCGCGCAATTGATGAACCAGGGGCGTACGAGATAAACTAAGTGCACGATTGCAACGCCCGTTGCTCTTCGCCGACAGCCAGCCGGATGGGATTTGAAATGGCCGTAGATCGTTTAGAAAATATTGTTTCGCTCTCAAAGCGTCGTGGATTTGTATTTCCTTCCTCTGAAATTTATGGAGGCCTTCGAGCTTCCTGGGATTACGGCCCACTTGGAGTTGAAGTCAAGAACAATGTAAAGCGCCAATGGTGGAAGTCCATGGTCATGGGTCGCGAAGATGTAGTCGGCCTAGACTCCTCAGTGATTTTGGCACGTGAGGTCTGGGAAGCATCAGGCCACGTTGCAACATTTAGTGATCCGCTTACCGAATGCACCGCTTGTCATAAGCGCTATCGCGCAGATCATCTTGAAGAGCAATACGAAGCAAAACATGGAAAGAAGTTGGCATCCCTTGCAGATATGAACTGCCCTGCTTGTGGAAATAAAGGACA
>RFSY01000033.1 GCA_009923805.1 Actinomycetota bacterium
ATTATTTACTTGCGCACGTGGGTATTTACGAGGAAAGAGTTTTGGAAGATCACCAACAATTCTGGCTAATTTAATTGCAGTTGGCGTTGCTTACTACCAAATTCAAGGTCATTTCTATATCGGCGCCGTAATTATTCTGGCGGTAGCGCTACCTACGCTCTACTTTGCTTTCATGATTGCTAAAGAAGAGGGCTGATTTCTGCCCCAGTTGTTTACCTACAACATTCTCGTAGTTGAGCTTCGCGTTACCAAGGAACTATCTGATTATCTTCCCAAAGGACGCCAGTAACTTTTTGCGCATCAGTTGATCCAGCTGGGTCAAATTCTCGAGTTGCAAGCCACACTGCAGTTGCTGCACCTTCTTCAGCAGATCGTGGCGCATCGGCCCCGCCCATATCTGTTCGTGAATGATTTGGACAGATTGCATCAACAAGGAATCCGCGAGCGCCAAGTCCAGTTTCATGTGCCAGGTTTCGAACGAGTGCGATATGGCGCAAGACCACCAGCATTCCCAGGACCGGACATCCGACCTAAACATGCAGAGAAGATAATGAGTCGACCATTGCGCGCTTCAGCCATGGCAGGTGCAACACCGTTTACTAATTGGAAGACAGAATCAAGATTAATTGCCATGACTCGGCGCCACTCAGAATCATTAGTCTTTAAAGTCTTAGACATCTTCTCGCTCATAACACCGTGGGCAAGAATGAGTAGCTGTGGGGTAGGCAAGGATTGATTGAGTGAATCAATAAGTTCGCGGACAAGATGTGGTTGCTCGAGATCGCAAGTGAATGTTGAGATATGAAGTTGTGAATCAGCCTGCGCATCGTTCTGAATTAAATCTGCTGCTGCCGTTAAGCGATCTGAATCTTTTGCAATCAGCGCTAAATCAAAACCTTGACGCGCGAGCGCTTTGGCGCTTTCAAAGCCGAGGCCGCGGCTGCCACCAGTGATGATGGCTAGCGGGCGCTGGGTATCTGCAAACACGGCGCAACTGTCTCAAAAAATGGAACCATCTGCCTCTCGAGTAAGCGGGTGAAAGCTAGATTGAAGGTGGAGATATTGGGGCCGAACAGGCGCAGATGAGAAATGTGCCCAATCTCGCGCCCTTTTCAGCCTTCTCTCATTTTTTTGCTCCATGCTCAGCAGATAGTCTTAGCCACGTTCTTAGAGGTTTTGAAGTAATGCAAAGGAGCGCTCAGTGTCGCAGTCAGGCCAAGATTTTGGGGCAAATGATTGGCTCGTTGAAGAAATGTATGAGCGATATCAATCTGATCCATCTTCTATTCCTAGCGAATGGGTAACGTACTTCCAAAACAATCCGCAGGCGGGTGCAACAACTGCAGCTGCGCATACTTCTTCAGCAACACCAGCTTCCGCGGCACCTACTTCAGCAACATCAAGTGCACCTCGCGGCGGAACACCTCCAACACCTAAAGCGGTTACTCCCCCAAATATTTCCATGAGTGGCGTGCAAGCACCTGCTGCTCCTGCAGCAAATGCAGCAAATGCAGCTGTTGCGCCAGTAGCAACTGCTCCTGCAGCAACTGCACCTGCAGTATCGGCTCCGGCACCTGCACAACAAATTGTTCGTGAAGTTTCATCACCGATGGCAATGCCTGCAGATCCGGTTGCAAAACCAATTCCAACTTTGATTACTCCAAGTGCCGCCTCCTTAGTGCCAATCCGCGGCGTTGCAGCTCGCGTCGTGCAGAGCATGGAAGCATCGCTAACAGTTCCGACAGCAACATCAGTGCGTGCTATTCCCGCAAAGCTGATGATTGATAATCGCATTGTTATTAATAATCATTTAAAGCGCACACGTGGTGGCAAAGTTTCCTTTACTCACATCATCGCCTACGCAATGATTAAAGCGCTACGTGCGATGCCAGAGATGAATGCTTTCTACGGCGAACTCGAAGGAAAGCCAGCACTCGGCACTCCAGAACATATCAATCTTGGTATTGCTATCGATTTAGCTAAACCAGATGGAACTCGTCAATTGTTGGTTCCATCAATTAAGGGTTGCGAAGCGCTGGAATTTGGTCAGTTCTGGGTTGCCTACGAGGAAATTGTTAAGAAAGCACGCGGTGGAACCCTGACCGTTGAAGATTATGCTGGAACAACAGTTTCACTCACTAACCCCGGAACAATTGGAACAGTTCATTCCGTTCCTCGCTTGGTTCAAGGCCAAGGTTTAATTATTGGTGTTGGCGCACTTGATTACCCAGCTGAATTCCACGGTGCAAGTGAAGAGACTCTTGCGCGTATGGCAGTCAGCAAAGTTCTTACACTGACAAGTACATACGATCACCGCGTCATTCAAGGTGCACAATCTGGCGACTTCTTGCGTCGCATCCACGAATACATACTTGGCGCAGAAGACTTCTACGATGAAATCTTTACTGCGCTCCGAATTCCATACGAACCAATTCGTTGGGCAGTTGATTTTGCAGTAACGAAAGATGAAGAGATTGATAAGACTGCACGAGTTCAACAACTTATCAACGCGTATCGCACATGGGGTCACCTCATGGCCGATGTCGATCCGCTTGTATATGCGCTACGTAATCACCCAGATCTTGATGTGCGCACACATGGACTTACCTTGTGGGATCTCGATCGTGAATTTGCAACAGGTGGATTTGGCGGAAAGAAGTTCTTGCCACTTCGTAAGATTCTAGGAATTCTCCGTGACTCCTACTGCCGCTCTATTGGTATTGAGTACATGCATATTTCAAATCCTGCTGAACGCGAATGGATGCAGAGCCACCTTGAGAGTGGTTGGGCAAAGCCAGATCGTGAAGAGCAACTGCGTATTTTGCGTAAACTCAATAGCGCTGAAGCTTTTGAATCATTCTTACAGACTAAATTTGTGGGACAAAAGCGCTTCTCACTCGAAGGTGGAGAATCAGTTATTCCACTTACTGATGCAATTGTTTCGGCAGCTGCCGAACAAGGTCTCGATGAAGTCTGTATCGGTATGCCTCACCGCGGCCGCTTAAATATGCTGGCAAATATTGCTGGAAAGTCAGTTGGACAAATCTTCCAAGAGTTCCAAGGTCATTATGCAGAAAACCAAGTTCACGGTTCTGGAGATGTGAAGTACCACTTGGGAACTGAGGGCGTATTTACCGCCGAATCTGGTGCAAAGACAAAGATTTACTTAGCTGCAAATCCATCACACCTTGAGGCAGTGAACCCAGTACTTGAAGGCATTGTTCGTGCGAAGCAGGATCGCCTCAATACAAAGGGTGCATATTCAGTTCTTCCCATCTTGTTACACGGCGATGCCTCATTTGCAGGACAAGGTGTCAACGCTGAAACTCTTCAACTTTCCCAACTTCCTGGTTACCGCACCGGTGGAACTATTCACATCGTCGTTAATAACCAAGTTGGATTTACAACATCACCTCATGCATCGCGCACCTCACGTTACTCAACTGATGTCGCAAAACTTATTGAAGCACCCGTATTCCACGTCAACGGAGATGATCCTGAAGCGTGCGTTCATGTTGCTCGTCTGGCATTTGAATACCGCCAAGAATTTAATAAAGATGTTGTCATCGATATGGTCTGCTACCGCCGCCGTGGACACAATGAAGGTGACGAGCCAAGTTTTACTCAACCGCTGATGTACAAGCTCATCGACGCAAAGCGCACAACTCGAACTCTTTATACAGAGGCGCTTGTAGGTCGAGGAGATATCACTCCAGAAGAAGCTACCGAAATCGCAGCAGATTACCAAGCTCAGCTTGAAGAAGTATTTGCTTCAGTTGCCAACTATGAAGAACATAGCGATCCAAACTTTGTAGTGCCTATTGTTCCGAATGCAGAAGATGTTCCTACATTTATCTCTGAGCAATTAATTCGCGAAATTGCAGCAACGCAAACTGCTATTCCAGATGGCTTTAACGTTCATCCAAAACTTCTGCCTCAACTTCAAAAGCGTGCTGAATCAATCAATGATGCCACTATCGATTGGTCAACCGGTGAAATGCTTGCCTTTGGCTCCCTTCTCAAAGAAGGACGCCCTGTTCGACTTGCGGGCCAAGACTCTCGTCGTGGAACTTTCTCAAATCGTCACGCAGTCATTATTGATAAAGAAAATGGCAATGAGTGGACACCTCTGCGTTCTTTAATCTCTGATGAAAATCAATTCTTTGTTGTCGATTCATTGCTCAGCGAATATGCGGCAATGGGATTTGAATACGGGTATTCCGTAGTGCGCGATGAAGCACTTGTGCTTTGGGAAGGTCAGTTTGGCGATTTCGCTAACGGCGCCCAGACAATCATTGATGAATTCATCTCATCAGCTCTGCAAAAGTGGGGCGAGCGTTCATCTGTAGTACTTCTACTGCCACACGGCTATGAAGGACAAGGACCAGATCACTCTTCAGCACGTATCGAGCGCTTCCTTGCACTCTGTGCTGAGAAGAATATGACTGTCGCTCAACCATCAACACCAGCTTCCTACTTCCACTTGTTGCGCTTTCACGCAGCAAATCCAAAGCGACGCCCAATGGTTGTCTTTACTCCAAAATCAATGTTGCGCCTGAAAGCGGCTGCATCATCAATCAGTGACTTCACATCTGGAACGTTCTTACCTGTTATCGGAGATCACGAAGTTAACAACGCAACGCGGTTAATTTTCTGTAGTGGAAAGATTTATCACGATCTTCTTGCAGAACGTAATCGTCTTAACGACAGCAGCACAGCTATTGTCCGCGTTGAGCGCCTCTATCCATTCCCTGTTGCACAGATGGAAGTTGAAGCTAAGAAGCATCCAAATGCAAACTTGCTGTGGGTTCAAGATGAGCCTGCAAATCAAGGTGCTTGGCCACATGTTGCCTTGAGTACAACAGAGTCAATTGGTGGAACAGGAGTTGATGGACGCGTTCTTCGCCGTATATCTCGCCGTGCATCGGCATCTCCTGCAACTGGAAATCACCACTTGCATGAAGATGAAGCAAAGGCGTTAATGGATGAGGCGTTTACACGGTGAGTAACCACGTTCAAGAGCTAGCTATTACTGGTCAAGACTTTGTCATGTTTAGCACCGATTGGTGCGGTTATTGCAAGCGATTAAAGAGCCAGCTCGGTGAAAATAATATTGCTTTCCGCGAAATCAATGTGGCCGGGCACTGCTGAGATCGTGGAGAAGGTAAATGGTGGCAATCGCGTTGTGCCTACTCTGCTTTTCTCTGATGGTGCAGCTCTAACAAACCCATCAGTGATCGCTGTTAAAGAGAAATTAGCTAGCCTCGCTTTAACCTAAATAAAATCTTTGCTCGTATATCGCTAATCGGTAACCAACCCCACTGCCTTGAATCTGTGCCTGCACTGTTATCACTTAAGAGAAATATCGTTGGCATATGCCCCTCTGAGGCACGAATCTCACTAATGCGCTTTACATAAAAGATTCCAGGTTGCTCATCGCGTTCAATCACCACGACATCACCGGCCCTCACCTTGTTAAATCTACCTAGTCTATAAACCGCCCAGCGACCCATCAACCAATCTCCGGCGCAGTATGTGGGCGCCATTGAGTCGCCCTCCACCAGCACTGATGCGTACTTAGCCATAACTCGAATTCTAGTGAGACCTGCAGTAGTCTCGCTCTCATGAGAAATATATTCACACCTAAAATTACTGTTCACGCACACTGCGATCTTCCTTGCGGAGTTTACGATCCAGCACAAGCAAAGATTGAGGCTCTCTCAGTTAAGGCTTGCATGGAGAAGTACGCAGCAAATACAGATGCAGATTTCCGTTCACGCTCTGTCGCAATTAAAGAAGAGCGTTCACATCAAGTGAAGGAGCACCTCTGGGTTCTCTGGACTGATTACTTCAAGGCTCCACACTTTGAGGCATACCCACAGTTGCACTCACTCTTTAATGAGGCGACAAAACTTGCCGGCGCTGCAGGTACAAAGGGAACTCAAGATGTGAAAGTTGCAGACCAACTCATTGGAAAAATCGATGAGATTGCTGAAATTTTCTGGGCTACCAAGAAGGCCTAACCCGCGAAATAATTAAGTATTCACTCGTTAATGAGTGATTGAGCGGCAGTTCGAGCGAGAAAAGATATTCGCTCAACTGTCGCTCTTCTTATTTCGGCTTGTGCAAGATGTCTATCGCCTTCATAGACATCGCATTCAAAGGTGAGATCTCGTCCTTCAATATCAATAACACGAGAGTTTGCTCGAATCTGAGCGCCTGCAGTTGCTGCGCCAACGATTTCAAGAGATGAGTGAGTAAGAAAAGTAGTCTCTCCAGAATCCAAATACTCAGAGAGCGAGGCAACACAAGCATTCTCCATCAACGATAGGTAATGAGATGGCGCAACAACAGGAAGGTCAGAGACACCCATAGTCACGCAGGTATCGCCAGGTCGAACTGTCATTACGGAGAAGCCGACAGCGCCAAGCACCTCATCAGCTGGTTTCATGCTTTGAAGATTAGTCCTCGTCGTCGATGAAGTGTTGGATATGCGTCTGTTCGATTTGAATTTCGCGGTGCTCGACATTTCCAAATTCATCGATTTCAATAGAAATTTCAGTCATGCTGAATTGGGTCACTACTTCTGTAGTTGCCTGACCGGCCATCTGCGCACGGATTTGCTGGTGGATTGATTCATGTAACTCTTCAGGGGCTTGTTCATCACAACAACGTCGCAAGACATCCTGTAAAAGCTGGTGCATCACACGTTCATGTTCTATTTCAGCAGAGCAGGCAGGGCAGATTGAAAGGTGAGAATTAATTGCCTCGGCTTGAGGAATCTGCGCAAGTTCACCTTCAATAATAAATACAACTGATGACAAGACATCACCACATTGAATCTCGATAAAACTCATTGTGTGCCCCCCTTCTTTGAATCTTTCTTATTAGAAGGTGCATCTGTCGAGTAGCCAAGTTCTTTGGCATAGTCAGTTAACTTCTCACGCAGTTGTTTGCGCCCGCGGTGAAGTCTGGACATCACAGTTCCTGCTGGAGCACCAACAATTTCGGCGATCTCCTTATACGCAAAACCTTCAACATCAGCTAAATAAACAACGATGCGGAACTCTTCTGGAATCTCCTGCAATGCGCGTTTGATATCGCTATCTGGCAGCGTTTCTAGCGCAACAGTCTCTGCAGATTTTCCTTGATCACTTGTATGACTTTGAGCTTCAGCTACCTGCCAATCTTCCAATTCATTATCGGCAATCAGTGGCTGGCGCTGGCCTTTACGGTAATTATTGATAAATGTTGTAGTCAGCACTCGATATAACCAAGCACGCAAATTTGTGCCTTCTTCAAATTGATGAAAGGAAGCAAATGCTTTGAGATATGTATCCTGAACTAAATCGCGCGCATCTTCAGGGTTTCGTGTGTATCGAAGAGCTGCTGCATATAACTGATTTGTGAACACCAAAGCATCGCGCTCGAACCGACTCGTGCGATCGGTAGCGCTTTCTAGAACTAAATCTTTCGATGTCATCGCTACTAGGTTATATTAAAAAAGGGTTTCCGGTTCACCCAATTCGATAGGAATAATTAAGTCAGGGCCATTGTTAGCAACCACGTTTACACGTGGAGAAACTGGCTGTGCCACAAGCCCGGCATCAGGTTCATTTAGAGCCAGCATATTTATCAGGCGATTCATATCTCGTGCTTCTGTGTCGAGCCAACCTTGCCAGCGATCACGTGGCATAAAAACTGGCATGCGACTATGAATCGTTGCCAGTTCTCCCACCGCTTCACGAGTAATGATTGCAGCGCTTTGAATGACTTCTCCTTTTTCGCTCTGCCAAGAACTCCAAATACCAGCGATAGAAAGTTGTTCACCGTTTTCATGTGAAATATAGAACGGTTGCTTAGGTGAATATTTTCCCAACGAAGTTGCCCATTCGTAATATCCAGTTGCCGGAATTAAACAACGTGATGTTCTAAAGGCATGACGAAATGTTGGCTTCTCGTGTATTGATTCACTCCGTGCATTGATTGCATGTGATTGGGAGGCACGAGCTTCAGCAAGTGACTTCTGCCATGGCGCAATAATTCCCCATGATGCCGAATCTAGAATTCTTGAATCGGATTCACTTCTGATGATGTAGATGTCATTTGTTGGAGCAATATTCCAATTTAACGGCAAAGACTGATCCAGTGTTGACCCTGCCAAATCAAAGGATTCGACTAACTCTTCTGCGCCAAGTGATTGCGCATAACGTCCACACATAATGGTTATCTTAATCCCGTATCAGTCAGAGCACGGCAGCCGTTAGACTTGGCATATGCCCAATGACGTTACTCACGCAGATGAGTTATGGCCCGCGCCTTTTCGCGGCCACACACCTGTCTCGTCATCAGTAACCATTCCTGGTTCAAAGTCAGTAACAAATAGAGTGCTGATTCTTGCAGCTCAAGCAAAGACGCCATCAACTATTCGTAAGCCACTTATTTCTCGTGACTCAGAGCTAATGTCTGATGGCCTTCGAGCACTCGGAATTTCAATCACCGGCGATGACGAGAAATGGATTCTTACCCCAGCAGCGTTACAAGGCCCAGCTTCTATTGATGTGGGAAATGCCGGCACTGTCATGCGTTTTCTCCCACCACTTGCAGCACTTGCCCACGGTGATATTTCATTCGATGGAGATCCACGTTCCTACGAACGCCCACTGGGTCCAGTCATCAAAGCACTTGAAGAACTTGGAATCGAAATTGAACATGGCAATCGTTACTCACTTCCCATGGTTGTTAAAGCAAAAGGTTCAATTCCAGGCGGTGACCTGATTATTGATGCGAGTAAATCAAGTCAATTCTTATCAGCACTTCTTCTTGTTGCACCCAGCATGACTAATGGAATCAGAGCGCAACATCGCGGAACTTCTTTGCCATCGATGCCCCATATCGATATGACAGTGCAGATGTTGCGTGATTTTGGGGCAACTGTTCACGTTGATAAAGAGCATGAAACGTGGAGCGTTGAGCCAGGTCCGCTTACCGGTTTAGACCTAGTTATTGAACCTGATTTATCCAATGCCGCGCCATTCTTATCAATTGCAATGGTCTGCGGTGGCTCAATCACTATCGAAGATTGGCCAAAGAGCACAACGCAACCAGGTGATCAATTGCGAGAGATCTTTACCGCGATGGGTGCAGATGTTGCATTGACCGATGCTGGTTTAACAATTACTGGTGCACATTCAATTAGCGGCATCGACATTGATCTACACGATGTTGGTGAGTTAACTCCGGCTATTGCAGCCCTTGCTGCCCTCGCAGATTCACCATCACACTTACGCGGTATCGGTCATCTTCGTCTGCATGAAACAGATCGTCTTGCAGCACTTACACGTGAGATTAATGGCCTTGGCGGAAATGTGATTGAAGATGAAACTTCGCTGCATATAACTCCCGCTCCCCTGCATGGCGGCACTTTTCATACCTATGAAGATCATCGTTTAGCTACTGCTGGCGCTGTTATTGGACTTGTTACTCCAGATGTCATGATTGAAAATGTTGCAACTACTCGCAAAACACTCCCCGATTTCCCGGGACTTTGGAAGAGTTTGGTTCTATGACGCCTCGCGAATATGACGAAACGGATGCACGTATCCGACCTTCTCGCACTACTCGCAGGCGCACAAAAGATCGCCCTTCTCATTCAGATTCAATTACCGCCTTTGTCACCACCGTAGATCGTGGGCGCACTACATGTGTAACCGATGAAGGAATCATTATTACTGCAATGAAAGCCCGCGAACTCGGCCCTAAATCAGTTGTTGTGGGAGATCTCGTTGAAATAGTTGGAGATGTTACTGGAAGTGAAGGTTCACTTGCGCGCATTGTCAGCGTTAATGAACGCACAAACTCACTCAGCAGAACTGTCGATGATGCAGCCCGCGTGGAGCGAACCATTGTTGCAAATATTGATCAACTACTTATTGTAGTTGCTTCAGCTAATCCAGAACCACGCCGAGGGCTGATTGATAGATTCCTAGTCAGTGCATTCCACGAATCAATCAAGCCCATCATTGTGGTGACAAAAATAGATGTATCTCCTGTTCCAGATTTCATTAAGGAGTACAGCGCCCTCGGTGTAGATATCATCACAACATCTTCCAAAACTGAATCTCGCGCAAGTGATATCGAAAAGATTCTAGATATTCTCGATGAGAAGATTTCGGTCTTAGTTGGGCACTCTGGAGTTGGTAAATCAACACTTATCAATGATTTAGTTCCAAGTGCCGATCGCATGACTGGTGATGTCAATGACGTTACTGGACGCGGCCGCCATACTTCTTCAAGTGCGATTGCACTTCCGCTCATTAATGGCGGATGGATTATTGATACGCCAGGTATTCGCGCCTTTGGACTCTCTCACCTCAATAAAGAGAAAGTAATTGAATCTTTCCCTGACATCTACCAAATTACGCAGACTTGCATGCCAAATTGTTCACACCATGAAAATTCGTGTTCGCTCAATCCATGGATTGAATCTGTGCCAGCACTCAAAGCAGAACGATTGATTAGAGTCACAAGTCTGCGCTCACTATTAGAAGTAAAGCCAGTGGAAGAGAATCAGGGCAACGAGAGTTTTCCTAATGAGGAGCGTTAGACTCACGCCATGAGTACAAGTCGCGGAGATGACCTCGCCCTTGCACACCGCTTAGCTGATGCTGCAGATGCAATAACTCTGGCCCGCTATCAAGCAATAGATCTCAGCGTTTCCACAAAGCCAGATAACACCCCAGTAACTGATGCTGATAAATCTGCGGAGAGTGCAATCCGCTCTCTTTTACATGCCCACCGACCAGATGATGGAATCGTTGGAGAAGAGTTTGGTACTGAGGGTTTAGAGAAGAATCGTTACTGGGTAATCGATCCTATTGATGGCACAAAGAATTTCTTACGCGGTGTTCCAACATGGGCCACACTTATTGGACTTGTCGAAAAAGATGCTGCCGGAATCGAGAAGGTTGTCGTTGGAGTTGTGAGCGCACCTGCTTTATATCGTCGTTGGTACGCGCATGATGGTGGTGGCGCTTTTGTTATTGTAGATAAAGATGTACCCAAAAAAATTAGCGTGTCAGCTGTTGCAAAGATTGAAGATGCATCTATTTCGCACTCAGACTTTATTGGTTGGGGCCAGCGCCTTCAGCAATTCCAAGATCTCATGGCGAAAGCTTGGCGAACACGTGCCCATGGTGATTTCTGGTCACATATGTTGGTTGCAGAAGGTGCAGTTGATATCGCTGCAGAACCTTCACTTGCACTCTGGGATATGGCGGCGCTCGACATCATTGTCAGAGAAGCGGGCGGTCGATTTACCAACCTTGAAGGTGTTGCCGGTTCACAAGGTGAAAGTGCGCTCTCCACAAATGCGGCGCTGCACTCGTTCGCAGTTGATGCACTGGCGATAAAGAGCTAGGTGGCCCATGGAGAAAATTTCACTTCAGCCACAAACTTTTGCAGTGACCGGTATGACTTGTTCTTCATGTGTTAATTCCATTGAACGAGCGCTAAATGAAATACCTGGTGTCAGCGCATCGGTTAATTTTGCTTCAGAGACTGTGCATCTGCTTGCGCCAGCCGATTTCTCACCAGATATCGCGATCAAGAAAATTAAATCTGCTGGATATGGAGCAACGCTTCTTGATAATCAATCTGATCCTGCGCTTCACCGAAAAGGTGCTGCAACCGCACTTTTCTGGGCCTCACTATTTGCAATTCCATCAGTAACTATTTCAATGGTGATGAGCTGGCACCAACCTATTAACACGTGGCTTATCTCTTTATGCGAAGCTTATGGATTCGGATTACCTCCCCATGCAGATCATCTCTTCACATCGTGGTTAGTTCTTGCAATCACGGCACCACTTATTTTCATCGTTGCTTGGCCAATACATAGAGCTGCTCTTCGAAATATCTTGCATCCCACGATGGATACTTTGGTGTCACTCGGCTCATTGAGTGCCTATATCT
>RFSY01000034.1 GCA_009923805.1 Actinomycetota bacterium
ACTCACGAACTCGCATCTCGTGAAAGTGCAAAGCTCTCCGTTGTCGACGCAGCCTAAGTATTTACTTCAAGGTGGAATCCACCGTCGCACTGAAAGCGCAATTCTAGAGGGAACAAAGAACCTTATTGCGCTGCATGGAATTTCGAATATCTCAATGATTGAAATCGCAGATGCATCAGAGGTATCACGAGCAACTTTATATAATCACTATCGCGATAAAAACGCGGTCTTAAACGCTCTAATCACGGCAGAGGTTGAAAGACTTGTTGAACTCGCATCGCGTGCCGGCACACCAGCTGATGCACTTGAAACTCTCTCAATCGAAATTTCTCATGATGCAGCCCTTGCCTCCATGCGCATCCATGATCAAGACGCTCTCATCGCTGTGATGACACATGCAGAGAATCCACTGTACTTAGTACTTGCAACATGTATTTATGAAGCGACAAAGTCAGAGGCTGGCACTGGTTTGGCAATGCGCTGGTTACTTGGACAAGTAATGCAACCAATCAGTGCAAAGCAATCTCGAGAACAAGCAGAGCTACTTGTCGATCGTACACTCTTCTAAACGGAGATTACTTCTTGAGAATCTCTGATCTGCGTGAACGTTTGGTGCTCTCATTTGGAGATGCCTGGGCCACATCATTTGCAACTGACATCGCCATTAGCGAACTCAACTCCATGACAGTCAATGAAGCGCTGAACGCAGGACGTGAGGCCGATGAAATTTGGCGAGCTGTCTGCAAGCAGTGTCCTACAGAGACGCAGAAGTACCGCTACTAAACGGCGATGACCTCTAATACCCACGGCGCAACGCCATCTGATGGCGTCAGCGCACAGGGGTATTTCTCTGAAACAATTGCGTAGAGATCCTCTGGAGTTTTCGGCAGCGAGCGTGATTGCAGTAGCCAACGGGTAATTTCGCCCCGCGTCTTTTTAGACATATGGGT
Organism: Actinomycetota bacterium; assembly: GCA_009923805.1. GTDB lineage: Bacteria > Actinomycetota > Actinomycetes > Nanopelagicales > Nanopelagicaceae > Planktophila. The sequence goes on from RFSY01000034.1 coordinate 951, forward strand.
AATGACGGTGCGAACGCCATCGACAACAGTGGAGACGCGAACTTCTACAGTGATATCTACAGGTGCCTGCCAGACTGCTTTGTAGGTAGAAGATCGGCAATCAACGATGAGCTCGGTCTTCACCGCATCTAAGACGTTGGCAACAGGTTCACGCATCGCCTTGTTATCGATCTTCGCCTTGTAGTTCTCGATTCGATCGGCCGGTTTCACCGCTCCATATTTAGCCGAGATGATGGCGATTGAGCGCTCACCGCGCTTTCGGGCGGCAGGGGATAAGCTCGCCCAATCCAGCGCCTGATAGAGCACGCCTGTGTAGACAGCGATTGCGGGGGTCGGCTTTGAGGTCTCGCTCTTCTTCTCTGAGGGCGGCAGGAGTATGAGCATGCGACACACCCTACTTGTCAGTGGCGCCTGTTACCGTTCGAACAGATGTTCGGATATATTAATCCTTGCACAACCAGAGCGGTGCTCAGCATCCGCCCACAGCGTCTCTATAACGCCAAGGGCCGTCGCAGAGAACCTCCGTACCTTCTGGGCCGATTACCAACGATGGCGCTCGCCAACGTTCGAGAATAAAGGAGAAGACAGTGGCTGCTGAAAAATCAAAGCCTGAAGAAACAAAAACATCTGATCGCCAAAAAGCGTTAGATACCGCCCTTGCACAAATCGAACGTCAATTTGGTAAGGGTTCAGTAATGAAGATGTCAGATCGACAAGCACAGGTAATTGAAGTAATTCCTACCGGCTCAATCGCACTTGATATCGCACTTGGAATTGGCGGACTCCCACGAGGCCGCATCGTAGAAATTTACGGACCAGAATCATCAGGTAAGACAACTCTTACATTGCACGCAATTGCTAATGCTCAAAAAGCTGGCGGTATCTGCGCATTTATCGATGCTGAACATGCATTTGATGCAGAGTATGCAAAGAAGCTTGGCGTTGATATCGATTCCCTCCTTGTTTCTCAACCAGATACTGGTGAACAAGCTCTTGAAATCATGGATATGTTAATTCGATCAGGTGCACTTGACCTCGTAGTCGTCGACTCAGTTGCTGCGCTAGTTCCACGTGCAGAAATTGAAGGCGAGATGGGTGACTCGCATATGGGTCTACAAGCTCGTCTGATGTCACAAGCGCTTCGTAAAATCACTGGCGCACTTCACCAATCAAAGACAACTGCAATCTTTATCAACCAGCTCCGCGAAAAGATCGGCGTCTTCTTTGGTTCCCCTGAGACAACAACAGGTGGAAAGGCGCTCAAGTTCTACGCATCTGTTCGCCTCGATATCCGTCGCATTGAAACTCTTAAAGATGGCACCGAATCTGTTGGTAACCGCACACGTGTGAAGGTTGTTAAAAATAAGATGGCTCCACCATTTAAGCAGGCAGAGTTTGACATCATCTACGGCATTGGAATCTCACGCGAAGGATCACTCATTGATATGGGTGTTGAGCTCGGTATCGTGAAGAAATCTGGCGCTTGGTATACCTACGAGGCTGATCAACTTGGCCAAGGTAAAGAGAATTCACGCGCATTCCTCATCGATAACCCTGATCTTGCCAACGAAATTGAGGCAAGGATTCGTGCCAGCTTTGTCCCTGTTGAAGTTGATGCAGAGATGATTGCTGAAATCGATGAAGCAGCAGCAGAGGTTGATTTCTAATTACTCTGCAATTTGCAAAGGTTCCTAGATCCTCTAGCTCTGGTGGCGAAGGCTCCGACCCTTACGAAGTAGCTCACGCAATTGCACTTAACGCACTTGTGACACGAGCGAAAAGTAAGGGCGAGCTTCTCGCTCACCTTAAGACTCGAGGCGTGGAAGATGATGTTGCGCAAGCAACAATCTTCCGATTGCAGGAGGCGGGCCTGGTTAATGATCTTGATTTCGCAAAGGCATGGGCAACATCGCGTCATGATTTCAAGAAGATTTCCAAGCGAATCATTGCGGGTGAGCTTCGCCAAAAAGGTGTTACTCAAGAACAGATTGATGAGGCCCTTGATGGAATCGACGATGAATCAGAGTACCGAGCAGCCTTTGATCTAGGTTTTAAAAAGTACAACACCATGTCACGGTTAGCTCCAGAAGTTCAGGTGCGCCGGATTCAATCTTTGTTGGCACGTAAAGGTTTTGGGTTTTCAATCATCACTCGAGTTCTACGCGAACTTGAGCTCATCAATCACTAGATTACTTACCTGATTTAAGGTGCTCTGTAAGTCTTTCAGCTGTTGCAACAACGGCAGCTGCATGCAGTCGTCCCGGTTGGCGTCCAAGTCTTTCTATCGGACCACTAATTGATACTGCAGCAATTACTTTTCCATTAGGGCCGCGCACTGGTGCTGAGACCGATGCAACGCCAGCTTCACGTTCGGCAACCGATTGCGCCCAACCACGGCGTCGATCTGCAGCTAAATGTGCAGCCGTATATCTGGCGTTCTTAAGTCCGCGATGAATCTTTTCGGAATCTTCCCAGGCCATCAAAATTTGCGCAGCAGATCCTGCTTGCATTGTTAGTGATGCACCGATTGGAACTGAATCACGTAATCCGGAAAGTCTTTCAGCAACGGCAACACAGATGCGGATATCGCCTTGACGACGATACAACTGAGCGGATTCTCCCGTTGCATCGCGTAGCGCTGCCAGGGCAGGAGCGGCGGCGGCAATGAGGCGATCCTCACCTGCGGCTGCTGCAAGTTCTGCAGAGCGAGGACCCACGATAAATCGACCATTGAGATCGCGTGCTACAAGACGATGAAATTCGAGTGCCACCGCTAAACGGTGCGCTGTTGGGCGGGCAATTCCGGTGGCCGCAACTAATTCAGCGAGAGAATGGGGGCCAGATTCGAGAGTAGCCAAGATACTCACGGCTTTATCTAATACGCCGACTCCGCTATTCTTCTTATCCACGGATTGATATTAACATCCCACGTAGTGAGATGCAAAATGTAGAGGCTTAAAAGGAGTGCGGCAGATATGGGAAAGACACTTGCGGAGAAGATTTGGGATGACCATATCGTTCGTAGCGCAGAAGGTGAACCTGATTTGCTCTACATCGATCTCCAACTGATTCATGAAGTAACAAGTGCTCAGGCATTCGATGGCTTGCGTCTTGCAGGTCGCAAAGTTAGACGCCCAGATTTAACCATTGCAACTGAAGATCACAACACGCCAACGATTGATATCTTAAAACCGATTGCAGATCCCGTCTCAAAACTTCAAATCGATACCTTGCGCAACAATGCTAAGGAATTTGGAATTCGTATTCACTCATTAGGCGATGCCGACCAGGGCGTCGTGCACGTTGTTGGTCCTCAACTCGGAATTACCCAGCCTGGTATGACTATCGTCTGCGGCGATTCACACACATCAACTCATGGGGCATTTGGAGCGATTGCATTTGGAATTGGAACATCAGAAGTAGAGCATGTTCTTGCTACACAGACACTTCCAGTAAGTCGTCCAAAGACTATGGCAATTAGCGTTGAAGGCACCTTGAAATCAGGTGTAAGCGCAAAAGATATTATCCTTGCAATTATTGCTCAAATTGGTACTGGCGGAGGCCAGGGTTACATCATCGAATATCGCGGATCAGCAATTCGCGAACTTTCGATGGAAGGCCGCATGACGGTATGTAATATGTCGATTGAAGCTGGTGCTCGTGCCGGACTTATCGCACCAGATCAGAAGACTTTTGATTACATCAAGGGCAAGCCGCATGCACCTGAAGATTTTGCAGCTGCGCAAAGTTATTGGGAGACACTTTTTACAGATAGCGATGCGAAATTCGATGTGGAAATCACGCTAAACGCTGATGAGCTAGAGCCGTTCGTTACATGGGGAACTAACCCAGGACAAGGTTTGCCACTGAATGGATCTGTTCCAAATCCAGCAGATATCAAAGATTCAGAAGCGCGGGGCGCTGCAGAACGTGCTCTGATTTATATGGGTCTTGAGGCTGGCACACCACTGAAAAAGATAGCTATTGATACTGTTTTCTTGGGTTCTTGCACTAATGGTCGAATTGAAGATTTACGTGCTGCAGCATCTGTGTTGCAAGGTAAGAAAATTGCACCAAAACTTCGCATGTTAGTTGTGCCAGGTTCAGAGCGTGTGCGTCAGCAAGCGATGCAAGAGGGTCTCGATAAAGTATTTCTTGATGCAGGTGCTGAATGGCGTAATGCCGGATGTTCCATGTGTCTTGGCATGAACCCAGATCAACTGGCAGTTGGCGAACGTGCCGCATCGACATCCAATAGAAACTTTGAAGGCCGTCAAGGTAAGGGCGGACGTACACACCTGGTGAGCCCACTGGTTGCAGCTGCAACAGCGATTCGCGGAACACTTTCATCACCGGCAGATTTGTAAGAGCGGGAGAGCGCAATTATGGAAAAATTTATCAAGCACGTAGGTACTGGAGTTCCACTTCGCCGCAGCAATGTCGATACCGACCAGATAATTCCTGCTGTCTATCTTAAGCGAGTAACGCGTAGTGGGTTTGAAGATGGACTCTTCTCTGCATGGCGCAGCGATCCTGAATTCGTATTAAATAAGCCGGAGTATAAGAACGGCACAGTACTTGTTGCTGGACCAGAATTTGGGACGGGCTCATCTCGCGAGCATGCTGTCTGGGCGCTTCAGAATTATGGTTTCAAAGCTGTTATCTCAAGCCGCTTTGCAGATATCTTCCGTGGAAACTCACTCAAAGGTGGCTTGCTCACAGTGATTTTGCCGCAAGAAGCAGTTGAGGCGATATGGGTCGCTATCGAAAGTGATCCAACCACTGCAATCACCGTTGACCTTGAGACACGAACTGTTTCCTATAAAGATGTCACTGTCGCCTTCGAGTTAGATGATTACACGAGTTGGCGCCTCATGGAGGGCCTCGATGACATCGGATTAACGCTGAAGCAGACCGATGCAATCGATACTTTTGAAGCAAAACGTCCTTCATATAAGCCAAAGACGCTACCTATCCGTATTTAATTTCAGATATCGCGGATGAAATGAGCGTAAATCGCTTCTTTTTTGCGTAGGGTGAGAATGACATGTAAAACTCTCAATCTTGGAATGAGAGTTATTTACGCATAAAAATTGCAATTTCTAGAAAAAATTTCGTTGCGACACGCGCACTCTAATAACGCCCTCACCCCTAGTTTAGGTTTAAGTTTTACGCAGTTAAGCAAAAGCTTAATTATTTACGCGTAAAACTTCCAAGTTAAGGGGAATTGAATGAATAAGGCCCAGTTCATCGCTGCGTTGGCCCCACACTTCAACGGCAGCAAGAAAGATGCAGCTCATGCTGTAGATGTAGTTTTTGACACAATCGTTCGTAACATGTCTGCAGGCAATGACGTGATGATCAACGATTTCGGTAAGTTTAAGAAGGTTGATCGCAAAGCACGTATGGGTCGTAACCCATTCACAGGCGAGACAATCAAAATTAAGGCTTCTAAGAAGGCTCGCTTCCTTCCTGCAAAGGCACTTAAGGAAATCATTGCTGGCGATCGCAAGCTCGGCCCAGCACCTAAGCCAGAAGTAAAGGCTGCTCCAAAGCCAGCTGCAAAGAAGGCAGCTAAGAAGGCTCCTGCAAAGAAGAAGGTTGCGGCAAAGAAGAAGGTTGCTAAGAAAGCTCCTGCAAAGAAGAAGGCTCCTGCTAAGCGCAAGCCTGCTAAGAAGGCAGCAAAGAAGAGATAATACATCTTCATAAAAATCAGGGCTCGCACACAAGCGGGCCCTGATTTTTTTTATGGCTAGTATTTAATCTATGGCGGAGTTTAAAGTTTCCTACGCACCACCACGCGGGTATCCTCTCGGCACAAACCTGACCTATAAAATTTGCACAAGAATAGTGATACCCATTTTCAATCTCGTGATGAAGAGAGATTGGGTCGGCGGTGAAAATATCCCGCCTCAAGGACGTGTAATAGTTGCTAGCAATCATATGTCGTATCTCGATGTGCTTGTCTTTACTCATTTCCTTTTTCGAAATGGAAGAGCGCCTCGCTATCTCGGAAAGTCAGGAATCTTTAGGGTTCCGGTGATTGGAAAGATTCTCTTGGCGTCAGGTCAGATTCCTGTAGAGCGCGAAGGAACAGAGGCGAAGAAGGCTGTTGATCGCGCGAAGATTTTGCTTGAGCAGGGACATATGTTGGGGGTATATCCAGAAGGAACTCTGACGCGAGATCCTCAGATGTGGCCGATGGTTGCAAAGACTGGGTGCGCGCGCTTAGCACTTGAAACGCAGACACCGGTGATTCCGATTGCGCAGTGGGGTTCTCAACTTATCGTTCCCAATTACACCAAACGACTAAATCTATTTCCGCGGAAAACAATCATCATCAGGGTTGGCAAGCCGGTGGATTTAACGAAGTGGTATGGAAAGCATGAAGACCTGCAGGCTCTCACCGAGGCGACGGCAGCGATCATGCGTGAAATTACCTTGCTTCTTGAAGATATTCGTGGTGAGAAGCGACCTGAAGTAATCTTTGACCCTCACACATCCGAACTTCCTCGAACAGGAAACTTCAAGAAGAAGAAACGAGCATGAGTAAAGTTACAGTTTTTGGTGCAGGCGCCTGGGGCTCAACTATGGCGCAGGTGTTAAACGACGCTGGAAACGATGTACTTCTGTGGGGTCGTAGCGAAAGCGTTATCGCTGAAATTAATAATTCTCAGACGAATGTGAAATATCTCGGTAACCATATTCTTCCTGATGATCTGATTGCCACAACAAATTTAGATGATGCTTTTGCTTTTTCAGATGTCTATGTACTGGCAATTCCTGCTCAGCAGATTAGAGAGACCCTGGTAAGTTGGAAGAGTCGATTCTCTTCTACATGCACCATTGTGAGTACCCTTAAAGGAATCGAGATTAGTACCCAATTTCGTATGACCGAGGTAATTGAAGATGTCCTAGGCCCTCACAAGATGGCAATCATCACGGGGCCCAATCTGGCAGATGAATTAGTACTGCGTCAGCCGGCAGGCGCTGTTGCCGCTTCAGTAGATCAAGGTTTAGCTGATCAGATCAGAGAATTATTTCGCACTCCTTACTATCGCGTGTATACATCCACAGATGTCATGGGTTGCGAATTAGCCGGTGCAATCAAGAGCGTCATCGCACTTGCTGTCGGACTTTCAATCGGTATGGGTTATGGTGAAAACACTCAAGCGATGCTTATTACGCGAGGCCTCAATGAAGTTGCACGTTTGTGTGCCGCGCATGGTTCTGATCCACTCTCAGCTGCAGGACTAGCAGGTATGGGCGATCTCGTCGCAAGCTGCGGTTCACCGCTATCTCGTAACAGAACATTCGGTGAAGTTATTGGGCGCACTGGTTCTATGAGTCAAGCCCGTAAAGAGATGGTCAAGACTGTTGAAGGTGTTGCATCATCTAGTGCAGTAGTTGAAATTGCTCACCGAGTTGGAGTTGAAGTTCCGGTTATTGAAGCAGTTGCAGATATTGTCAGCGAGAAACTTTCTCCAGCAGATGCTCTGCAACGTCTCATGGAAATTACTACCAAAGCAGAGAATTTCATTCGATGACACAGCGCGTAGCAATCATTTGTGGGGGCCGCAGTAGCGAGCATGAAATCTCATGTATTTCTGCAGGGGGAGTCCTGGCAGCGATTGATCGCACTCAATTCGAACCAGTACTCATCGGAATAAGTAAGAGCGGCAAGTGGGTTCTGATTCCTGAAGGACACCCTCTATCGATTGTCGATGGTGTACTGCCGACAGTTCCAGATAACGCACCTGCAGTCATTGCTGATGTTGCTGGTTTCTCTTCAGCTGGTAAACCTTTAGCTATTGATCTTGTCTTTCCTCTTCTGCATGGTCCTTATGGTGAAGATGGTTCTATCCAAGGGCTCTTGGAGATTGCAGATATTGCTTATGTAGGTTCAGGGGTTCTGGCATCGGCCGTTGCCATGGATAAATCATTTGCGAAACCAATATTTGCATCTCACGGCATTGCAATTACTGCTGGCCTGGTTGTCAAAGAGAGTGATTGGAAATCAAAGAAAAGTGAGATTACAAAGGAGATCACCGCACTTGGTTATCCTGTATTTGTAAAGCCTGCGCGCGGTGGATCATCGCGTGGCACTACAAAAGTTGCATCAGCATCACAACTAGATGCAGCGATGAATGAGGCGCACACATTCGATTCCAAAGCGATGGTGGAAAGCGCCATCGTTGGCTCGGAGATTGAGTGCGCTGTATTGGAAATTGATGGAACGCCTCAAGCATCAATTGTGGGCAAGATTCATATCGATCCTAAATTTGATTTTTATAATTTTGAAGCAAAATATCTTGACGGTGCAACCTCCATTGAGCTTCCTGCACCTATTGATCCAAAGATTGCTGAAAGTATTCGCACAGCTGCAGTTAAAGCCTTTAAGGCCCTTGGCTGTTCTGGGCTAGCACGTGTGGATTTCTTCTTAACTACTGACAATAAGATTATTATTAATGAGCTCAATACGATGCCTGGATTTACTGCGACATCAGTCTTTCCAAAGATGTGGGCTGCAACAGGTATTAGTTACAAGGAAGTCATTACCCATCTACTTCGCACGGCAGAGAAGCGAAGTAATGGAGTTCTCGGCAACTAGCTTGTTACAGGGCAGGTAAGTGTTCGAGTAATTCCAGGAACTGCTTGTACCTTACTCAAAATTATCCGACCAAAATCTTCCATGGAAGGCGCTTCAGCGCGCATGATGACATCGTAAGGACCAGTGACGCCTTCGGCCAGTGAAACTCCAGGAATAGATTTAATGGAGTTGGCAACAGATGATGCTTTGCCAACTTCTGTCTGAATCAAAATATAAGCCTGAACGCTCATGTGATTTCCCTTCGCTTCGCCCTAACGTTATCTCATGTCATAGGCTTATGGCTATGGGATTTAGTGAGGCCGAAGTTATAGCGGTGCTTCAAGAAGTTTTTGCGACTCCCGATCCTCGAATAATTGTTGGCATTGGCGACGATGCTGCCGTTGTTACAGGCTCCTCCCAACAAGTTATCTCTACCGATATGGCTGTAGAGGGGGTTCACTTTAAGCGTGAATGGTCATCAGCTTTTGATATTGGGCGAAGAATTACAGCTGCAAATATTGCTGACGTTCTGGCCATGGGTGCGCGCTGCGATTACTTAGTCGCTGCAGTTTCTCTTACCGGCTCAGAAGAACTTTCGTGGATTGAAAATCTAGCGCGGGGAATGAAGGCAGAGGCAGATAAAGCGAATGCGGTAATTGTTGGCGGAGATATTGCACGTGCGCCATCGATAACTATTGCTATGACCGCCATTGGCAGCACATCTCATCCAATCCTGCGAAGTGGTGCACAGATTGGTGATGGCATCTTTCTCTCATCATTGCCAGGATGGTCTGCAGCAGGCTTGCATCTCTTAACGCATGAGCTAGCTACTACAAGTGAGATGTCGAAAAAGGCTATTTCAGAGTTCAGAGCGCCCACGCTCGATTACGAGATTGATTTCTCATCTGCAACATCACTGTCAGATATCAGTGACTCCCTTATTGTGCAGGTAACTCAGATGGCAGCTGCCTCCGGATCCTCATTTGCATTAGATACTGAACTTATTTCGAGGGCGCCAGAATTTTCAGAGCTTAACTCTCTTGCGCAAGAAGTAAATATCGATGTGTGGAACTGGATTCTTGGCGGGGGAGAAGATCATGTATTTCTTGCAACTGGGGCAAATCTGCCTGGACTACGCATAGGAAAGATTATTGAAGGCTCTGGAATTTCAGGGCTAGAAATGAAAAAGGCCCCAGTTTCCTGGAGCCATTTCACTTAAGAAAAATTAACGTGTGACTTTGCCAGCCTTGAGGCATGAAGTACAAACATTCTGACGCTTTGATGCACCAGCAACAATTGTCTTAACGCGCTGAATATTTGGATTCCAGCGGCGACGTGTCTTCACCTGTGAGTGTGAAACGTTATTGCCAAAGCTTGGTCCCTTGCCACAGATGTCGCATGAAGATGCCATGGGTGGTTCTCCTTCTAGATTTACAGTCAAAATTGAACAGGGCGTAAGGGTAGCAAGTGAGGCGCTTTTCGGCGAATCCGGTGGAATTTATGCTCAAAGCAAGGAGTATTGCAAGCAAGGCGAGAGAATAGCGCCGTGGCCAATCTTGATTCCAAACTTGTCGGAGTTTTGGGCGACCGCACGACAAAAGTTCTTCATGATTTATATGGCTACGTCACAGTTGGGGATTTATTGCATCACTATCCTCGCCGCTACTTGGTGCGTGGAGAACTTTCAAATATTTCTGAGCTTAATGAAGGTGATGAGGTAACAATTCTGGCAGAAGTCTTCAGCGCAACAAATAGAAGACTGCATGCGCGCAAAGGAAACATTCTCGAAGTAATTGTCACGGATGGTTCAGCAAAACTCTCTCTCACCTTCTTCAATCAAGCATGGCGCGAGAAGGATCTCAAAGTGGGCACGCAAGCGCTCTTTGCAGGCAAAGTTGGAGTATTTAATGGAAAGCGACAGCTTGCACATCCTGATTATGAATTGATTCCCGACGGTAATGATGTGGATGCAGCGGTTGAAGGTTTTGCAGGTAAGTACTTACCGATGTATCCCGCTAGTTCAAAGATGCCGTCTTGGAAAATTGCACAGAGTATTGAATTAGCGATTGCCTCGTTAGATGAGGTACCTGACTTTCTGCCTGATGTTATCCGCGAGAAGTACGGATATCCCACCTTGCAGCAAGCCCTCGTGCAACTGCACAATCCAGTTGATCTGGATAGCGCTGAAAAGGCCCGCTTACGCCTTACCTTTGATGAAGCCTTTCTCTTGCAACTCTTACTTCTGACCAGACGCAAAGAGTTAAAGGGGCTCGATGCTGTTGCTCGCCCTGTTATGAGCGGCGGC
>RFSY01000035.1 GCA_009923805.1 Actinomycetota bacterium
AAGTCCAGCCAGACATAAACTTCATGTGTAAAAGGTAGCAACCGGGTAGTAACGCGGATAGTCATTTGGATGCGAAATTCGATAATTGAGCGTTTACTAGGCTTATTACATGCGGTAGTGTGCGTGATTAGTAGTGCGTAAGACCTTACTTCCGTTAACTCTTAATCTTCGGGGCGTTCGATTCCATTTTCTTTATAGAAATTACGTCCCGGAATTCCCCATTCGAGGAAGAAATCTCCGACAGTTTTGCAGAGAGTGCTGTTCACACCGTTCACGGTCTCAATGATGGACTCTGCTCGAGTAGCGGCGTGCTCCATAAATCGTTTGAAATCTGCAGCATCAGCAAAGAGCGAATCTTCTGATTTTGGGTTACGAATTGCTAGTTGATGCGAGAGAGCTTCGCGCGCTTCTTCGCCTAAGAAAGTGATGCGTGGTCCTTCTTCTGTCTCAAACTGGAGAACAAGTGGATCGCTATAAGCATTTTCAACAATCTTTCCATCTTTATCCAGGGACCCGGAATCCTTTACCTTAATCTTTTCTAGCTCTTCAAAGGTAAGGCCAGTGCCGACAAGGCTGAGCATCAACAAACGCACGACGGGATCGAAATCACCCTTCTTGCTATTTGCGATATGAGGACGTGGCACAGTGGTGAATTGCTTTACCCATGGGACTTCTACGCCGTTAAATGTCCACCACAACTTTGGTCCTAAAATGAGTGCAGCAAGTTGAACCGAGGTAAGGTCCTGGTGCATCTGCAAATACTTTTGATTGAGTAGTTCAGCTGTTAGTGGATCGGCTTGACCAGCCTTTAGGGCGGCCTCTAAGTCTCCATCGCAGACTTCGCGAGAGAATCGATCTAACGTCGTGATTGCGCTACGAATCCAAATATCTGGTTTTCTGGTGCGCTCGGCAAGAATGCTTGCAACTCGCATGACAGAAGGTGTTTCTAAAAGTGAGAGTTCGCGACGATTCTTCAGGCTTCTGCGCGCAACTTCTTCTGCTGATAAATATTCAATGACTGACTCAGCTGTCTCGTAGCCAGGAAAATAGGTGCTACCCGTTTCATACCTTATAGCCATGGTGGAGCATCCTTTGCGATTTCAACTTCATTGACCTTTGCAGCAATATCTTTAGCGATGAAGTGATCGCGAATTTCAACTGTAGCTCGTGTGACGCCTTCAACCTGCTCTACGCGACGTCGAATCTCTTTGCCGATCGAAATGGCAAATGGTGATGGACAGAGAGGCGAGGTCAGGTGGTAACGAATAATTACGTTACCACCCTCCCCCATCTCAACTTCATCAATCATGCCTAGCTCACCCATGGTCTTGCGGATTTCAGGGTCGGGAACACTACCTGCCGCGGTACGAATAACTTCTTCGATACTCATCGATGTTGTAGACATGGCTTCTTTCTTTTATCTTTTAGGGATTAAGCACCGACGTATGTAGCAGAGTTCGCAAGGAATTCCTTACGGCGCTGGCTAAATTCATCGTTCTCAATCTTCTTAAGCTTCGCATCGGTATCAATGCCGTATAGACGTGCAACGTTTCCACCAATGATCTTTGCCTTGATTTCTGGAGTCAACTGAACTCCGAACTCTTCAGCAATATCTTCTGGAATCTGGTACTCCATGAATTCATCAAGAATCCAGTGTGGGTACCAAATTGGGAAGTCTGTTCCCCAGATGATGCGGTCTTCGCCGAGCCAGAAGAGAAGGTTCGCCATCATTTCACCGAAGTAGCGAGGACGCTTGTGAATAAATGCGTTCGCAACTGCAAGTGATGCGTACACGTTTGTTGAACGTGCAGCAATCCAGCAGAACTCATCAAGACGTGGAAGACCAATATGGTCAACAATGAAGTTGAGTTCTGGATAGAGTGATGATGGTTCGTCAATGTCATAGACATCGAACTTCTCCATTGAAAGAGGCTCTACAGCAGGGCCCTTATGGAAGTGCATGTTCTTAACACCCATTGCAATTGCTTCTTCGTAGCATGGGAATACAGCTGGATCATTTGCTTTCCAACCGCGTGATTCTCCGCGCCATTCAGCGGTGTACCACTTGAAACCCTTCATGCCATCGCCTTCAACCTGCTCACGCATGTGACGAGTTGCGTTCTTATCGCGTGGATCTACTCCACCTAATCCGATTAGACGCTCTGGTGCACGGGCAACCATCTCAGCATTGCGCTTTGAGTTTGTAAATCCTGTGTGATAGAAATCTGATAAAACCTGAGTAGAAAGAATCGCCATATCCATTTCACCACGAACGAACATGTGGTGTAAATACCAATCTGGATCTACCTTACGAAACTCTTTATCAAAGTCCATTGTCCACTTTGGATCTGGTGGATTAAAACCTGTTTGAAACGCATAGAATGTTTCGGCGAAAGCTAAGCCGTATTCATTCTTGATGTTCTCTTTGCTCGCATCCCAGAAACCAGTATGCGCATCGAGAACAAAATTTCCATCCTTCATGTGTTCCCCTTCTAGTGCTTGTAAGAGGATTCACATCACCTGCGAATCCGTTACGAAAGATTACTATTGCTGTTTATGGTCTGCAACATGAAATGGGGCTTGAGACGAATAAACTTGCGCTCAAAATTGTGGAAAAATGAAGACTCGAAAGCCCTAGATTCAGGGCTTTATAACAATTCTTTATCTAGTAATTCTTACTACTAAAGGACTTGCAGACCTTCGCGGTAGGCAAGCAAATTACTCTTGGGCAACTTGAGATTAATGGGTCCGTGGTTTGGAACCTCGAAACTTCGCGCCACCTTCACTTTGATAACTCCGGTTCCGAAGCGACAGTTCAAAATTCTCGTTGAACCTAAATCATCATGGCTAAAGAAGTCGGCGGTAACAACATTGTCGCCACTTCCGTGGTGCACCTCGATATGCTCAGGCCGAATACCAAATTCAAGATACGGATCTGCAACTTGCTTGAGATCAGCTGATGAGGACAAGGTGTAGCCACCAATCTTGGCAAGGCCGTCGACGACTTCAGCCTTAAAGAAGTTCATCGCAGGTGAACCAATAAAGTTACCTACATACTTACTGTTGGGGCGCTCAAATAGGTCTTCCGGAGTACCTCGTTGCACTAACTTTCCAAGGCTCATCACGAGCAGTTCATCGGCAAATGTCATGGCCTCGTACTGATCGTGGGTCACATAAACAACAGTGATGTCCTTGCCGGCAATAATCTGCTTAATTTTCTTGCGAAGTTCAAACTTGAGCTGAGGATCAATTACTGTCAGTGGCTCATCCATCAGTAGCGCAGTCACATCATCGCGAACTAGGCCGCGACCAAGTGAAATTAACTGCTTCTCATCGGCACCGAGCTTATTGGCTGAGCGATTTAACTTATGAGAGATTCCGATTTGCTCGGCGATTTCTCCTACACGACTCTTGATCTTTGCTGCTTCCCATTTACGGCAGACCAATGGAAATGCCAAATTCTCTTCTACAGTCATTGACTTATAGATAGTTGGGAATTGGAATACAAGTGCCACATTGCGCTTAGCTGTTGGCAGCTTGGTGATGTCAACATCATCAAAGGCGACGCTGCCCTGAAAAGGGGTAACGATTCCAGAGATGATGTTAAGGATTGTGGTCTTGCCGCATCCAGATGGGCCTACCAGCGCATAGGACTTTCCTGAATCAAGTGTCATGGAAATTGGCTTCAGCGCCCAGGTATCTTGATCAGGGCTCTTATCGTAGGACTGCCCGATATTAGTGAAAGTTATCTTTGACAATTAATTCACCCTTAATTTCCTGGAGCTGCACATAGAGTGCCATCCATGTTAAATAGGAATATTCTGTTTGGGGCTAGTGAGATAGTCACCGCTTGCCCGATCTGGTAATCATGGATTCCTTCTAGCTGTAGAACCACTTCACCAACATTTAACTTTACGTAGAGAAGTGTTTCAGAGCCAGAGACCTCGGAAAGTGAGACAGTGCCTTCTTCAGAGTTGCTCTCACTGCCACCCAAGATGACTTCGCTGGCACGAGTTCCAATTTTATACTTTCCATCTTTCTCAGACTTCAAGTGCGCAGGAGTTGGGAAGGTAATGAGATTACCAATGTTCACTTTTCCATCTTTAATTTCAGCATCCAAAATTGTCATGGGAGGGTCATTAACAATCTGTGCTACATCGATTGAGGATGGATTCTCAAAAACGAAATCTGGCTTTCCGTGTTGAATCACTCGGCCTTCATGCATCACAAGAAGTTCATCGCCTAGGAATAGCGCCTCTGATGGTTCTGTCGTTGCATAAATGGTCACGCTATCAGCGGTGCCCTTAAAGAGGGTGCGGAACTCCTCGCGCAGTTGCTCGCGCAACTTGTAATCGAGGTTCATTAATGGCTCATCAAGCAAAATTACTCGTGTGTTGCGAACGAGAGCACGTGCGATAGCCACACGTTGCTGTTGTCCACCTGAGAGTTGTGATGGCTTGCGATCTTTAAATTCACTCAAGCCCACTTTTTCAAGCATTGCCAACGCTTGCGCCTTTGCATCTGCCTTTGAGACACCTGCGCGCAAGAGTGGAAATTCCACGTTATTGAGAACTGTGCGATGTGGGTAGTTGATGAATTGCTGATAGACCATAGCAATTCCTCGATCCCAGATAGGAACTTCATCCAAGCGCTCTTCACCTAGATGGATTTCACCATCTGTTGGCTCAATCAGTCCAGCGATAGTTCTCATCAAGGAAGTTTTTCCAGATGTAGTTCTACCAATGAGCACATAAATCTTTCCAGGCTCAAATTTAAATGAAATATCCTTAAGGATAACTTCGGTCTCGGTATCAACTGAAACGCTACGTAAATCTAAATTCACAGTTGAACCCTTCATCGCACAGCTCCGGCAAATCCACCCTTAGAGAGGAATCTCTCAACTACGAAGGCGAGGCCGACGAGTGGCAAAATTGAGAAGATTGCAGAAGCTGATAACGTCCAGAACGGTGTCACTGTTCCATTAAGAGCAACAACTGCAACCGGCAGCGTTTGAACATTGGTGAAGGTGAGCACAAGTGCGAAGAAGAGATCGTTCCACCCAAAGATAATTGCGAACATTCCAGCCACGGTCAATCCTGGTCGCGCAAGCGGAAGAATAGTTCTGACAAATGCTTCGAATGGATTACATCCTTCGAGCATCGCCATCTCATCAATCTCTTTCGGCAACTGATTAAAGAAGTCAACTAAGAGCCAGACAACGATTGGCATCAAGCCAGAAGTTAAGACAAGCACCAAACCTAATTTTGTATCAAGTAAGTGCAAAGTTTTAAGAAGAATAAAGAAGGGCACAGCCAAAACTGCTGGCGGCATAATTCTTTGGGAGATGAAGAAGAAGATAATGTCTGGGTTTTTGTAATTCTTCCATCCATATGAGAAGCGAGAGAGACCGTAGGCAGCCATGCAACCAAAGGTCAAACTGATCAGCGTGGAGAAGAAAGTTACCGTTGCGCTATTGATCAGCGGTGGAAATAGGTTGGCATAACCCGAGATTCCCGTAATATCTTTCCAACCATCAAGAGTAGGTTGGAATTGAAGCCATGGAATAAATGTTGCTCCGTTATTAACTGCAGCTGGTGGCTTAAAGCTAGTTACGAGAGCCCAGGACAATGGAACCAGTACAAAAGTACTCCAGATAAAGATGAAGGAATATTTAAGGATCTTTTTCATGAGTTAGATACCCCTTGGCTTAGATACACGGGCGAAAATCTGGCCCAAAATGGTTAAGGTCAAGATTGCCAAAATCAGGTACATGAGACCCATCGTTGCACCGTAGGAGATTTGGAATTCTCGCAGACCACGTGTGTAGAGATAGTAGGCAGGAGTTTCAGTTGAGTTTCCTGGTCCTGCAGAAGTTAAGTTAAATATTGAGTCGAAGATTTTCGAAGCTTCAATGAGGCGAATGATGATTGCGCCAATGCTAATCGGAGCCATCAGTGGGAATGTGATACTCCAGAATGTGCGCCACGGAGTAGCTCCATCAATTTCAGCAGATAAAAATTGCTCTTTTGGAAGACTGAGTAGCCCTGCTAACAAGATGAGGAACATAAATGGCGTCCACTGCCAGACCTCAGCGATGGTGATTGTTACTGTCGCTGGGAAAATCTGTGTAGACCATGCAATGGGATCAATACCGATTTTTGAGAGTAGCCCATTTGCGGCGCCAATATCTTCTCTAAATATGGAGCGCCACACAATCGCCATAACGCTGGGTGTGGTCATAAGAGGCACTAGCCAGAGCACTCTAAAGAATCGGCGAGATGCAAATCCTTTCCATGCATACATAGCTGCAGTAAAACCTAAGATGTATTGAAGTGTTGTCGTAATAAATGAGAAGTAAAAAAGTCTAAATAAAGAAGACCAGAAATTAACATCGTGGAACATACGAGCCCAGTTGGCTCCACCTGCCCAATCGAGACCTGAATGTGAAACATTCCAATTCGCCATACTGACGCGAATGGTGAAGAGCAAAGGAAAAATAATGATTGCGATAAGAAGAAGCAACCCTGGAAGTAGGAAGAGCCTCTTATAGAACTTGCTCGTCAATGAACAATCTCCTCACAATGGAATAGTGGCTAACTCTCTTTAAAAAACCGGCAAAAATCAAATTTTAAATAGTAACAAGACCGTGGAGGTTGCTCGCCGATTGGCGATTGGCCTCCACGATCTTGTCGCTAAGCCCTGCTAACTAGCGAATTCTTACGAATTCTCTAGCTTGAGCACGTTCTGGTAGGCAGCCTTAACTTTGTCCTTACCAATGGTGTTGAGAATCTCAACCCACTTGGCAGCGACTTCGTCTAGTGCTGCTTGAGGTGTCTTCTGACCCGCTAGAGCCAGTGCAACACCGTCTGCGATTGCACCCATGAACTGACCATTGCCAGGAACGCGAAGGTCAAATACGCGGTTCTTAGCAGTTGAGTAGTTGTTCATTGTGTCAATCCATGACTGAGTAGCTTCTGTTGACCAACCAAGACCCTTCACCCAGAAATCTGTAGTGAAGTCTTCTGTACGTGATGGGTTAACACCTGTACGTCCGATTGTTAGATCGATTGCGTGGTTAGCCTTGTTTGCAAAGAAGCAAAGGAAGTCAAGTGCCATTTGCTTATTCTTTGAAGCTACAGGAATTGATGATGACCAACCCCATGCGATGTAAGGAGCACGGTTAACGCCACCAGCAGGTGTATCCCACTTCTTGGTTTCGCTGTTCCATACCTTCTCTGCGCCAGGGTTTGGTGCAGCCTTTACCTTGCCAACGATTGGGCTGTCAGATTGGTTTGATTGTGACCATGCGTCATCCCATGTGTAGCTGAACAAGCTATCACCGCGACCGTATGATGTAATTTCGTCAGAGAGACCGAAGTTTCCACCACCCTGTGGCCAGTACTTAGCTGAAGCAACAAAATCTGTCAGCCCTTGTACGAATCCTGGGTTGTTAACTTGTGGAACCATGTTCTTATCGAACCAGAATCCTGTCTTTACGTTTGGATTCTTTGCGTAAGGTGCTACGCGGTTGATGAACGCAGTTGACATCAAGTCATCGCGCTTTGTGATTTCAGATGAACCAGCAAATGCTGTGCCTGCTGGCTGACCCTTTGGCTTGTAACCGTTAAATGTTGAAGCCATCAAGTTGTACTCAGCCCAAGTCTTTGGGACCTCAAGTGTCTTGCCAGTCTTGTCCTTGTAGAACGCTGCTGCTGCAGGATCTTCAATGACGTCTGTACGGTACTTGAGGAAGTGACGGTCAGCATCGATTCCGAAGAACTTTGTCTTTCCGTTCCATGAGTAAATTCCCTTGTACAAAGGAAGCATTGAGGCTAGTTCGCCATTGCCTGATGTGTACTTAGTAGGAATGTCGTAGTAGTACTGCTGGAAATCACCAATCCAGTTAGAGAAGTTAACAACAACATCCCATGGGCTTACACCTGTCTGGAAAGCAGTCTGCTGCTTTGGATAGAGATCTCCTACTGGAACGTGCTGAACAATAACTTTTCCGCCAGTTAACTTAGCGAACATTGCTCCGTGTTGTTCCATTGGCTCACCCATGTTTGGTGGAGGTGGAGCAAGAACAGTAATTTTCTGTCCTGAATAATCTTTCATGCTCGTGTTGTGGTACGAGCAATCTTGTGTGCCATCTTTTACCTTGGCTGCTGATGCATATGCCTTAGGTGTGTATGGCTGCTTTGTGTAATCAATTAATGAGCCAACTGCGAATGTTGCAGCCTTCTTCTTAGGACCAGGTCCCATTCCTGAATCTGCCGCTGTAGCTCCGGTAGTGAATGTTCCAGACAACAGTGATGCGATCAAAACTGTTGGAACAACAACTGCCAAAGCACGCAACTTCTTTGCTTTTTGCATGTCTTGCCTCTCCATTGAGTAGTAGTTGTAACTATCTAGATCGAAGAATCATTACTGAAAAATCAAGGTAAATAATTACAATGTATTGACTGCTTCCCCCGCTAGAAATCCAGCCTTGTCTGACCAGTTCGCTTGCGGTGGGCAAAGATTAAGTGGGATTCCCCTCTTGCGCCAAATGATTAGATAACTTTTTCATTACTTTTTTAACCAGCCTGCGAGATACGAATTCCACAATTTGAGACGGGTGAGGGTTAGGGAATCAGTACCAATTTGCCGCTGGTCTGAGCGCTGGCCAAGTCATCATGGGCAGCACGCGCATCACCCAAGGCGTAGCGTTTATCGATGCGCACCGTTAACTTACCTTCGAGTAACAAAGTAAAAATCGCAGCGCAGCGCCCCTTAAATTCAGCGGCATCTGCCACATAGTGGGCAAGTGTTGGTCTGGTAAGAAAGAGAGAGCCAGAAGAATTCAATCGCATAATTTCAAATGGTGGAACGGGTCCGCTTGCTGCGCCAAAGAGCACCATCATTCCGCGAGGCTTCAGACACTGTAGTGACTGATCAAAAGTTTTTGCACCCACTCCGTCATAGACAACATCTACTCCGCGGCCACCGGTTATCTTCTTAACTTCTGCAACGAAATCTTCTTTGTCATAGCGAATCACATGTTGCACACCTAGTGCTCGAACAGTTGCTTCTTTGGCTTCGGTTGATGTCGTACCAATGACGACTCCGCCTTTAAGTAAAATAAGTTGTGCGAGTAAACTTCCAGTACCGCCAGCGGCAGCATGCACGAGAGCGATATCTCCTGGCTTGATTTCATAAGTGGAGTTGGTGAGGTAATGACCGGTAATTCCCTGCAACATAAATGCCGCAACCTCTTCTAGCTCAAGGCCCTGCGGAACGATTACCGCTTTTGCCTCTTCCACAATTGCATATTCGGCATAACTTCCCAGCGCCCAGGTCCAGGCAACGCGATCTCCAACTTTGATATCCGCGACATCGCTACCCACTGCTTCCACAACTCCAGCGCCTTCCATGCCTGGGGTGTATGGCGTAGTCATGCCATAAACGGGATTTCCATTTCGTTGGTAAATATCTACGAAATTAACTCCAGCAGCAGCCACCTTCACCAGTAGTTGGGTACCCGTAGGCGTAGGCATAGGTGCATCTACCAATTGCAAAGTCTCGGAGCCACCAAATGCCGCGATTTCAATTTTTTTCATGGGCAGTTCATCTCCTTCGATGAGGTGGTTCCGAGACTTAACAAGGTATTACTGAGAACTTCTTTTCGGTTTTTTAAGGAACCAGAATTGCGCGACCCTTAACTTTGCCAGCATTGAGATCGTGCAGGGCTTGATCTGCATCCTTCAATGAATATTCAACTGTAGATAAGTGCACGAGACCGCGCTCAGCAAGTGACATGAGCTCATTGAGATCTGCCCATGTTCCCACCAAGTTACCGACGATATTGCGCTCAGTTGTAATGAGATCGAGAGCTGAAATCTGGATATCTTCACCGTAACCAACGATGTAGTAGTTACCAAGTGCGCGAGTCATTGCCAGACCCTTCTTGATTGAACCCTTCTCACCCACGAAGTCGATTACTGCTTCTGCGCCAAAGCCCTTTGTAAGTTGCAGGATTGCTTCAACTTCATTGCCATCAGCCTTTACTACGTGATCAGCGCCGCTCTCCTTAGCCAACTTAAGAGCCATATCTGACATGTCGACCACAATAATTTCTGCAGCACACATTGCCTTCAAGCATTGAATTCCGATATGCCCAAGTCCACCTGCACCAATTGCAACCACGAACTGACCTGGTAAAAGTGTGCGAGATGCTTTCTTAGCAACGTGATAAGCAGTTAGTCCCGCATCTGCGTATGCAGCAACAGCTTTAGGAGCAAGTGACTTTGGAAGTGCAACAATGTTACGAACGCTAGTGACTAACGCTTCGGCATAGCCACCGTTTTCGCTCACACCAGGAAATGTTCCAGTGCCGTGCATATCTTCACCGCGACGATGTTCAATTTCAAAACCTGAAGATAGACGTGGGTGCAAAATTACAGGATCACCTTTTTTAAGACCAACAACTTCTGATCCAACTTCTTCAACCCAGCCAGCGTTTTCGTGGCCCATGATGTATGGAAGAAGAGTCTTGCCATCTGGATCCATACGAGATCTCCACTGACCTTCGATGACGTGTAGGTCGGTGCGGCAGACGCCTGCGCCACCAATCTTTACAAGCACATCTGTTGGCTTCGTAATCTTCGGATCTGGAACGTCCTCATATGTGACCCAGTTACTAGCGGTAAGAGACTCGTCATATTTATGAAGTACTGATGCTTTCATGGTTCCTTTTCCTTTTCGTATGTGTTGGCCCGAAGGTAGGTGGCAAATGTAAGGTCAGAGAAATAAAAACTCAAGCGCAAGCCATCGCAGGGGTCAGGTGATTTCTGACTCGCATCTATACTCGGCTCATGAAAAGACCGAGAGTTTTACACATATCTATTACTACCGTGGCAGTCACTGCACTCATAGCGGTGGCCACTCCCATGCCCGCAAGCCAAGCCGCAACCTCTGCCTCACCGATCACTCTCTGTCTTCGCCTATTTCCGGCTGGGCCCAATACGAAGCCACCCATTGTCGCCGAACCGATCGCCCCTAAGCGCTGTGCTGCAAACTTTAAGTATTACGAGATTCCTACTCGTGCCAGTGAGCTTGTAAATCTCAACGCACTTTTAGCCGGCTCATTTAATGCCGGCTTATCTGTAGGTGTTTACAAAACTGTGCAGAAGATGCTTCCAACCCCTGCTGCAACGAAGAAGTAATTACAGTTCTAGAAGTTTAAGAACTGCAATCGCGCTGTCGTATCCCTTATCTTCTTTACTTCCGGGACGACCTGAACGAGCAATGGCCTGATCAAGATCGTTACACATCAATACTCCGTAACCAATCGGCTTGGACCACTTGAGTTGCACATCAATGACGCCTTGAGTGACTCCTTGGCAGACAAAATCAAAGTGCGGTGTCTCCCCTTTGAGGACGAGGCCAACTGCAACAACTGCGTCATATCCTTTTTCAAACATTTTTTGTGCGGCAAGTGGAATCTCAAAAGAACCAGGAACATAAATCGTCTTAATCTTCTTCACATGGGCCGCCTCAAGTGCGCGAGTAGCACCCAGTACGAGGTCGTTGCAGATATC
>RFSY01000036.1 GCA_009923805.1 Actinomycetota bacterium
TACATTTGGACCTATCTCAGATAACGCGCAAGGCATTGCAGAAATGTCAGGCGATGTTAAGGGTGAAGGTGCACAGATTCTTACTTCTCTCGATGCTGTTGGTAATACAACAAAGGCAATCACTAAGGGAATCGCAATTGCTACAGCAGTACTTGCAGCAACTGCGCTCTTCGGTGCATTCACAGATGCAATCAAGGAAGCTGTTATCAAGGCTGTTGGAGAAGGCACAGATGTTGCACTGGAATTCCAAGGAGTTCTCGATATTGCATCCCCTCGTAACTTGGTCGGTTTGATTATTGGTGCCGCAGTTGTATTCCTCTTCTCAGGACTTGCAGTGAACGCGGTATCTCGTGCAGCGGGCGCGGTTGTTGTTGAAGTTCGTAATCAATTCAAGATGCACCCAGGAATCATGAACGGAACAGAAAAGCCTGAGTACGGTCGCGTTGTAGATATCTGTACACGCGATTCACTTCGCGAATTGGTAACACCAGGACTGCTTGCAGTGATGGCACCAATCGCAGTTGGTTTCGGTCTCGGTGTTGGAGCACTTGGTGCATACCTTGCCGGTGCAATCGGCACTGGAACACTGATGGCAGTATTCCTTTCAAACTCTGGTGGTGCGTGGGATAACGCAAAGAAGATGGTTGAAGATGGCCACTACGGTGGAAAGGGCACAGATGCACACGCTGCAACTGTTGTCGGAGACACTGTCGGAGATCCATTTAAAGACACAGCAGGCCCTGCAATCAACCCACTTATCAAGGTGATGAACCTTGTTGGTCTTTTGATTACACCTGCAATTGTGAGCTTTGCACTCCCTGCGCAATCTGCAGTATCACTTGCTATTGCACTCGTTGCACTTCTCGTAATTATCGGAGCACTTATTCGTAATCGTCGTCAATCAACGAATATCGATTATTAAAAACACCAAGGGCGTTCAGTTGACTAATGGTTCGGCAGATCACTAGCGGTGGCTAAAGATCTCAAAACGTTGGTGATTGTCGAATCACCAGCGAAAGCTCGCAAAATTGGCGGCTACCTCGGCGATGCTTTCATCGTCGAGGCTAGCGTCGGTCATATCCGCGATCTGCCACAGCGAGCAGCTGATATCCCTAAGGAAGTGAAGAAGCTCGCCTGGTCTAAAGAGGGCGTCGATATCGAAAATGATTTTGCACCTCTGTATGTCATCAACCCCGATAAGCGAGCGAAAGTCGCCGAGCTCAAGGAGTTGATGAAGGGCGCTGGCGAGATTCTTCTTGCAACTGATGAAGACCGCGAAGGTGAAGCAATTGCCTGGCACTTAGTTGAGGTATTGCAACCAAAGATCCCCATTAAGCGCATGGTCTTTAATGAGATTACAGAAGAGGCGATAAAGGCCGCTGTAGAAAATACACGCGACCTGGATTACAACTTAATTGACGCGCAAGAAACACGTCGCGTATTAGACCGCCTTTATGGGTACAGACTTTCACCGGTTCTGTGGAAGAAAGTGATGCCGCGCATTTCAGCAGGGCGTGTGCAATCTGTTGCAACGCGTCTTATTGTTGAAAAAGAACGCGAACGCATGGCATTTATTTCTTCTTCGTGGTGGGATCTCAATGCCAAGACAGACCTTGGTTTCACGGCGCGCTTGCTATCGGTAGATGGCAAGAAAGTAGCTGCCACAAGTGACTTTGGCGCAGATGGCGCAGTAAAAGAGAAGTCACTTAAAGACATCTTGTTACTCGATGAAACTCAAGCAAACGCTCTTGTTAACTCTCTCAAAGGAACACCGCTGACTGTTAAGTCGATGGAGGAATCTCCACGCACTGAACGTCCAAAGCCACCATTTACTACTTCGACAATGCAACAAGATGCGGGTAGCCGACTTGGGTGGGGCGCACAGATCACGATGCGTATCGCACAACGTCTCTATGAAAACGGCTACATCACTTATATGCGTACCGATTCAATTAACTTATCTGATCAAGCTATAAAAGCGGCACGTGCTGCTGCAACTGCGCTCTATGGCAAAGACCATGTCTATGAAACTGCCCGCCTGTATCAAGGAAAATCTAAGAACGCACAAGAAGCACACGAAGCTATTCGCCCTGCAGGAGATGTATTTAAGACCCCTGGTGAGTTAGCACCAGAGCTATCACGCGATGAATTTGCACTCTATGACTTGATTTGGAAGCGTACAGTTGCATCGCAAATGGCTGATGCTAAGAAGATGCAGATGCGCGTTGACTTTGATGTAAAAACGGCGGACAAGAAAGAGACAATTTTTCGCGCAAATGGTTCTGTCATCACCTTTGCAGGATTCTTAGCTGCATATGACGATATTGCAACGGATGAAAATAAGGATGAAGAATCTGAAGACCGTCGTCTGCCTGCAATGTCTCTTGGTCAATCGGTAAAGGTTGAGGAATATGCATGCGAAGGCCACGATACAAAGCCTCCTGCGCGTTATACCGAGCCAACACTTGTAAAGAAGCTAGAGGAACTTGGTATTGGTCGCCCTTCAACATTTGCATCCATCATTCAAACAATTCAAGATCGCGGATATGTCTATAAGCGCGGGCGCGCACTAGTTCCAACATTCTTAGCGTTCTCGGTAACTGGCCTTCTAGAAACCCACTTCACAAAACTTGTTGACTATGACTTCACCGCTTCCATGGAAGAAGATCTAGACAAGATTGCATCAGGCGAAGCTGGCCGCGTGGATTGGCTACGCGATTTCTATTACGGCGTTGACGGACAACCAGGACTGAATGAATTAGCGCTAGACCTTGGCGTCATTGATGCTCGTGCCACAAACACAATGAATTTATCTGACACAATCGAAATTCGTGTTGGCCGCTATGGCGCATACTTACAAGAAAATATCGAGGGGCAAGATCGCAAGCTTGCAAATATTCCAGAGAACTTAGCACCCGATGAACTCACTCTTGCAAAAGCGATAGAACTGCTCGCTGCACCTTCAGGTGAGCGCGAACTCGGCGTAGACCCAAAGACAAACTTTGAAGTTGTTGCAAAGTCTGGTCGCTTTGGTCCATACATCACTGAGATATTTCCGGAAGAACCGGTTGAACTCAACGATAAAGGTGAACCAAAGAAGAAGCGCAAGAAGAAAGATGCACCAAAGCCAAAGACAGCTTCTCTTCTCTCAACAATGAATTTAGATACCATCACACTCGATGATGCGCTGCAACTACTTTCACTGCCACGTGTACTTGGAACCAATAGCGCAGGAGATGAAATCACTGTGCAGAATGGTCGCTACGGCCCATATCTCAAGGCCGGTCCTGATTCGCGCACACTGACATCTGAAGATCAGCTCTTTGCAATCACATTAGATGAAGCGCTCGATATTTATTCAAAGCCAAAAGAGCGTCGTCGCGGCGTTGCAAAACCGCCACTGAAAGAACTTGGTCTTGATCCCGGCAGTGAGAAGCAAGTAATTATTAAAGATGGTCGCTTCGGTATGTATGTTACCGATGGTGAAACAAATGCAACGCTCCGTCGCGGTGACACACTTGAAGCGATGACACTTGAGCGCGGACTGGAACTCCTTGCTGGCCGCCGCGCATGGGAGGCCGAGAACGGCCCATCACCAAAGAAATCACGTAAGAAGGCGGCGAAAACTAAACCAGGCGATGCGGCACCAACTCTTACAAAGAATGTCGTGAAGAAAGCTGCAACAAAGAAGAAAGCAGCCAAGAAAGCTACCGGCAAAGCCAAGAAGTAAACTAGACCCATGAAAAAAGGAATCCTGGCCCTTATTTTCGCACTTCTTGGATTTATAACTCCTGCAAGTTTCGCTGACGATATTCCTATGACAATTGATGGCCAGATTAACTGCGCTCATCCTGCAAATGCGATTACAACAACCTGTCGTGGTGAAGCCCCACCGCCACCTGTTAACACACCTCCTGTTACAACAGAGGTGACACATACGGCACCTCAAGCTGGAACAACAATCACGTATTCAGGCAACCAATCTGCAGATTGCTCATTAGATTTAAATAAGAATTTAACGATGTGTATCCCTATGACCATCAACGGCGAAATAAATTGCGCGAACTCTGCAAATTCGATCACAACAACATGTTGGGACCGTGCACAATCTGAAAAAGCTGCAGGAAAGCCAGATTCGAGTGGCGTCGACTGCACACAGGAAAAGTTTAAGGATTACCCGGTATGCACCGGTGTTAAGCCACAAGCAGTGGTCGATTATGAAAAATCTCAAGCAGCAACTCTATTTAATGCTCAAAAACTAAATTCAGACAGTGCTACTGCGCTGTCAGCTGCCGGCGAAACAAATACTGCTCAACTCGTAGATGAGGCCTCGGTGGCAGTCTCCGGTTCGGTAGAACTAAAGAGCCGAGGATCAAAGACAACAAGTGTGGCAATTAATTTGGATACACCAGGCGCAAAGGTAAAAGTTGTCGCAAGCAAGAAAGGCTCCAAATCAATAACGCAAACTGTCACTGTAAATTCCCAAGGTGATAAAACTGTTAAATTTGATTTAAATCTAAAGGGCTATACAGTCAAGATAATTGTTGATGGGCAGATAGTCGACCAAGCAAAGCTATAGATATTCATTCTTTAATAGCAGGTAGACTGCTTCCATGACCCAAGAGCGATGGTTAATCACGGGCGGTGCGGGCTATATCGGCACACATATCGCTGATGAATTCATTCGCGCGGGCAAATTTGTAGTTCTCTTCGACTCTTTATACCAAGGCCTTGAAAGCCGCATCGATTACTTACGTGCAAAGCACGGCATCGATATTCCATTTATCAAGGGCGATATCCGCGACTACAACGAGATCGAAAGTGCTATTCGCACTCATAAGATTGTTGGCATCGTTCACACTGCAGCTCTAAAAGCCGTTGGTGAATCGATGGAGAAATCCGATGAGTATTTCCAAGTAAATTTAGAAGCCACCAATGAGCTGATTGAGATTGCAAAGCGTAACGGTGTGAAGAAATTTATCTTCTCATCCACTGCCGCCGTCTATGGAAGTCCCGATTCAATGGATCCTTGCACTGAAGATGGACCAAAGGCTCCGATATCGCCGTACGGGGATTCAAAGTATCAAGCAGAATCAAAAGTCACTGCATTTATCAATACACCAGGTAACTTTGGTACATCACTTCGCTTCTTTAACGTTGTGGGCGCGGCTGCAAAAGAGCTACTCGATAATTCTGTCGAGAACTTAGTTCCGATTGTCTTAGGCAAACTCCATAAAGGTGAAGCACCGGTGATTTTCGGCACCGATTATCCAACAGCTGATGGCACATGTGTGCGCGATTATGTTGATGTGCGCGACATTGCTCGTGCACATTTAGCTGCAGCAGATTCCACATCAGCATTACCTGCAACAATGAATATCGGCACAGGACGCGGTGCATCAGTGCGCCAAGTAATCGACCTTGTACTTAAAGCAATCAACAAGAGCGGCAGCGAAGTAATCGAAAGCCCGCGTCGCGCAGGTGATCCCGCATTCTTGTGTGCAGATGTGAAGCTAGCAAAGTCTGCGATGGGCTTTGAATCTAAGTACTCCCTTGAAGAGAGCATCCGCAGCCTCTTTTAGGCCCCTCAAGTCAGCGTCCCACGCTCCCGATAGACTCACCTCATGCCAGCCAGCCTTCCAAACCCTGCTGCCCCTAAGCAGGATGAAACCCGCGGCGTTCTGGCTATCCCCGCATTTCGCAAGCTCTGGAACTCAATGGTCTTCTCTTCCCTTGGTGATTGGCTCGGACTTCTTGCAACAACAGCGCTGGCGCAACAACTCTCTGGCGGCTCATATGCAACTGCAAACTTTGCTATCGCAGGTGTATTTATTGCGCGCTTACTGCCTGCAGTATTTCTTGGCCCCATCGCCGGAGTAATCGCAGATCGCTTTGATCGCCGCCGCCTGATGGTCGCAGTCGACATCATGCGCGCCGCGCTCTATATATCTATTCCCATCGTTCACACATACTTCTGGCTCTACACCGCGATGATCTTGGTCGAATGCCTCACGCTCTTCTGGTCCCCCGCAAAAGAAGCATCAGTTCCCAATCTTGTTCCCCGCGACAAACTCGAAAACGCAAATCAAGTTTCACTCTTAGCCGCCTATGGAACAGCGCCCATCGCTGCGATTCTTTTCTCGCTCTTAACTTTAGTATCAGGTGCAATTGCAGCAGTCAGCCCACTTCTGCCCCGCAACTCTGTTGATATCGCGCTCTATATCAACGCAATCTCCTTCCTCTTTGCCGCATGGACTATCCGCGGCCTGAAAGAGATTCCAAAGGGCGCCGCAGCTAAACACGAATCAAGTGAAGGCGTTGGCCAATCACTGATTCACGGATGGAAATCTGTTTCACAATCAAAGATTATTCGCGGCCTGATCATCGGAATGGTCGGTGCCTTCTCAGCTGCTGGCGCTGTTATTGGCCTTGCTCGCACATTCGTAGGAGATCTCGGTGGCGGAGATGCCGCATACGGAGTTCTCTTCGGCGCAGTCTTTACCGGCCTTGCAATCGGAATCGCATTTGGCCCTAAAGTATTTGCGCAATTCTCACGCCGCCGTTTATTTGGCGCATCACTTACAACATCAGGATTCTTCCTCGTTCTCCTTGCATTGATCTCAAACCTCACACTCTCAATATTTATCGTTATCTTCCTCGGTGCATTTAGTGGAATAGCCTGGGTCACTGGCTTCACCATGCTCGGTATGGAAGTTCACGATGATGTGCGCGGTCGCACCTTTGGCTTCGTACAATCACTCATTCGCATTACCTTGGTGGCAGTTCTTGCAATCGCCCCAATCATTGCGGCCACCATTGGTGTGCACCACTATGAGTTCGAGAATGTTGCGCTTAACTACAACGGCGCACAAATTACTATTCTGATTGCCGGCCTTATTGCAGTTCTCATTGGTTCAGTCTCTTATCGCCAGATGCGCGATCGCCCAACTGTTTCTCTCTGGTCTGACATCTTGGCTGCAATGCAAGGCGAGCTTGGTGCAATCACCGGCGGCCAAACAAAAGGCGTCTTCATTGCATTCGAAGGTGGCGAAGGCACCGGCAAATCAACACAATCAAAGTTACTTGCAAAGTGGCTAGAGCAGGAAGGCGAAACCGTTCTGCTCTCACGCGAACCTGGTGGCACAGATCTTGGAAAAGATTTGCGCAAAATACTTCTTGGACATGAAACTGGTGCAATCAGCCCACGCG
The DNA here is from genome assembly GCA_009923805.1 of Actinomycetota bacterium. Lineage (GTDB taxonomy): Bacteria > Actinomycetota > Actinomycetes > Nanopelagicales > Nanopelagicaceae > Planktophila. The sequence goes on from RFSY01000036.1 coordinate 7,210, forward strand.
CAGAAGCGCTCTTATATGCAGCAGATCGCGCCCACCACGTGTATTCGGTAATCCGCCCAGGTCTTGATCGCGGAGATGTTGTTATCTCAGATCGCTACTTCGATTCATCTTCCGCCTATCAAGGCGCAGGACGCGTTCTTAATCCATCAGAAGTTGCCCGCATCAGCCGTTGGGCCACCGAAAGTTTGTATCCAACACTCACAATTCTTATCGATGTTCCGGCCGAAATAGGTTTAAGCCGTCTGCAATCACGCGATCGCTTAGAAGCAGAACCCACCGAATTCCACGAGCGCGTCCGCCAAGAGTTCTTGCAAATCGCCATGATGGATCCTGAGCGCTACTTCGTCGTCGATGGCACGCAATCAGTTGAAAGCATTCACACACAAATCATTGCTCGCGTTGCGGAACTTCCAGCGTTGAAGCGCAACGCACAAGGACCACAAGTAAATAAATTCTTGAAACCAATTCGCACTGCAACACATGCGGTAACAACAACTGTCACACGAGCTGCCAAAGCCACCAAGTCAGCTGGCACAAAGAAGAAGAAATAGATGACATCTGTCTTTGATGATCTAGTCGGTCAAGAACACATCATCGAAATTTTGCAGGGGGCAGTTGCGGCCAGCCGTACCGGTGAAGAGTCACAAGAGATGACTCATGCGTGGGTATTCACAGGCCCTCCAGGATCTGGTCGATCATCTGCTGCAGTTGCATTCGCACAAGCACTGATATGTCCAAAAAACGGCTGCGGCACATGCAGTGATTGCAATGCTGCAAAAACCAGCGGCCACCCCGATGTTGAAATCATTCGCACAGAAGGCTTGTCCATCAAAGTGGAAGAAGTCCGCGAGCTTCTCACCCGCGTTGCATGGGCTCCATCGATGGGAGGCTGGCGAGTAGTCGTCATGGAAGATGCCGACAGACTTACAGAGTCTGCAGCTAACGCGTTGCTTAAAGCTATTGAAGAGCCCGGCACACGCACTGTCTGGTTGCTGTGCGCTCCAACTCTGCACGATGTTTTGCCTACCATTCGCTCACGTTGTCGCCACCTGCAACTGCGCACGCCATCACTCACAGCAGTCACAAACGTCTTGGTCAATCGCGATCACATAGCCCCTGCAATGGCAGATTTCGCAGCCCGCGTAAGCCAAGGTCATATAGGACGTGCAAAGTATTTGGCAACAAATGAAAGTGTGCGCAGCAACCGCACACGCATTATGCAGTTACCTCTACAGCTTGCATCCCTTGCTGCAGCTTTCCAAGCCGCGCAAACACTTGTTGATCTTGCAACCAACGAAGCCAATACATCATCTGATGAACGCGATGAGAAAGAGATTGAAAAGTTGCAAGAGGCGTATGGCAAAGGTGCAACCGGCCGCGGCATGGCAACAGGCGGCGCTAAGGCAGTTAAAGAACTCGAGAAAGAACAGAAGTCGCGTTCTACTCGTATGGTGCGCGATTCCATCGATGGCGCCCTGCTTGATATTGCAACCTTCTATCGTGATGTCATGATGGTGCAATCCGGTAATTCAGATTCAATGATTAACACAGATATGCGCGAGCAAATCGAAAGCTATGCAGCTAAATCTCCGGCGCACTCAACCATTAGCAAAATCAACGCCATCATGGAGGCTCGCACAAACCTTGCCCACAACGCAGCACCACTTGTTACCTGCGAAGCTTTGATGTGCCGTCTGGCAAAACCATAAATGCAGACATTCTCCACCAACCCATTTCAATTCTTTAGATCCAGTGCAGGCAAAGTTACGGCGCTCGCAACCGTTATCGGTTTGCTTGTTCTCTCTTTTGCGTCTTACGCACAGTCACAACCCAACTACCCAAAGACCTTAAGTGGCTACTACGCCCAAAAACTAGATTGGCAAAGTTGCTATAGCAATTACCAATGCACGGACTTACTTGTGCCCATTGATTACACAAACCTCAAAACCGGCACTTTTCATATCTCGGTTCTTAAATACTCAACGACTACAAAGAAGAAGATTGGCAGCCTCATCGTTAATCCAGGCGGCCCAGGTGCCTCAGGTGTTGATTACGCCTACTCTGCTGAATACCTCTTTAGCCCCGACATCCTGGATCGCTATGACATCGTGGGCTTTGACCCCCGCGGAGTCTCGCGCAGCGAGCCCATCATCTGTCTTAACGATAAAGAGCTCGATGTTAATTACTCATCAGATTCCAAGCCCGATAACGCAAAAGAATTTAAAGATGCGCTAGCCGAGACAAAGAAGTTTGTTGCCCAATGCAAAAAGAAGAACAAGCACTTAAGTGCCTATAGCACCGCTAACGCTGCACGCGATATGGATATCTTGCGACAAGCGGTTGGCGATAAGCAATTGAATTACATGGGTAAGTCTTACGGCACATTCCTTGGAACTCTTTATGCGCAATTCTTTCCGGACAAAGTTGGCCGCATGGTTCTAGATGGCGCAGTAGATCCAACGATTTCAAACTATCAACAGTCACTAACACAAGCTGTTGGTTTTGATCAAGCCTTTGATTCCTTCGCAGCGTATTGTGCAAAGAAATCAGATTGCCCACTACCTAAAGATAAAAGCGCCGCGGTAGAAGCAATGCAAACAATCTTCACACAAGCTTCAAAGAACCCGCTACCCACAAAGAAGAAATCAAAACGCGTTGCAACAGAGTCACTGATTGTTCTAGGGACCGCATCTGCGATGTATGACAGCAAATCCGGGTGGTCACAACTACGTAAAGCAATTACTGAAGCAAAAAACGGTTACGGAGACACATTTCTCAAGCTTGCCGATCAATACACTGGCCGCCTGCCTAACGGAAGTTACGGCAATAACGAATTTGATTCCGGTGCAATCATCGACTGTCTTGATTTCACTGATCCACGATCAGTTGCACAGATAAAGTCAGATGCACATTCATTTGCCCAACAAGCGCCACTCTTTGGCCCCTACCTGGCCTATAGCGGGCTTACCTGTAAATACTTTGACCAGACCAAAGCAACAAAGATTGTGCCTACTAAAACAGCAAACCCAATCGTCATCATTGGCACTACTGGCGACCCCGCTACCCCGTATGCATGGGCGCAGGGGCTCCATAAAATCCTGACTACTTCAGTTCTCATTTCATTCTCTGGCGAGGGCCACACAGGCCAGGGGCAAGGAAATGCCTGCGTTGATAAAAGCGTTGATCGCTATCTAATAAGCGGAATGATTAGAACTCTTGATAATTTTTGCAAATGACTCAAATTCAGACTTTGAGAATTATCGCTGAATATTTTCTGTTTTCGTCAATTACCGTTATTCGATAATCTTTGTGATTACTTGATATAAAGTCGATTAAGTCTTGGCTGATGTCATCAAAAAGTATAAGTTCGATACCCGGTAAGTGGCGAATCACATTACCGAATTCCTTAATTTGCCACGCCCCGGAATGATCTGAGTCGTGAAGAAAAATAGTAGCTTCTCTATTTTCTTTAAGGTATTTTGAAAAGGAATTTTCTCTGGCCAACTCAGGCAGAATCTCAAGCTTCCACCTATTCTTAAGTTTGTCATCAACTAATTCCCCAACTTTAGGCGTGATGTCCAAAGACAATAGACGCCCAGCCCCGTTTATTTGTAAGGCAGTTAAAGCAGCATTTGTTGAAACACCTGCAGCAACGCCGGTTTCAATAACAGTCAGTGGTTTTTTTATAAGAATGCAAAGAAAAACGAATTCGCTCATTCCCAAACCAAGGTCGAAGATGGGATTAAAGAATGAGGTTCTCGGTGAAGCCACCCTCTCGCTGAACCGCTTTTGGTAAGCCAAATATTGACTTCGAGCCTTACCTAATTCATCTCTTGACACCTTAAACATTGATGAATAAAACTCGTCCGTAAGGTCTGCAGCGACCTTTATTTCCACGCCCCGCGGCATAGAAACTTCAAGATGGTCTTTTTGGCTGGTATTTAGCTTGCGTACCGCGAGCCTTACCAATTCAAACAGGCCAAAGGTGTCGAGAACTCGCGCCGCCGTCTTGATTTTAGTTTGTATACCCACGCCGAGAGTCTAATGGGAGGTCCTTGACGAGTTGCACTCGGACAGGTGAACACTCTGGTTATCCAAGGCAAGTGGTCATTTGCACCCCTTCACATGGTGCAGAATTCCACCATGCGCTTAGATCATGTTTCTTATGTGACTTCCCACG
>RFSY01000037.1 GCA_009923805.1 Actinomycetota bacterium
TAGAGGAAGATGTACGACTGGGCGAAGAGCTACTCGCTGATCCTAAAGAACGAGCTGAGCATCTTATGCTTGTCGATTTAGGAAGAAATGATTTAGGCAGAGTCTGTACACCAGGAACAGTCGAAGTAGTTGATTTCATGCATATTGAACGTTATTCGCATGTGATGCACATTGTCTCTACGGTAATTGGCAAACTTGCAAAAACTGCTACACCGATTGATGCGCTCTTCTCTGTCTTTCCAGCTGGCACTCTCTCTGGTGCACCAAAGCCGCGTGCCATGGAGATTATCGATACCCTCGAACCAACCCGTCGTGCACTCTACGGCGGAGCAATCGGTTACTTTGATTTCACGGGCAATATCGATACTTGTATTGCAATTAGAACTGCCCTCCTTCATAAAGGCATCGCCTATGTTCAAGCTGGCGCTGGCATCGTTGCAGACTCTGACCCAACCTCTGAAAATGATGAAACTATTAATAAAGCGGCAGCCGTGCTGGGTGCTGTTACTGCAGCTAATGAAATGAAACGCTAAGAATGTTTAAGATTCTCATCTCACTCCTAGTCGTTGCCGTGATTGCAATTGCCTTAAGCCGAAAAATGAGATTGTCATCAAAGTATGAGCGAACACCACGGGTACTCAATGAGTGGAACTCACTTGATAAAGGCATTGACCCAACCGAGGAATCTCAGTGAGTGTTTTAGATTCCATCATCGAAGGCGTCCGTGAAGATCTAGCCGCACGGCGACTTCCCTTGGCAGATATTCATGAAGCGATGGAGAGAGCGACGGCTCCACTTGATGGATATGCCTCACTGTCGCAGAGTGAGATGAACGTTATTGCTGAGGTGAAACGATCTTCACCCAGCAAAGGTTCACTTGCATCCATCAACGATCCTGCAGCGCTAGCTGAGCAATACCAAGAGGCTGGTGCTGGCGCAGTCAGTGTCCTTACAGAACGTCGACGGTTCGGGGGATCGCTAGCAGATCTCGATGCAGTGCGTTCACGCATTTCGATTCCAGTACTCCGTAAAGATTTCATGGTCGATGAATATCAATTCTTAGAAGCACGTGCACATGGCGCCGATATTGTCTTATTAATTGTTGCGGCACTTTCGAAATCTCAACTCAAGGATTTTTATGATCTCACTGCAGAACTTGGCATGTCGGCGCTGGTTGAAGTCCACACAGCTCAAGAACTTGAAAGCGCAATGGATATCAATCCGCGGATGATTGGTATTAATTCTAGAAATCTGAAGACCCTTGATGTGAACCCTGCCGCATTTGCAGAACTAATCCCAACGATTCCACAAGAGATTATTCGGGTGGCTGAATCAGGAATCTCCACCAGGGGTGATGTTGAATTCGCCCAGAGCGCTGGGGCAAATGTGATTTTGGTCGGTGAAGCCCTCGTTAAGGCTGGCGATCCAATTTCTGCAATGCAGGAATTACTAGGCCGCCGGTAGTCTTGTACCTATGACAACGGTTGAAAATAAAACTGGCCACTTTGGTCAATACGGTGGTCGCTTTGTCCCAGAAGCGCTGATTGGTGCGCTGGAAGAACTTGACGCAGCTCGCATCGCCGCACAAACCGATCCGCTTTTTATCGCAGAACTTGCCGAACTACATCGCACATACACCGGGCGCCCAAGCATCATTACCGAAGCGAAACGTTTTGCAGAACATGCGGGCGGTGCGCGAATTATTTTGAAGCGGGAAGACCTAAATCACACTGGCAGTCATAAGATCAATAACGTTCTTGGTCAGGCGCTGCTAACAAAGCGAATGGGCAAAAAGCGCATCATTGCTGAAACCGGAGCTGGCCAGCACGGTGTTGCATCTGCAACTGCGGCGGCACTTATGGGTCTCGACTGTGTTGTCTACATGGGTGAAGAAGATACGCGTCGTCAGTCACTCAATGTGGCACGAATGAAATTACTGGGTGCAGAAGTTGTCCCTGTCACTTCGGGTTCGCGCACACTCAAAGATGCAATCAACGAAGCAATGCGTGATTGGGTAACGAATGTAGAAACTACCCATTACTTATTGGGAACAGTTGCCGGACCACACCCATTCCCTTCTATGGTGCGTGATTTCCATAAAATTATCGGCGAAGAATCCCGAGATCAAGTATTAGCGCTCACTGGCAGACTTCCAGATGCAGTACTGGCTTGTGTCGGTGGTGGTTCAAATGCAATTGGCATCTTCCATAGATTTATTTCCGATACATCAGTGCGCCTGATCGGTTTAGAAGCGGCCGGAGATGGTGTTGAAACTGGGCGACATGCGGCATCGATTTCAGGTGGCTCAGCAGGTGTCTTGCACGGAAATCGCACATATGTTTTGCAAGATGAGAATGGCCAGACAATCGAATCTCATTCAATCTCTGCCGGTCTTGATTATCCGGGTGTTGGTCCAGAACATGCGTACTTGCACGATATTGGCCGTGCGGAATATCGCCCCATTACAGATGCGCAAGCAATGGAGGCATTCGCACTTCTTTCACAGACCGAGGGAATCATTCCTGCTATTGAAACTGCTCACGCGCTAGCTGGTGCGATGCAGGTAGGCAAGGAACTTGGCCCAGATGCAATTATCTTAATTAACTTATCTGGACGCGGAGATAAGGATGTTCAAACTGCCGCACAGTACTTTGGAATTCCTCTGTAAATGAGCACGCCTTTAGATGATCTCTTTGTAAAAGTTCGTGCTGAAAATCGGGCTGCGCTCATCGCTTACATTCCTGCAGGATTTCCGACCAATGATGGCTGCAAGAAAGTAATTCAAGCATTTGTTGATGGCGGAGTAGATGCAATCGAGATTGGTTTTCCATATAGCGATCCAGTAATGGATGGACCAACTATTCAAGCCGCTGCCGATCAGGCGTTATCGCAAGGCACTGGAGCTAAGGAGGTATTTGAAGCTCTTAAATGCGCAACAGATTTAGGCGTTCCAGCTGTAGTGATGACCTACTGGAATCCGATTGAGAAGTACGGTGTTGAAAAATTTGCGCAAGCAATCACTGACAATGGAGGCTCCGGAGTTATCACTCCAGACTTAACAATCGAAGAATCTGATTCGTGGAAGAGCGCAGTTGAAAAGAGCGCCATCAACCCAATTTATGTTGTAGCTCCAAGTACTGCAGATGCTCGATTAGGTGATGTGACTGCTCGCTGTGGCGGTTTTGTCTATGCGGCAAGCTTGATGGGAGTGACAGGAACTCGCACCTCAGTTTCATCCGGCGCATCGGATTTAGTTTCTCGTATTCGCAAGACCACACAGACTCCAGTGGCCGTGGGACTTGGCGTTTCAACCAGAGACCAAGCAAAAGGTGTTGCAGGGTATGCAGATGGCGTCATCGTAGGTTCTGCATTTATCAATCTTCTTCTGGAAGCTACAGATGAAGAAGCTGGATTATCTTCAGTGCGTGCACTCGCTAAAGAACTTGCAATGGGAGTCCGTGAAGGTCGATGAAACAATATCAACCAAAAGATTATCAACCATGGTTGGCACTTATTGCTCGCCTCATACTTGGTGGCGTACTACTTGCCGCCGGTCTTTTAAAATATAAACATTTAGATAAATCACAGATGGCTGTTCGAGCATACGAACTGCTGCCGATTCCACTAGCTAATTTCTCAGGAGTGGTCTTACCTTTTTTTGAAATCGCAATCGGAATACTTTTAATACTCGGAGCAGCAATACGTATTTCAGCATTTCTTGGGGGAGGACTCATGATCCTTTTCACCATCGGAATAGCCCAGGCATGGGCCCGCGGTCTATCTATCGATTGCGGATGTTTCGGCGGGGGCGGACAGGTTGAGCCTGGCACCGCCAACTACCTACCTGAAATTCTCCGTGATTTGGGACTAGCCATCCTTGGAATTTACCTTTTTCGCTTCCCACAAAGTAAATTTGGACTTGATAAAAACACCACAGGAAAAGAGAAGATAGATGAGCAGTAAGCCGCTTCCAGGAAAAGATAACTTCACCCGCAATCTCGTGATTGCCGTAGTTGTTGGAGTCATCTTGCTTATGCTCGTTCCAACTGTTATCTCGAAGCAGACAAAATCTTCAGCCAGGATTCCAGCCAGCGTGAGTGCAAGTGACGGTTACGGAATCGTTTTTAACGGTGACCTCAAAGGCGTTCCTGTTGTCGATATCTACGAAGATTTTCAATGCCCGGTATGTGCACGGTTTGAAGCAACCCAAGGCAACTACATTGAATCGCTGATTAAGGAAAAGAAAGCCAAGGTTGTTTATCACACCCTTTCATTCCTTGGACCAGAATCAATAGCGGCTGCAAACGCGGCAGCCTGCGCAGCTGATGAGGGTAAATTCTTGCAGTTCCATATGGCTCTCTATGTAAACCAGCCAAAAGAAAATTCTGGAGCTTGGTCTAACTCGGCACTTGCTGCAGTGGGGCAAGTTGCTGGAATTAAGTCTCAAAAATTCTCGACATGTGTCAACGGTGGAAAATATGCAGACTGGGTAAATAATGTGGCTGCAGAGGGCGCAAAGAAGAATGTTAACTCGACTCCTACAGTCTTCATTAATGGCAAAGAGATAGATCGTAAGTCTGAGTACTTCGATCGTGCTAATTTCGAAGCAGCAATCGCACGCGGATAACTTTGCACCAATCAATTCCTACGCCGACAACTTCGGCGTTTGTAATTGGTCCATTCACAATACATTTCTATGCTCTTTGCATCATTGTCGGTGTTGCCGCCGCAATCTGGTTAGGTAATAGGCGCTTTGTCGCAAATTTTCCAGAGGCACACGGGGTAGTCGCCGACGTCGCAATCTATGCAATTCCCGCAGGAGTAATTGGTGGAAGGCTGTATCACGTCATAACTTCTCCCGAACTTTACTTCGGCACATCTGGACATCCCGCAGATATTTTTAAGATTTGGAATGGCGGCCTGGGGATATGGGGCGCAATTGCACTTGGGACATTCATAGCATTTATTGCTTATCGCGCATTAGCTCGCAAAAAAGAACTTCCATCTTTCCTCTACTTCTTAGATGCACTTGCTCCTGGAGTTCTTATTGCTCAAGCTATTGGCCGTTGGGGTAATTGGTTTAATGGCGAATTATTTGGTCGACCACTAGATGCCCCATGGGCACTAGCTGTTCCAACATTTCTTAGACCTAGTGGGTATTTATCTTTCACAACTTTTCATCCAACATTTCTCTATGAATCTCTCTGGTGTCTAGTCGTTGCTGCACTTCTCATCAATCTTGGAGTTCGCCTCACCCCCGGATCAATCTTCTTCGTATACGTGGCCCTCTATTCGCTAGGCCGCTTCTTCATAGAAGGGTTACGCATTGATACGGCCCATACTTTTGGTGGTCTACGTCTCAATCAATATGTTGCTGTGCTGCTGGCACTGGGCGCGAGTGCATTCCTCCTGAAAAATTCCAGGCGCTCGAGGTAGTCTTTCGCCATGGCACTTGGAGATGTATATGCACGTAACCTTCATCACCGCACTCATCGTGCAGGATGGTTGCGCGCTGCAGTCTTAGGTGCAAATGATGGTTTAGTCTCAACTGCAAGCCTCATGATTGGCGTAGCAGCAGCAAAGACTGGTGAACATGCATTTCTTATCACTGCAGGTGCGGCAGGAATCGCAGCGGGTGCTATGTCGATGGCAGTTGGTGAATATGTTTCTGTGCGATCCCAAAATGACATTGAAGAATCAGATCGCTTGTTGGAAATTGAACATCTCGCCGTTGATCCGGAAGGCGAATTTGAAGAGTTGGTAGAGATCTATATTCATCGCGGACTTTCACGCGAACTTGCTATGCAAGTTGCTGATGCGATGCATAAGCGCGATCCGCTCGAGGCGCATCTTCGAGATGAACTTGGCCAGCATCCGCACACCAAAGCGCGACCTGTTCAAGCAGCTGTTGCATCTGCCATTTCATTTACCTTTGGCGGGTTGATTCCATTCGTGGGCGCATTTGCACCAACTCCCGGCAAAGCCGCCTGGAGCATAGTTGGATTTACCGTTGCTGGCCTTGTTGCAACCGGAATTATTAGCGCCAAGACTGCCGGCTCCAAGATTCTTATCCCGACTTTGCGCGTGATTGGTGGGGGCGTTTTGGGTATGGCCATCACAGCAGGCATCGGCCAGATCCTGCATGTCAGCGGAATCTGAGTGGCAGCGTAAGCATCTGTCTTGCTATTCTGAAGCCAGTAAGTTTCATCGTGACGGGCCAATGTTGTCCCCTTTGTTAGATTAAAAAAGGATTTGGGATAATGGCACTGTCATCGAATTTCCCTGCGGCGCAAGGACTCTATGACCCTGCGCAAGAACATGATGCGTGCGGCGTTGCGATGGTTGCTACCTTAAACAAAATTGCGACTCATGAAATTGTAGAAAAGGCACTTACCGCTCTTCGCAATCTGGAACATCGCGGTGCATCTGGCGCAGAACCAGATAGCGGTGATGGCGCAGGCATTTTGATTCGAGTGCCAGATAAGTTCTATCAAGATGTGACTACATTTTCACTTCCGGCTGAAGGTCACTACGCAACCGGTATCGCATTCATTGCGCAAGGCGCAGATGTAAAGAGTGATATCGAAAAGATTGCAACTGAAGAGGGCTTAAAGATTCTTGGGTGGCGCGAGCTTCCTATCAATGCCGCATCACTTGGAAAGACTGCAATCTCAGTAATGCCACAATTTGAGCAACTCTTTGTCGCTGGCAAGAATGATGAATCAGGTATCTCACTTGATCGACTTGCATTTGCACTTCGCAAGCGAGCTGAACACACACTTGATCTTTATTTTCCTTCCCTCTCTTCACAAACGATTGTGTACAAGGGAATGCTCACGACTGGACAACTAGAAGAATTTTTCCCAGATCTCAGCGATGAGCGAGTGGTATCACCGCTTGCGCTCGTACATTCACGCTTTTCCACAAATACATTTCCGTCTTGGCCACTTGCTCACCCATATCGCTTCATTGCCCACAATGGTGAAATCAATACAGTAAAGGGAAATCGCAACTGGATGCGTGCTCGTGAATCACTGCTTGCTAGCGATGTGATCGGTGGAGATTTGAAGAGACTTTCTCCGATTGTTGAGATGTCAGGTTCTGACTCCGCATCTTTCGATGAAGTTCTGGAACTTCTCTATCTTGGAGGACGCTCCCTTCCTCACGCGGTATTGATGATGATTCCTGAAGCATGGGAGAACCATGCAACGATGTCTCAGAAGCGTCGAGATTTCTATGCTTTCCACGCATCACTGATGGAGCCATGGGATGGTCCTGCATGTGTCACATTTACCGATGGGCACCAAGTAGGAGCGGTACTCGATAGAAATGGTCTTCGTCCATCTCGTTTTTGGGTTACCGATGATGGAATCGTTGTACTTGCATCTGAAGTAGGAGTACTTGATTTCCCTGCTGACAAGATTGTTCGTAAAGGTCGTCTGCAACCAGGAAAGATGTTCCTCGTTGATATTGAGGCAGGACGCATCATTGAAGATGATGAAATTAAAGACACTTTGGCCGATGCTGAGCCATACGGAAAATGGCTTGCAGATGGAATGGTCAAACTCTCTGACTTGCCTTCACGCGAACACATTATCTATCCACACAAATCTGTTATTCGTCGTCAAAAAGCATTTGGATATACAGAAGAAGAGATCAAAATTCTTATTACCCCTATGGCAAAGAGCGGGGGAGAAGCACTGGGATCAATGGGAACAGATACTCCTATTGCAGCACTCTCTGCAAAACCTCGTTTACTCTTTGATTACTTCACACAGCTCTTTGCGCAGGTCACAAACCCACCTCTTGATGCAATCCGGGAAGAGCTTGTTACCAGCCTAGGAAGTTCTGTCGGTCCGGAACATAACTTGCTCGATCCCGGACCAGAGTCCTGTAAACAAATTGCATTAGATTTCCCAGTGATTGACAATGATGAACTGGCAAAGATTATTCACGTCAATGCAGATGATGACTATCCAGGACTTCAGGCATATGTGGTTCGTGGACTCTTTCCTGTAACGGGAGATGGAAATACTTTGCGTATCCGACTTGAGGAGATCAAGAAAGAAGTTTCGCAAGCGATTTCCGATGGAGCGCGCATCATCGTTCTTTCAGACCGTGACGGAGATGCCGAAGATTGTCCAATCCCATCATTGCTTCTCACCGCTGCCGTGCATCACCATTTAATTCGCGAAAAGTCGCGTACTAAGGTTGGACTTATCGTTGAAGCTGGCGACGTTCGCGAAGTGCACCATGTCGCACTGTTGGTTGGTTACGGTGCAGCGGCTGTCAATCCTTATCTAGTAATGGAGACCGCTGAAGATCTCGTTAATCAAGGAGTCATTACAGGCATCACCCCTGAAAAGGCGCTGCGCAATGTGATTAAGGGTCTTGGTAAAGGCGTGCTCAAAGTCATGTCCAAGATGGGCATCTCAACTATCGCGTCTTATACAGGTGCTCAAGTCTTTGAAGCTATCGGTCTTGCGCAAGATGTGGTTGATGAATTCTTTGTTGGCACAACCTCGCGCCTTGGTGGCGTAAGTCTTGATGTGATTGCAGACGAGACAATTAAGCGCCATCACTTTGCATATCCAGTTGGCGGTGAAATTCCTGGAGCAAAACGTCTCGCTGTCGGCGGTGAATACCAATGGCGCCGTGATGGTGAGCCACATCTATTTAATCCTGAGACAGTGTTTGCTCTGCAACATTCAACTCGTAATAAGCGTTATGACATCTTTAAGCGTTACACAGATAAGGTCAACGATCAGAGCAAAGTTTTGATGACTCTACGCGGACTCTTCCAATTTAAAGAGGGGGAGCGTGCTCCTATCTCTATCGACCAAGTGGAACCAATCTCTGAAATCGTGAAGCGATTCTCAACCGGTGCAATGTCATATGGGTCAGTGTCCGCAGAAGTCCATGAAACGTTAGCTATCGCCATGAACCGTCTGGGCGCCAAGTCCAATACAGGCGAGGGCGGAGAAGATCCTGCTCGCTTTATTCCTATGCCAAATGGTGATTCGAAGAAGAGCGCAATCAAGCAAGTGGCATCTGGTCGTTTTGGAGTCACAAGTAATTACCTGATTAATGCAACGGATATTCAAATCAAAATTGCACAAGGTGCAAAACCTGGTGAAGGTGGTCAGCTTCCTGGCTTCAAGGTCTATCCCTGGATTGCGAAAGCTCGTTTCTCAACACCGGGTGTGGGACTTATTTCACCTCCGCCGCACCACGATATTTACTCCATCGAAGATCTGGCGCAGCTTATTCACGATCTCAAGAATGCAAATAAGGAGGCACGCGTACACGTAAAGCTCGTTGCTGAAGTGGGTGTAGGAACTGTTGCAGCTGGTGTTTCCAAAGCACATGCAGATGTAGTGCTTATCTCAGGCCACGATGGTGGAACCGGTGCTTCGCCACTGACTTCACTCAAGCATGCTGGTGCACCTTGGGAACTCGGATTAGCTGAAACTCAACAGACACTACTTCTTAACAATCTGCGCGATCGCATTGTTGTTCAAGCAGATGGACAGATGAAGACAGGTCGCGACGTTGTTATTGCAGCCCTGCTTGGTGCAGAAGAATTTGGTTTTGCAACTGCGCCACTCGTCGTTTCAGGCTGCATCATGATGCGCGTCTGCCATTTAGATACCTGCCCTGTGGGAGTTGCGACTCAAAACCCAGAGCTACGCAAGAATTTCTCAGGCAAGCCAGAATTCGTCGAAACGTTCTTTGAATATATCGCCGAAGAAGTTCGTGAAATTTTGGCATCTCTTGGATTCAAGACATTACTGGAAGCTATCGGACACGTTGAATACCTTGATACTCGTGATGCGATTGCGCATTGGAAGGCAAGTGGGCTTGACCTCTCACCACTTCTAGTACGCGTAGATGTCGATTCACCTCTACACAACACCACAAAGCAAGACCATGGATTATCTGCCGCACTTGATAACACACTCATTGAATTATCGAAGGCAGCACTTGAGAAGAAGGAAGCTGTCCGTATCGATGTCCCCGTGCGAAATGTGAATCGCACTGTTGGAACAATGTTGGGTGCTGAAATCACCCGTCGTTATGGTGCCGAAGGGTTACCGGTTGGCACAATCGATGTGACATTGCATGGCTCTGCCGGCCAGTCTCTAGGTGCATTTATTCCGCAAGGACTTTCGATTCGTCTCTATGGTGATGCCAATGATTATGTTGGTAAGGGAATTTCTGGTGGACGCGTCATTGTTCGCCCAGATGAGAAAGCCACATTTAAATCTGAAGAGAATGTGATTTCTGGAAACGTTATTGGTTACGGAGCAACGTCGGGCGATATTTATATTCGCGGGCTTGCTGGTGAACGATTCTGTGTCCGTAACTCAGGTGCAACTGCCATTGTTGAAGGCGTCGGTGATCATGCACTTGAATATATGACCGGTGGAACAGTCGTAATTCTGGGAAATACTGGTCGCAATATTGCTGCCGGTATGTCAGGCGGTCGCGCATTTGTTCTAGATCTCAATACTGCAGTCGTGAATTCAGAGATGGTCGATGTTTTAGCTGTTCCTGCAGATCAGAAAGAATATTTACGCTCTTTGATCTCCTCTTTCCACGTGGAAACTGGTTCAGCAGTTGCAGAACGTCTCCTGAAGAATTGGGATGTTGAGATTTCACGATTCTCACTCATCATGCCTCGTGACTATGCGCGAGTTCTTGCCGCAATTGAAAAGGCGACAAAAGAAGGTTTACCAGTAGATGAATATGTCATGGAGGTTGCAGCAAATGGCTGATCCAAAAGGATTTATGACGACTCCGCGCGAGACTCCGAAACGACGTCCTGTTGAAGTTCGTATTCAAGATTGGCGCGAAGTATATGAAGCACAATCTTTTGAACACTTGCAGAAGCAAGCTGGTCGCTGCATGGACTGCGGAATTCCTTTCTGTCACAATGGTTGCCCACTAGGAAATCTCATTCCCGAGTGGAATGACCTCATCTTCCGTGGTGATAAGAATGAGGCAATCGATCGCCTGCACGTCACAAACAATTTTCCAGAATTCACAGGCCGCCTCTGTCCTGCACCTTGTGA
>RFSY01000038.1 GCA_009923805.1 Actinomycetota bacterium
AAGAAATCTTCTTACTTACTCTGTATGGAATTATCGCAGCAGAATTCTTTGGCATTGCGATGGATCTACAGTTTTGGCCTTGGTCACTTGGGGTACGAACGCAGCTTTCCTATATTCCTGGGGCAGAGATTTCTACCAATCTAGGCAGATTTTTTTCTTACCATTTCTTATCTGCCATGGCCTGGGATATTCCCAGAGCGATTTTTACCTCACTTCTGATTGTTGTCAGCGGCAAACCAATACTTGCAGCGCTCAGACGGGCATATACCAAAGCAGCATTTCTTACTCAAGCAGAATTTGTCACCGCACGTGAGAAGGCAACAACGGCATCGAAACAATAGTGACCGAAGATTGGCGACCTCTCACATCGATAATCAGTGAATCACCTTCAGCATAAGAAGGCTCTAATAGCGCAAGTGCTATACCTGTTTTCAGTGATGGTGAGAAAGTTCCACTAGTAACAACTCCAACCTCTGATCCTTCAGAACTGAGTACTGACATTCCAGCTCGTGGGATTCCACGATCATTGGAGCGAAGTGCATACAGGGTGCGAACAGTGTTCTCTTCGCGCTGCGTGCGAAGCACCTCAGATCCCCTAAAACTGTCTTTCTTCCAACCGATAGCCCAACCCGCACTTGCCTGCACGGGGGTAATCTCCAAAGAAAGTTCATGGCCGTGCAATGGATATCCCATTTCTGTGCGCAAAGTGTCACGAGCACCAAGCCCACACACCAAACCATCAAATGGTTGCATCGCAGCAACTAGCGCATCCCACACGTGAGTTGCATCTGTCCATCGTGGAACGATTTCATATCCGTGTTCGCCCGTGTAACCAGTGCGACAGAGAATTACTTCAAAGCCTGCAATTTGTACATGGGCAAAGGCCATGTAATCCATAGTTGGATTTATTCCAAGACTTTGTATAACTGCCTGTGCCTTCGGACCTTGTAAGGCAAGTACTGCAAATTTTTCGTGGAGATTTTTAACTACGAGCTCAGCTGGTGCTTGCTCATTTAAAACTCGCACAACGTCAGTGGTATTTGAGGCATTTGGGATAAGAAAAAAATCCTCATCAGAATTCCGATAGGCAATGAGGTCATCGACTACTCCGCCATCTTCATTACAGAGCAAGGTGTATTGAGCTTTACCGTCTGTAATCCTGGTTAAATCGTTAGTAAACATTCGGTTGAGAAAATCGAGTGCACCCACACCTTTAACACTTGCCTTACCTAGATGTGACACATCAAAGAGACCAACTCGTTCGCGTACCGCAGTGTGCTCAGCCAGAACTCCGGCCCCTGGATATTCAATAGGCATCAACCAGCCACCAAAATCGGCCATTTTCGCATTGAGATCGAGGTGCTTCTGGTGCAAAGGTGAGTTTTTCACAGCGACAACTTACACTTACGCTCTACCGATTGGCGCAAACGCCATACAAAAAAAATGGGTACCGCAAGGGTGTTCACAAGGGAGTCACGATGACCACAATCCGCCTTTCGGACGGAATTGTTAAAGATGACATATTGGTCGTTGGCCTTGCGGCTAAATCTGCAAAGGGCGCACTTCAGATTGAATCTGGTGACTTAGTCATCGATGCTAAAAGTCTCATGCAGACTTTGAGCGATTTGGGCGCTACCGGCAAAGCAGATGAAATTATCAAACTGCCACACACATCCACCCGACTCATTGTCTTTACCGGCTTAGGTAAAGCTTCAAAAATCTACGATAACGAAGTGTTGCGACGTGCAGCTGGTGCAGCTTCGCGAGCTTTAGCCGGACATTCCTCCGCGACCTTTTCAATGCCGGGTATAAATTCTCAAGCAATCGGCGCAATTGCCGAAGGCGCAACTTTAGGCAATTATCTCTTTGACACATTTCGAGGATCCACAAAGAGCGCTCAGAAAGCTCCGCTGAAGACTATTACCGTCCATAGCGAATTGGCCTCACAAAATGCAGTTAAAGATTCAGTAAAAGCGGCAGAAGTAATCGGCACATATACCAATCTTGTCCGCGATCTTATTAACACTCCCCCAAGTCATCTGACTCCAGACTCTTTCTGCACAATGATTTCTGCCGCGGTGAAGTCAGCCGGCGGAGCATCTGCAGGATTAAAGATTTCAGTCTTCAATGAAAGTCAGTTGAAATCAAAAGGCTTTGGCGGAATTACAGCAGTGGGCCAAGGGTCGATTAATCCACCACGACTACTCAACATCTCGTATTCACCAAAGAGTGCAAAGGTTAAGAAGAAGTACGCCTTCGTCGGCAAGGGAATCACTTTTGATACCGGCGGACTTGCCCTGAAACCCGCCCTGGGTATGGAGGCGATGAAATCTGATATGAGTGGAGCTGCTGCTGTCTGTGCCGCAGCTATTGCAATTGCAATATTAAAACTTCCCATCGCAATCGAAGCATGGGCGCCGCTTGCTGAAAATATGCCCAGCGATACTGCAACTCGACCAAGTGATGTCATCACCATGTACGGTGGAAAAACTGTTGAAGTACTTAATCCTGACGCCGAAGGCAGACTCGTTCTAGGAGATGCACTCGTAAAAGCACAGGAAGCGAAAGATCTTGACGGCATCATCGATGTTGCAACATTGACAGGTGCGCAAGTGGTAGCACTCGGAACTCGCACCAGTGCTGTCATGACAAATAACAATGAGTTTTCATCTCTATTTTTGAAACTTGCAGGAATCACTGGCGAATCTTTCTGGCCGATGCCACTTCCCATCGAGTTACGTGCATCACTTGACTCTCCAGTCGCAGATATGGCAAATATCGGCGAGAGAATGGGAGGCATGCTCGTTGCCGGACTATTTCTCAAAGAGTTCATCTCTGATGACCTGCCTTGGCTGCATTTAGATATCGCCGGACCGGCATACAACGAAGGCCAACCTCATGGTTACACCCCAGTCGGCGGCACTGGCGTTGCCCTTCGAACTCTCGTTGAATTAGCGCAATCCCAATCCAAAGATTGAGATTTCCCCCCGTTAGTCAAGTGGCCCGCGGGCTGGCAAGATAGACCCCAGAAGAACGTTCTTAAGAAGTCCTAAAGGAGTCACTCGGTGTCGAATTTTGATCTCGTTGTACTTGGTGGTGGCAGCGGCGGATATGCAGCAGCCCTACGCGGCGCACAACTCGGTTTATCCGTAGCGCTGATTGAAAAGGACAAGGTCGGCGGCACCTGCTTACACCGAGGATGTATTCCCACCAAAGCGCTCCTGCACGCTGGAGAAGTTGCCGATAGTGCGCGTGAATCTTCTCAGTTCGGCGTCAATGCAACTTTTAACTCTATAGATATGACTGGGGTTAATTCCTATAAAGATGGAGTTATTGCTGGTCTCTACAAGGGCTTACAGGGATTGGTTAAATCTCGAAATATTACTTTTGTCGAAGGATCGGGTCGGTTAGTTTCTAATAACACTGTTGAAGTAAATGGAACTCAATACACCGGAAAGAACATTGTCCTTGCAACCGGTTCATATGCTCGTTCATTGCCTGGTCTTGAGATTGATGGAAAGAAAGTTATTACATCCGATCAAGGAACTTCTATGGATTATGTTCCAAAGAGTGTCATCGTTCTTGGCGGCGGAGTTATTGGATGCGAGTTTGCATCTGTCTGGAAATCATTCGGTGCTGAAGTAACAATTATTGAAGGCCTTGATCACCTTGTTGCCCTCGAAGATGAATCTTCTAGCAAGCTACTAGAGCGTGCCTTTCGCAAGCGCGGAATTAAGTTCGAGCTCGGAGTCCGATTCAAATCGCACCGCGTAGATCCCAATGGCGTAACAGTCACTCTGGAAGATGGAAAAGAATTTACCGCAGAGGTCTTACTGGTTTCAGTAGGTCGCGGTCCCGTCACAGATGGCATCGGCTATCAAGAGGTAGGCGTTGCCATGGATCGCGGATATATCACCGTTGATGATCATTGCCGAACAAATATCCCAGGCATCTTTGCAGTCGGAGACATCATCCCAACCTTGCAATTAGCTCACGTCGGATTCCAAGAAGGAATCCTTGTTGCAGAAACAATCGCTGGACTCAATCCACGACCAATCAATTATGACGGCGTGCCTCGCGTTACTTACTCTGAACCAGAAGTTGCATCAGTTGGATTATCAACAAGGGTTGCAAAAGAACGTGGGTATGACGTTGTTGAACTTGATTACAATTTAGCGGGCAACGGTAAAGCTCAAATTCTTAAGACTGCAGGGTCTATCAAACTCGTTGCCGCAAAGAATGGGCCGATTCTCGGAGTTCACATGGTTGGTGCGCGTGTTGGTGAACTTCTGGCAGAAGCGCAATTAATATTTAACTGGGAAGCGACAGCAGATGATGTTGCGCCTCTTCTTCATGCACATCCAACTCTGTCTGAGGCAATGGGCGAAGCTCATATGGCTCTTGCAGGCAAACCACTTCACTCGCACGGTTAAGCAATAGGAGAAAATAACGATGACATTCTCAGTAACAATGCCAGCTCTCGGTGAGAGCGTCAGTGAAGGAACAGTTACACGTTGGCTTAAGAACGAGGGCGATGTTGTTGCCGTTGACGAACCGCTCCTAGAAGTTTCAACTGACAAAGTTGATACAGAAATTCCTTCACCAGTTGCTGGTGTGCTTACCAAGATTGTTGTCGGCGTAGATCAGACCGTACTTGTCGGTGCAGAGCTTGCTGTAATTTCCGAAAGTGGAGCAGCGCCAGTTACACCTGCTGCTCCAGTACAAGCACCAGCTCCAACTCCCCCACCACCTCCTCCTGTTCAAGCAGCGCCGGTAGCTCCAGCTCCTGCTGCTCCTGCTGCCTCAAGTAGCGCCGGAACTGTCATCACAATGCCAGCACTCGGTGAATCGGTAAGTGAAGGAACTGTGACACGCTGGCTAAAAAACGTTGGAGATGCCATCGCTGTCGATGAAGCGCTTCTAGAAGTTTCAACCGATAAAGTCGATACGGAAATTCCATCACCAGTTGCTGGAATTCTCTTAGCAATTGATGTCGCAGTAGATACAACTGTTGCAGTTGGCGCACGACTTGGATTAATCGGCGTATCAGGTGCCACACCAAGTGCAGCTCCAACTCCGCCACCTGCTGCACCTGCGCCCGTTCCTTCACCTCAACCAGTAGTCACAACTCCAGTAGTTGCAACACCAGTAATTTCTGCGCCAGCACCTATTGCCTCTACTCCTGTTGCTCAGCCACAAGATGCTTATGTGACTCCGATTGTTCGCAAACTTGCTAACGACCTTGGTGTCAATCTCGCGACAGTTCGTGGAACAGGAATCGGCGGAAGAATTCGCAAGGAGGATGTCGAAGCTGCTGCGCCAAAGAGTGCATCTGCTCCAGCTTCATCAAGTATTTCGGCACCATCTGCTCCGGCAACTCCTCGCCCAGCAGTAGCTGCAGTGTCACCATTGCGTGGAACAACCGTGACGATGTCGCGACTTCGCAAAGTTATCGCAGCCCGCATGGTCGAATCACTTCAAGTTTCTGCTCAACTCACAACCGTCATTGAAGTAGATGTCACCAAGATTGCGCGTCTTCGCGATCGCGCTAAGTCTTCCTTTGAAGCACGTGAGGGCGTCAAGCTTTCATTCCTTCCGTTCTTCGCAGTTGCTGTCTGTGAAGCACTCAAGCAACATCCAGTGCTTAACTCATCAGTTGAAGGCGATCAAATTATTTATCATGGCGCAGAGCACCTCGGTATCGCAGTAGATACCGAGCGTGGACTTCTTGTTCCTGTTATTCATAGTGCAGGTGACCTGAATATGGGTGGCGTTGCACGAAAGATTGCAGATTTAGCTGCACGTACTCGCGACAACAAGGTAACTCCGGATGAACTCGGTGGTGGAACATTCACACTTACTAACACGGGTTCTCGCGGGGCGCTCTTTGACACACCAATTATTAACCAACCACAAGTTGCGATTCTTGGTCTCGGGGCAATCGTCAAGCGTCCAATGGTTGTGCGCGGTGAAGATGGTGGAGAAACAATTGCGATTCGTTCCATGGTGTATCTCGGTCTTTCTTATGATCACCGCGTCGTTGATGGCGCAGATGCTGCTCGATTCTTAGTCACTTTAAAAGAACGCCTTGAAGGTGGATCTTTTGAATCGGACTTAGGCCTCTAACTGCATGTCACTGCCACAACGCATTGCAATAACTGGTGCATCTGGACTCATTGGCACAGCACTCGTTGGTCACCTTAAGAGTGAAGGTCACACTGTTCAGCGTCTTGTGCGCCGTCCTGTTGTTGGGCCAGATGAAATTCAGTGGGACCCGCAGACTGGTTATGTCGATATTGAAGCACTCCGTGGCGTTGATGCTGTCATTCACCTCGCAGGAGTGGGTGTTGGCGATAAGCGTTGGACAAAGAAATATAAATCAGAGATTCTCAATTCACGACTTCTTGGAACAACCGCAATCGCTCATGCAGTTGCCGAAGTAAAACCGCAACTCTTTATCTCAGCTAGTGCAATCGGTTGGTATGGAGAATCTGGTAATCGCGCTGTAGTTGAAAGTGATCGGGTTGGAGATGACTTCCTTGCAGCTGTGTGTCGCGAATGGGAGGGCGCTGCAGATCTCGCCACCGGAACACGCCTCGTAAAAATTCGTACGGGACTCGTCCTTGATCCAACTGGTGGCGCACTCGGAAAGATGCTTCCACTATTCC
Source organism: Actinomycetota bacterium (assembly GCA_009923805.1). Classification (GTDB taxonomy): domain Bacteria; phylum Actinomycetota; class Actinomycetes; order Nanopelagicales; family Nanopelagicaceae; genus Planktophila. Next base: position 6,669 of record RFSY01000038.1, read on the forward strand.
GTCTTGGCTTAGGTGGAAAATTGGGATCCGGTAAACAATGGTGGTCTTGGATCACTCTTCACGATGTGATCCGTGCGATTACTTTTATTCTAGAAAACCCTATCTCTGGACCGGTAAATCTGACATCACCCAATCCAGTGACAAACCAAGAATTCACATCAGCACTTGCCCGCGCAATGCACCGTCCAGCACTTTTCCCAGCGCCTGCAATCGCACTTAAAATTGCACTCGGTGGATTCTCGTCCGAAGTTCTCGGAAGCAAAAAAGTAGTTCCACAAGCACTCACTGATGCCGGATTTACGTGGGATTACCCGCACATCACCAGCGCACTTACCGCCCTAGTAGAGGAGTAATTCTTGCGCGGCCATGCGGCCAGATAACAGCGCTCCATTTTGTGAAGGAGCGCACCGATAGTCACCGGCGATAAATATCCCTTCTGAGAATTTAGAGCTCTCTGCACTTCTATTTCCGATGGGAAATATTGGAAGTGATTTTGGGATCTCATATTTCGCAACTAACGCCCATTTGCTTGTTTGAGCGCCCCACATCAGCGCTAAATGTCTACGCACTTCGGATTCAGAGGAAATGTCTAAAGTTGTAGAGGATAAAAGAGCTTTGCCTGTTGGCGCGTAAGAATTCATGAAATTTGAAATTAAGATTGAATTCACAACCGGTCCACGGCGCTCTCCATCTACCAATAACTTAGCCGAATCACTTAACTCTTTTGGAACCTCGTGATACCAAGTTGTGCTGCTCGCCAACTGAGGAACATGTGAAATATCTAGTAGCTGGGCTGCCGTCGTGAGATCTGTAGCGACAATAACCTTGTGACCAGCAAATTGAGCTAAAGAATCTACGCGGCTGTTGAGCCTAACTTTATTCACTCTAGATGCCAGCACTTTCGGCAATTCACCCGCCCCAGCACTTGGTAGTCCAGGTTTGCCAGATATAAATGTTTGAATTAAATCTTTACCTGTCACTGAATCCACTGATGATGGTGAAGTGAGAAAAACACCAGTAAGAAATGGTTCAAGCACTCGCGTATACACAGTGCCGAGGTGGCTTAATTCCGCTGCTACAGATTTACCGGATTGCGAAGACTGAAGTAAGTACTGAAGAAAGCCGAACTTCTCGCCCAGTGTTCCTGTCTGTGATTTGAATGCGGAGAAGAACTCCTTGCGAGGGTCACCAAGTGAGTATCTACGTGAGCCCAGAGAGACTTCCACACTTCGCGTTGCATAGATAAAATCAAGTTCATCGACAATATCGAGTCTTTCAAGCTCTGGATATCGGGCATTGATGAGTTGAAATCCCCGATCTAAACGAAAACCGTCAATGACATCTGTGGCTACTCGCCCACCTACTCGATCACTACTTTCATGCACTTCAACATCAACGCCAGCTTCTTGTAACGTGAGTGCAGCGCTCAAGCCTGCAAGACCGGCGCCGATAACAATTACTGGCTTATCGGACACTTATCTCACGAGCCTTCTCACAGTTACTTACTTATCTTGTAACTTGGAAGGCCACCAGATTTTTGGACCAATTTCGTGCACGAGTGCAGGAACAAGAATTGATCGCACGATGATTGTGTCAAGCAATACACCAAATGCGACCGCGAATCCAAGTTCAGCAAGTGGCACAAGAGGTAACAAGCCGAGCACGGCAAATGTTGCAGCAAGAACAATTCCTGCAGATGTGATGACGGCTCCCGTGACTGTCACACCCTTGATCACGCCAGCGCGAGTTCCGACCTTTGCTGACTCCTCACGAACACGAGTCATCAAGAAGATGTTGTAATCGATTCCCAAGGCCACAAGGAAGATAAAGGCAAAGAGTGGAAATGAGTTATCACCGCCTGCAAAACCAAAGACGTGATTGAAAACAAGTGCGCATACTCCAAGAGTTGCAAAGTATGAAAGTACTACGGTTCCTAGCAATACAACTGCGCTAATAACACTTCGCAGAAGAAGTCCGAGAATCAATGTAATCACCAACAAGATAATTGGAATAATAGTGCGGTTATCTTGGCTATTTGCAGTGCGCACATCGAAGTACACAGCGCTGGTTCCGCCAACGAGCGATGAAGGATCTGCTTCATGAGCTAGTCGTCTAATTTCAGGCACTTCATTTCCTGCCTCGACGCTATCTGGAGCTCTATCTAAAATGAGGTTAAGAATTGCTCGGTTATTGACGATTTGAATTTGCGGAGCTGGCTTACCTGGAATTGGTAGCCCATCGAGTTGAGGAGTTACATCCGTAACTCCAGGAGCCTTTTTCAACGCTGAGGTAACCAGATCAATTTTATCTGCGCTCACAACAACTTTCGTGGGATCGCCTTCTCCACCAGGGAAATGTTTCAGAAGTAATTTTTGGCCTACAACTGATTCAGGTTTTCCTGTAAATGTATCGACAGTTCCAATTCCATCTGCCTTCAGTGTTGTCGATGCAAAAGCGAGAAGAAGAAGAACGCTTCCAGTAGTAATCCAGGCCCGGCGAGGATGTTTTCCAATGGAATTTGCGACCTTTGACCATGGACCTGACATCACGTGATCATCACCATCATTGCGTGGAATGCGTGGCCAGAATATCCAGCGACCAAATATTAGAAGTAGTGCCGGTAGCAGAGTCAGAATAGTAATCATGGAACAGACGATGCCGATTGCACCGATGGGACCAAGGCCAGCGGTATTCGTTAACTTACTGAAGAGCAGAATCAGAAGTGAGATTGCAACTGTTGAGCCAGAGGCAAGAATCGGCTCCCACACGCCTTTATAAGCAGCGCGCATTGCATCGAACCTATTGTCGTGGTGATGGAGCTCTTCTCGATAACGGGCGATTAGCAACAATGCGTAATCGGTTGCGGCGCCAATGACAAGAACTGAAAGAATTCCTTGAGACTGCCCATCTACTTTGATGACACCATTTTTTGCAAGAAGATAGACGATTCCACCAGCCGTTGAGAGCGCGAACAAGGAAGAGAGCAGAGGAATAATCCACAGCACGGGTGATCGGTAGACCACAATCAAAATTACTGCCACAACACCAAGGGTTGTCAGAAGTAGAGATGAATCCAATGTACCGAATGCACCAAAGAGATCGCCGAGCAATCCTGCAGGTCCAGTCACATAATGTGTTACCCCATTAGCTTCAGCGAAGGGTTTAATATCAGTACGAAGTGCTTCGACAATTGCTGGCAGAACGGGCTTTTCGTTAGGAAGAGTTTTACCAATAGCTGTTCCATCTAGCGGAACATTTGCCAGGATTGCTTGGCCATCTTGTGATGGGAAGACGGTAATAGTCTGACCTGGCGCAATGTAATCAGAAATTTTTGCACTTGTTCCACCAAGGGTGAGCGAGCCAACGCCAGACATATGAGTATTGATTGCAGCAAGATTCTCTTGCGAGACTTTGCCTTCAAAAAGAATTAACGTCGGAAAACTAAAGGTATCTTTGCCTGAAAAAGTCTTGATCTGATCGTTAGCAAGGGTTGCCTCAGCACCCTTTGGTAAGAACGACGAGTTGTTATTGTCTTGCACCGTGGAAAGCTTGCCGAAGAGCGGTCCGAATACTCCGGTGATCACGAACCAGATGATGACCACCAACATGGCGATGGCAAAAGGCTTGCGAGATTTTTGGGCAGCGTTTGTGGACATGGATTCTGAGGACCTTTCGGGCTTCCTTGGTGCGTAATTCGCTAGAGCCCAAGCCTACCTTTAGGCTGTACCCGTGCCACTAGTAAGCGCCGATTTTGCGCCCGAGACTTCTATCTCAACTCTCGCGATAGAACGCATTGGCCTACGTGAATATGAATCAGCCCTTGAGTTGCAGCGAAAAATTCACTGCGATGTTACCGGGCGTACATCCCCTAATACCTTATTGCTTTTAGAACACCCATCTATTTTCACAGCCGGTAAAAGAACTTTGGATTCCGAAAAGCCTGTTGATGGCACGCCCGTCATCAATGTAGATCGCGGTGGGAAGATTACTTGGCACGGTCCAGGTCAACTCGTTGGTTATCCCATTGTTCGTCTGGCAAACCCTCATGAACTCGTAGGTTTCG
>RFSY01000039.1 GCA_009923805.1 Actinomycetota bacterium
ACCAAGAGCTTGGACACGTTTGCCTGTTCGAGAGGCTCCCTCATAAATATATTGTGCAATCGGAGTAGAGCCGACAAAAGATATTGCTTCAACATCTGGACTATCAATAAGCCCATCTACTGCTTCTTTATCACCGTTGAGAACATTGAAGACTCCATCAGGGAGCCCTGCTTCTTTCCACAGTTTGGCAAGCCACATAGATGCAGAAGGATCTTTCTCAGATGGTTTCAATACAACGGTATTTCCAGCAGCAATTGCGATTGGGAAGAACCACATTGGCACCATTACCGGGAAATTAAATGGACTGATGATTCCAACTACACCGAGTGGTTGACGAGTTGAGTAAACATCGACACCTGTTGAAACATTTTCTGAATAGAAACCTTTAAGAAGATGGGGAATACCAGTGGCAAATTCAACAACTTCTTGACCGCGAGTGACTTCACCCAGTGCATCTGAAAGAACTTTGCCATGCTCGCTGGTGATGATTTCAGCCAATTCACCTTTGCGTTCGTTGAGGAGTTCACGGAATTTGAAAATAATTTGTTGGCGCTTTGCAAGTGAGGTATCGCGCCATTGAGGAAATGCACCTTTTGCCGCCTTGATTGCCAGTGCAATTTCCCTCTGATTGGCTAAAGCAACGCGCGTTGATTCAGTACCGAGTGCTGGATCATAAACAGGGGCAGTCTTACCTGAAGTACTTACATGCTCAGAACCATTTATCCAATGATTAACAACGTTACTCATAATTTCTCCCTATTCGGCACTCAGCAATAATAGAGGCAAAGTCTCTACAATGAAATTGCAAATCTTGAAAAATGAATATCTACGTAAATTGTTGGTGCTTACATGGGCTTTCATCTGGAGATTTTTAAAATTGTTACAGGAATGTGACAACAATTTGATTTTAGAAGAATATGAGTTTGAGACCGACAGCTGCCGTTGAAATAAGAGTGATATTTCGAAATAACTGTTGATCAATTTTGGAGATTATTTTCTTTCCAATCAAAGCCCCGATTGCGACCATCGGGATTGCGGGAATTATGTAATGAAGTGAGTTGAAATTTAGCAACCCCAAAGCGAGCGTAAAAGGCAATTTTGAAACATTAACGATAAAGAAGAACCAGGCTGTATTTCCTAGGAAGTTAAAGACAGAGTTTTTACGCAGCAGGAGATAGATATTCATAGGAGGGCCACCAGAGTTTGCGACCATGCTCATAAAGCCTGCAGATGTTCCAAGAAAAACACGAAGAGTTTTTGGAAATCTGATACTGATATCTTCATTATGTCGCTGCCAATATTGGCTTACTGGGTATACCGCAACGAAAAAGACCACAACTAAACCAATAGTCCGCTTCAGTGAATTATCAGTGGAATGAAAGAGGTAAATGGCACCAGCCACAATCCCAACGAAAACTGGCAAGATGAGAGTTTGCAGGAATTTCCACTCAACGTGATTTTTATAGACACCTATTGCGAAGAGATCACCAATGAGTAAAAGGATCAGTAGGACTCCGGTTGATTCCTTGGCTGGCATCACCTGAGCAATAAGCGCAGCAGAGAGCAACCCTAATCCTCCAAGTGCAGTCTTCCCGATGCCGACGAGCAGACCGATGATCATCATGGTGATGATGAGAGTTGATGTCACTCAGAGAGCGTATTCCACTTTAAGATTCTGGTGTGGAATCCATCGTCACTGTAGAGCAATTGTCTGAGATTGATTGGGCGCGTTATCGCGATATCCGTCTTGCAGCACTCGAAAATGATGGTGAGGCATTCGGTGGAAATCTTCAAACGGAGTTGCTCTACACCCAAGAACAATGGAGAGAGAAAGCCCGGCAGTATGTAGGACTTATTGCAGTCGTTGCTGGTGTCGATATCGGGATGATGACTGTTGAAAATCTCAAAGGTGATTTTGGCGCAACGTGTTGGGTGGGAAGTTGTTGGGTCGATCCCGAATATCGCATGCATGGAGCACTACGCGCTTTATTTGCATACCTTGATACGCATGCAACTACACATGATTGGAAAGTTCAGGGATTGGGAGTCTGGATAGATAATCACAGCGCAATTGCTGCATATGAAAAGTTAGGTTTCGCTAAAATTGGTGAGCCGCAAGAAAGTACTAGAAAGCCCGGGCTCTACTACCAACGAATGATTCGAAGTACTAAGTAAGCGGAACTCGGTATTGGCGCTTTCCTGATTCAGGAATATAAGTGTCATATAACTTACGAGCAGTAGCGTTATCTTCATCAGTATTCCAATAAAGACGTGAACATTTCTTTTCGATTGCATATGCCTTGACGTAATCAATCAGTGAGCGGCCAATACCTGATCCGCGAGTTTGTGGGTCGACGAATAAGTCTTCCAAGTAACAATGTCCGTTTGGCGACCACGTTGAATTCTGTAAGTTATAGGTGACAAACCCAACAACCTTTCCAGCTTCCTCTGCTACCGCACAATTCATGTTGAAATCCGCATCCATAATGCGATTCCAGGTGCGTTCGGTCTGCTCAGCAGAAAGTTCGGTCTTGTAGAAATCTAGATATCCCTGCCAGAGAATTAGCCAGCGCTGCTTATCTGCAGGTAGTGCGGCTCTGATCGAGATCGACATTAGAGTGCAAATGAAGGGTACTTATCGGAGACCAAGATAAATGCATAACCGTTGACACGGTTCCAAAAGCGCATTGTCTTAAGTACAAACTTGCCAGCCCACTTTGGATAATTTCCGGTTGCAGAAGTCATGATCCAGGCAACCAAAGTCATGCCGAGAGCGATAAGTGAATAGATAATTCCAACAATGATGAGCGGGATCGATAAGAACCATTTGACCAAGGGAAGCCAGCGATTGAGAGCTTTGCCGCCATTGATGTCTGGGAAAACTATCTCAATATTTTTATTGCGCTCAATAGATGGGTAATCATCGGTGAGTAGAAGAACATAGGCAACGACGCGGGTCTGCAATTCAAGAAATGCGTGGTTGAAAGTCAGCAGGTAGCTTGGATAGACCTCACGGAATACCAGAGCCAGTAGTGCTGGCACGATGATGAAGCCAGCTGCAAATCCAGCATTACTCTGAACGGCAAAGGAGCAGATAAATATCGCAACTGGAAATACCAGGATTCCACGCCAGAAGACCGTGGCCTGATTGCGCTTCTTATAGTTGATTTCCACATCCGTCTTAATTTGTTTGCTCATGTGGCGATTCTAGTGGTGCAAGATAGGCTTTATCCATGAGTGAACGCGAAATAGCAGTATTAACAGGTGCAAGTAGTGGAATAGGTGCAGCAACTGCACGACTTCTTGCTAAAAATGGATATCACGTCATTGCAGCAGCACGTCGAGTCGATCGACTCGAAGCACTTGCTAAGGAAGATGCCAACATTGAACCAATCAAACTCGATGTCACAGTGCAGGCAGATGTTGATGCACTTGCAAAACATCTTGCAGGTAAACCTGTCTCCATCCTTATTAACTGCGCCGGTGGTGCCTTTGATGCAGACCCGATTCATGAATCTGATCCTGAAATCTGGAAGAAGACTTTTGATATCAACGTTGTTGGATCAGTACGCATGATTAAGGCAATTACTCCGCTCATGCAGGCATTTGGCCGCGGTCATATCGTGATGATTTCATCTACTGCAGGCCATCGCGCCTATGAAAATGGGGGAAGTTACGTCGCAACTAAACATGCTGAAACTTCTATGGTTGAAACACTTCGTCTAGAACTCAACGGTCAACCAATTCGCGTCACTGAGATAGCACCTGGAATGGTCAAGACTGATGAATTTGCTTTCCAACGTTTCCAAGGCGATAAAGAGAAGGCGGCAAAGATTTATGAAGGTGTTACGCGTCCACTAGTTGCCGAAGATGTTGCAGAAGCAATTAGATGGTCAGTCATGCTGCCAAGTCACTTCAATGTGGATTGCTTAATGATCAGACCCGTTGCGCAAGCTCAGGTGCATAAGGTTTATAGACAACCTCTTTAAGGCTTCTTCACCACTCTGTACTTCTTTAGCGTTGGATCAGTTGCATAGGCAATGCGAACTCCTGCACTTCTAGAGGCGGCGAGCCCATCAACAATCTGCGCAGTCAAAACTTCACCTGGTGCAACAACTGCCACACCTGGGGGATAAGGCGCAATCAAATCTGCGGAGATTCGCCCTACTGCCTGATCTGCTGCAAGTAGTTCAGTCTCTGCAAAATATGCCTCGCGCATAGAGATTGCTCGCTGAGGAATAACAGACCAACTGAGCGCAGTTGCACTTTCGCGACGTTGTTCTTGGCGGCGCTTTAATATTGGAATGAGGACATCTGCCAGATGATCGAAATCTGATTGGGAATCAGCAATAGTGCCAAGGAAGACGATGGTGTCGCGATCTGCCATTTCAACGCGGATTCCAGCTGTTTGTAAGTCGGCTTCGATATCAACTCCGGAAGCTCCTAACTGTTGAACGCGTAAGACAATCTTTGAAGGATCAAAGCGCCCTGCAGGAAAATCAGTTGGGTAGAGAAAAATAGGAAGAGCAAATTCAGCTTGGACCATCTCTTTAAATCGGTGAACGTTTTCAAGAAGAGTTCCAATCAATTCTTCACCGCGAGTTTCAAGAAGTGCCCGCACGCCATCGATTGAGGCAAGGGGTGCACCCGCAGGTGATGTTGTGTGAGTTGTTTCAAAACTTTGTTCTAGACGTTCGGCGCTCAGCAGCGTTGTGCGAGCAAGTAAAAGTGCGGAGGCGCTATAGCCGGGAAGTGCTTTGTGAGTACTTGTAATCAGAGCATCAGCACCTAATTGAAATGCATGGTGTGGAAGCTGTGGGTGAAAACCAAAATGCCCACCCCATGCAGCATCGAGAATTACAGGAACTTGTTGTGCATGTGCAGCGTCAATCAGTGCTGGCATATCTGAAATAGTTCCGAGATACCCTGGCTCGGTGAGTAGTACCGCTATTGGATTTTCAGTTAAAGCTTTCTTTAATTCTGTAATTCCAATTCCGATTGGTACTCCTGTTGCGCCATCAATTTCCGGAGACATCCAAATGGGATCAAGTCCTGCCAGAACAAGAGCGCTTAAAACTGAGCGATGTGCAGTTCTCGAGATTGCAACTTTATCTCCGGGTTTACCCAGTGCGAAGATAATCGCTTGGTTTGCATGCGTTGAACCACCTGTAGAAAAACGTGCGTAATCTGCGCCCCACAACTTTGCTGCAAGTGCTTCAGCTTTCCTGAGAGTTTGATTAGTTAATTTGATTTCATCGAGTCCGCCATAGAGCGGAGTATCTGAATCAACGACAGCACCGAGTCCAGCATCCAGCGCGCTTGTCTTCTGCTTATGACCAGGAATTGTGAATGGTGTTCGGGCGCTCTCAAAGTAAGAGAGATAGGCGTCAAGCAGTGGTGCGCTATCTCGGAGTCCGCTCATGTGGCAAGCCTAACTTGTACGAAGGAGTACTTGGGCTCGCGCAAAGAAATCGTGGGCTTAGAATTGCGACATGACATCTAAGGACCCTCTCCCACAATCACGCCATTTGGCCACTGAAATTCCAGGGCCAAAATCAACTGCAGCGATGCAGCGACGTAAAGAGGCTGTTTCTGGGGGACTAGGAACTGCGATGCCGGTCATTGTTTCTCGCGCACACGATGCGATTATTGAGGATATCGACGGAAATAGAATTATCGATCTCGGAGCAGGAATTGGTGTTGTAACAGTTGGAAACTCAGCTCCTCGCGTTGTAAAAGCAGTGCAAGAAGCGGTTGCGCAATTTACGCACACTAATTTCACCACAGTTCCATACATGGGCTATGTCGAAGTCTGCGAAGCCTTGAACAGACTTACTCCTGGAAAGTTTAAGAAGAAATCAATCTTGCAAAACTCTGGTGCTGAAGCCGTAGAAAATGCCATCAAGATTGCGCGCCACTACACAAAGCGTCCAGCAATTGTTGTCTTTGAACATGCTTATCATGGCCGTACAAATTTAACCATGGCGCTGACTGCAAAGAACCTTCCTTACAAAGATGGCTTCGGTCCCTTTGCTAATGAGATCTATCGCATGCCGATGCCGTATTCATATCGCTGGTTAGGAAATCCTGAAACTATTGCAGAGGATGCACTGGAGATGGTTATCCATAAGATTGAGAAAGAGGTTGGGGCGCATAATGTTGCAGCAATCTTGATTGAGCCAGTTGTTGGTGAAGGTGGATTTATTGTTCCACCAGAGGGATTTATGCCAGGGTTACAGAAATTTGCGACTGAAAATAAGATTGTATTTATTGCAGATGAAGTGCAATCTGGTTTTGCCCGCACAGGAAAAATGTTTGCAGTAGAACATGAAGGCATGGAGCCAGACATGATCATCTCGGCAAAGGGAATCGCTGGCGGACTTCCACTTGCAGCTGTCACAGCTCGCGCCGAAATTATGGATTCATCACATGTGGGCGGCCTGGGTGGTACCTATGGTGGAAATCCGATTGCATGTGCTGCAGCCCTTGCTGTCATTGAAACGATTGAAGAAGAGAAGCTGGTCGAACGCGCTGCTCATATCGGAACAATTCTCTTTGAATCACTGAACGCACTGAAAGCTAAATACCCAATCATCGGTGAAGTCCGCGGTCGCGGTGCCATGGTTGCAATGGAATTAGTACATGCAGGAACGAAGGATCCAAATCCAGAAGCAATGGCTAAGGTCATTAAGTACTGCCAGAGCAAAGGCGTCTTGATCTTGACTGCCGGCACCTATGGAAATGTCATTCGATTCTTACCGCCGGTTGTCATCACTGATGAGCTTCTTAAAGATGCACTCGGCGTGCTTGCCGAAGGCTTCGCTGCGCTGTAGAAGAATGTCGAAAATCGAAGAGCCGCTCTCCACATTTCGATTAGAACTTCACCATATTTCGGCGCAAGGCATCATTGAACTTTTCGAAGCCAAGTTAGATGTAGCCGCTATTGCGGGTCGAGATTTTCATAATTCACACCAAGTGCTCATTAACAATTCGGGTCCCCTTGCTTGGCGCGTGCCTCAAGTAAAAGAAGACGAAAGTGTTAATAAATGGTTTGTCAGGTGGATAGTTTTGAAAGAGAGCCGGGAAATTATCGGCAGCACAAGCTTTCATGGAGCACCTGATACTGATGGAATGATTGAGATCGGTCTTGGGATTGAAGAGCACTATCAAGGAGTTGGTTATGCCAAGGAAGCACTTGCTGCAATGTGGAAGTGGGCTTGTACTCATCCAGAAGTACGTACCTTGAGGTACACAGTAAGTCCGGATAATTTGCCATCGATTGCAGTAATTAATTATTTCGGCTTTGATTTCATGGGCCAGCAGTTAGATGAGATTGATGGCCCTGAGAATATCTATGAGATGAGCAGTCCAGATTTTGTAGCCAGATGGGGCAAATAAGTTAGAAACTTACATTATTAATAATTGCTAGTCGCGAGACTGCCCTGACTTATGTTTGTAGCGTCCCATGAAATCTTTCTTCATATCGCTGAAGTTTCCATCAATCAGCGCTTGCCGCATCTGATCAACCAAGCGCACAATAAATCGTTCATTGTGAATTGTGGCAAGAGTGCCGGCAACCATCTCTTTTCCGCGGAATAAATGGCAGAGATAGGCGCGTGTGTAGTGCGTGCAGGTGTAGCAATCGCATTCATCATCAATAGGGTTAAAGTCTCGGATATATGGCTGATTAGAGACGTTAAAGCGTCCCTCCATTGTGTACACAGCACTGGTGCGTGCAATACGCGATGCCAGAACACAGTCAAAGGTATCGACGCCGTTTTCTACACCAACAAAGAGATCTTCAGGTGCGCCGATTCCAAGTAGATGCTTTGGTTTTTCTTGAGGAAGTGTTGAGTTAACCCATCCAACTATTGTCCCCAACGAATCTTTATCGAGCGCTCCACCGATACCAAAGCCATCGAATTCAATGCCAGAAGAACTCATGCCACCCAGATCTGAGGCAGCTTTCTTGCGCAAATCTTCATATTGAGCACCTTGGATAACTCCAAAGAGCGCTTGGTAGGGCTTAGTGGCACGTTGGTCAGTAAGTTTCTTATGTTCATCTAAACAACGGATGGCCCAGTCGTATGTGCGAGACATAGCAAGTTCTTGATACGGGCGAGTGTTGTGAAGTGTTGTGCACTCATCGAAGGCGAACATGATGTCAGCGCCTAATTTATGTTGAATCTGCATAGAAATTTCTGCAGTAAAGCGATGCATCGAACCATCGAGATGGCTCTTAAAAGTCACACCTTCATCATCAACGTGGGCAAGTCGCTCTTTATTCTTGGCAATGACTTGATCAGAGCGGAAAGTTTGCGCATCCATAGCCAAAACTTTCTTGAAGCCAACTCCCAGCGAAAGCACTTGAAATCCACCGCTATCTGTAAAGGTTGGCTTATCCCAATTCATAAATGAACCAAGTCCGCCTGCTTCATCAAGGACATCAGGGCCAGGCTGTAGATATAAGTGATAGGCATTAGAAAGGAGTGCCTGTGCTCCTAAATCTTCCATTGCTTCAGGCAAGACAGTTTTTACTGTGGCTTTTGTGCCGACAGGAATGAATGCTGGCGTTTGAATTTGGCCATGAGGCGTTGAGATTGTTCCAACACGCGCCAAACCGGATTCAGCGGCGTGGATAATCTCAAAAGAGAAGCCCTTATCTGAATTCGAATTAACCATGTGGCAATTGTGGCAGAGATATAGACTGGCCAAATGCCTCAATTTAAACTCAAAGATAGTCGTGAACTCGAGATTCTTGATAATGGAATCAACGCTGAATCAGCGATTATCTTCCACCACGGCACACCTGGCCATGTAACAACCTGGACCACATGGCTAGAAGAGGCAGCAGCACTGGGAATTCGCGCTATTTCCTATAGCCGCGCTGGCTATGGAACCAGCGATCGTAACTTTGGGAGAAGTGTTTTCAATATCAACTCGGATATTTCCCAGATTCTTGATGCAAAAAACATTAGCAAATTTGTATCAATCGGTTGGTCAGGTGGCGGCCCACACTCACTAGCAAATACCTTTGAACATAGAAATGTTGGTGCAATTTCGCTCGCCGGTGTTGGCGCATACGGAGCAAGTGATCTTGATTTTCTTGAGGGCATGGGACCTGAGAACCATGATGAATTTGGAGCTGCACTCAAGGGCGAAGCAACTCTCGATGCCTGGATGGAAGCTAATGCGGCTTCGATGAAAAACGTAACGGGCTCAGAAGTCCGCGAAGCATTTGGGGGTTTAATCGGAGAGGCAGATAAAGCTGTTATTGAAGGCGAATTTGCCAATCAGATGGCTGCTTCCATGAGAAGTGGTTTAGCGGTGAGCTTTGATGGATGGATTGATGACGATTTAGTTTTTATTAAACCTTGGGGTTTTGATCTTGCAGCCATTACAAAGCCAGTATTTATTTGGCAAGGCGATGATGATTTTATGGTTCCTCATTCACATTCGAAGTGGCTTGCAAAACACATCCCGGGATCGGAATTAAAATTTGTTCCAGGCCATGGACATATCTCGTTAATTGAAAAGTATCGCTCTGAGATATTGGCGCAGGCACAGGCACTCCTACATATTTAGTTAGTTATAACGAGTGTGTAACAAGCGTGGAAAAAGGGTGAAATCAGACATTTGGGGTTCCTTTTCACTCCATAAAGTATTACTCTCCAGTACAAGATTCCGCGAGTAATTCGCAACTAGCCGATAGGGGTGTGATGTGACTGAAGTTTTGCTCCGCACCCCTCAACAAATTGCATGGGCTCGCTTTAGACGCAGTAAGACAGGCATTGTCGCCGGTATCGTCGTTCTCTTCTTTATCTTTCTTGCTTATGGCGCCCCACTTATTACTCGACTCTTTGGTCTGAGTTCAACAATTACCTATCTCGATGGTTTAGATCCACAAGGAATGCCGCTTGGTGCTGGCGGTGGAATGTCGCTACAACATCCATTTGGCCTTGAACCTGGTGCTGGCCGTGATGTCTTTTCCATGTTGCTATATGGATCACGTATCTCATTTAGCGTTGCAATTATTACCAGCGTTGCATCAATTAGCATCGGCATGATTCTTGGTATTACTGCTGGCTATTTCCGTGGCCGTGTGGACGCTGTCATTGGTCGATTCTCAGATCTGCTCTTTGCCTTCCCATCATTTTTTATGATTATTGCTTTAAGTATCCCCATGGTCGAGCGTGTGGAATCTCTCGGAATCGTGCGCGGCAACGGCGCTCGCCTGACAGTGTTGATCATCTTCTTCGTCTTCTTTGGGTGGCCAGGCTTTGCTCGCCTTATCCGCTCTCAAGCTATGTCACTTCGCGAACGCGATTTCATTATGGCGGCGCAATCACAGGGTGCTTCCAATTGGCGCATCATTACAAAAGAGATGCTTCCTAATTTGTGGCCGACTGC
>RFSY01000040.1 GCA_009923805.1 Actinomycetota bacterium
TGAGGAATAAAAGCATCGAGATCATTAACGCTCAGGCCTGCTGATTCGAGTGCCTTCATTGCGGCTTTGCTCATGGAGAAAACTGCCCAGCGGAAAACTTTCTGTCCTTCTTGAGCAATATTTGGCCACTTACTTCCGGCTTTTGTTAATTGTGTTTCAACATCACGTACCTCAATCCACGATGGATTCATCAAGATTGCATCCCGTGAATCAGCATCTGAGCCCCATTCAACTGGGCCAATGCCAGCTTCTTGAGATTCGCCAATAACTACTGCACCGGCGCCATCGGCAAAGATAAAAGCTGTAGCACGATCATTGGGGTCTGTGAAATCTGAAATCTTCTCAGCACCAATTACTAGAACTTTTTTAGAAGTTCCAGATTTAATGAAATCGTGGGCCATTGAAACACCGTAAGAAAAACCAGCACACGCTGCATTGATATCAAATGCCGCAGCTTTGGGATGGCCAAGTCGTTGCAAAATTGCAGTGGCAGCAGATGGTGCTTGGAACGGAAAAGTAATCGTTGCAACAATGATGGTGTCGATATCAGTGATAGCTAGTTTGGCATTCTTCAGCGCAGCTTCAGCAGCCCATGTGGCCATATCGAGCAAGGATTCAGATTCATCTGCAAAGCGACGTGATTCAATTCCTGTGCGCTGTTGAATCCATTCATCACTTGATTCGATGCGATCGACAATTTCAGAGTTAGGAACTAATCGCTTAGGTCGGTAGGAACCAACAGCCAGAATCTGGCTCTCGCTACCGCTCTTTGTTGCGATTACTTTTGACATCACTTACCTCCGTGTTGTGCAGCAAATTCTCCTGCAGATTCGAGCTCAGCTGGGGATTTCAGTGCACATTGTTCGATATTTGGAACTGCACGCTTAATCAATCCAACCAGAGTTCCGGCTGGTGCAACTTCAATGGCTCCTGTGACTCCCTGAGAATCAAGTTGTGCCATACATAAATCCCAACGAACTGGATTAGCAATCTGATTCACAATGCGATCAAGAATCTCGCGACCTGATCTAATAACCTCTCCATCTTTATTAGAGATAACCCCAACGCTTGGCTCTGATACCGAGATGCTTGCGGCAAGTGCGCGAAGTGGTTCTACCGCTGGTTGCATAAAAGAGGTATGAAAGGCACCTGCAACAGCAAGGGGACGAACACGTGCACCTTCGGGTGCAAGTTTGGCAATGGCATCAAGGTCACCTGCTGCAACGATTTGTCCGCCGCCATTGTCATTGGCTGCAACAAGTCCCAAATCAGCGATTGCGTGTAAGACAACTTGGCGATCGCCACCAAGCACAGCAGCCATTCCGGCAGGAGTAATGGAGGCGGCTTTTGCCATCTCAATTCCGCGTGCACGAACCAATTTCATTGCATCAAGCGGTGTGAGCACGCCAGCAATTACAGCAGCTGTTATTTCACCGACCGAGTGTCCAGCGACGAAACCATATTTTCCTTGCGCACTTAAGGCTCGGGCACTGAGCAAACCTGCAGAAACGATAAGTGGTTGCGCGTTAGCCGTATCTTTAATTTCATCTGCATCTGCGGTAGTTCCCAGATGAATAAGGTCTAGATCAATAGCTTCAGACCATTGTTTGAGTAAAACTTTTGCATCTGCATCTTCTAGCCACGATGTAAGCATTCCGGGAGTTTGTGAACCTTGTCCGGGGGCGATGATTGCAAGCACGTGGCTAATATATTGGGTTACGACTGAGTAACAAACCAGATGTGAGCGCAGTGTGGCGCGATTGTTACATCGCTTGAGTTAGGAAACTCGTGCGTTTTTTACGCCTTGCGGTGAATTTCCTGTTACTGGGGTGAAATCAGGGAAGTAAAGATCTGCAGATTCATTCTCGCCTCTGTGGCGATAGATGTAGATAAGTTCGGTGATAGATAAAAAGAGTAATGCAGGTAGTAAATCGACACTTCGTTTGAGAAACCAAGGAGTGCCGTTTTTTAACATCCAGATAATTGAATCTTTCCTGCTGCGATTGTTATTGACCCCTACTTTGACAGTATCAATTTCAAAACCGCGAGCACGTAGCAAATGTGCAAAATTATCAGCAATAAATTGATGGCCAAGTCTGCTTGGATGCATGCGATCGACATGCCACTTATCCCGAGAATAAATAGTTTCGAGAGATCTCGTAGGAAGCATAACTGCGCTGTATCTGTGAGCTAGTTTGCGTGTAATTCGATTCACCGCATTTACGCGTCTGCGGCAAACTCGAGCAACGAGTCTTGGCATCGGAACAATTTCAGTAGGGTCATGAAGTTCAAGCAACATAACTGTGGCGCCGATTTCTTCAATCTGCCTCAGTGTTTCATTGAGATTGATTTCAAAAGCAGTCGGAGAAAATCCATTACGCAGTAAGTCATTTCCGCCAACAATCACGGCAACCAACTCTGGGTTATGAATCAGAATCTTTGGAAGCTGTTCTTCTAGTACTTCCTTTGATTGCGCCCCTGGACGAGATACGTTGAGGTAAGCGATAGGTTCGCTAAAAGCTTGCGCCAGGTGGAAACCCCACCCGAAATGATTCCTGTATTGATCTGAATCGCCGACGCCCGAAGCCGCGCTATCACCGATGATGGCGAAAGTGATCGGCATATTCACTTTAAGCCGCCGTCACCGAATGAATCGAATCAAGCTTGAGAATGGTTCTCGACCAAGGAAATTCCTCAGCCTGAATCCTGCAACGTTCTGAGAGCGTTGCATCTTCACGTAATTCATCAAGAATTATTTCTACTGCATCCGCAAATGCGGCTCCATTATTTGCCGCAGTAAGGCCGACGAAGTCACCGTTATCTTGAGTTAAGAACTCACCGACAGCGCTCGTATTAGATGCAACCACCGGAGTTCCACTAGCTAGTGATTCAAGTGCGGCTAAACAGAAAGTTTCGATTGGGCCCGGGGCCAGTGATATGTCGGCAGATGCAATCATCTGTGCGAGTAAGTTCTTATTGGCAACATATCCCCAGAAAGTAACTGGAATATCTCGGGATGAGTCATACAGCTTCTTATGCAGAGGACCACTTCCGATATATACAAGACGAGCATTAATACCGCGACCTAGAAGTTCACGAAGTGTCTGTAGTGATCGTTCTGGCTTCTTTTCAGGTGAAAGTCGCCCGCAATGAACGAGGAGCACATCCCCACCTTTTATCATCTTTGTGCGCAGCTCTTCATTGCGATGCCGTGGAGAGAAGGTATCTAAATCAACTCCGAGGGGAATTTTCACCACATTAGATGTTCCGATTTCATCAAATTCAGCCGCTGCAAAATCAGTTGTTGTCACAACATAATCAAACTTTGAGGCAAGGCGTGAGTTATGCCAACCTACAAAGTTCTTGAGTGAAATACCAAAGTAGTTTTTGACCAACCCTTTGAGAGTTTCGTGGCTAAAGACAATTGCTGGAATATTGCGATTACTGGCCCAACGTCCAAGGCACGATAAGGTAAATCGATCCGATACTTCAATGCGATCTGGTTTAAGTGATTGCAAAATTGTCTTCACTTGGCGATTTGAACGGATAACACGGTAACCACCGCTAAAGGGAATTACCCACGAAGGCAGAGTTATGCAGGCACCGTGGCTCATCTTCTCGCGCGAAAACTTCTTTCCGGGAACAACGTAGATAAATTCGTGCCCAATTTTTTCATACTCAGCGCTCAAATTATGAAGCGTGGTTTTGATACCACCAGATTTAGGTCCATAAAAGTTCGCAATATGAATGATTTTCATGCGACTAAATCTTTCTTCTTAGAGACTTGATGTATGGCATCGCGGTAGTGCTCAATGAGTTGACTGTTGATGTAATCCCATGTGCGGTGTTCGACAGCCCTACGCGCAGCTAATTTCATAAGATCAAAAGAGCTATGTGCGCGAAGAGTTTCTACTGCTTCCAGAAGCGCGTGAGAGTCAGCGGTATCAATAAGTAATCCCGTCACACCATGATCAATAAGATCAACTGGCCCACCAGAGTCTGGTCCAATGACAGGAACGCCCGCAGCAAGTGATTCTTGAATCGCTTGGCAGAAAGTTTCGTGTTTACCGGTATGAACGAAGATGTCGAAAGATGCGACGTAGCGAGCAAGTTCTGTTCCTGACTGATACCCAACAAATCGCGCGTTGGGCAGTTCTTTCTTAAAACGAGCAGCCGCAGGACCATCTCCAACTATGACAAGTTGAATATCTCGCTGCTGATCCAAAATTGCTAAATCATCAATTCGTTTCTCATTTGCTAGTCGACCGACATACCCAATGATGAGCTTCTCGCTTTTTCCAACGATATTTGCGCGAAGAAGCTCATCACGGCGTGACGGATCGAAATTAACAAGGTCAACACCACGTTTCCAGATACGAACATTCTTGACGCCATTACTTTCAAGATCACGACAAGCCCACTTTGATGGAGCCAAAGTGATATCGGAAGCTTGATGAATGCGTGAGACCCATTTCTTCAAAGTGTTATGTGCAATTGTTAAACCGTAGTGACGTGCAAAGCCGGCAATATCTGTTTGATAGACAGAGACAGTTGGTATGCCCATCTTCTTCGCAATTCTGGCAACGTAGTGACCAAGAAAGATGGGTGACGCTAAGTGAATGACATCTGGATCAAAACCTTCAAGAAGTGGTTCGAGAAATTTCCGTGGAACTCCCATTGGGATTAATTTCTTCATTGCAATACTTGGAACGTGCTTGATTTTGTAGCCAAGGTAACTTGTCGGACCACCTTCACTCTCTGGTGCGATGATTAACACTTCATGGCCTTGAGATTTGGAATACTCAAGAAGTCTGAGGACTGAGTTCGTGACGCCATTAACTTGTGGCAGGAATGCTTCGGTCACAACTGCAATGCGCAGTTTTTGATTTGTCTCCATCTCGATCATGAAAGTAGAGTGAGCGATGCACACATCCTGAAATTCGCCCGAAGGTTACATGTCTGTTAATAGAAGGTGAAGTGTTAGTTGAGAGTTTTTCCGCTTTCCAAATGGTTTACTGGCCAGTAACATTATGCCTATGAAGATTGCAGTCTGCGTAAAGCAGGTTCCCGATTCGTGGGCCGAGAAGAAGATGGTCAATGGAGTTCTCGATCGCGAGAGCGTTGATGCCGTTCTTAATGATCTCGATGAATATGCCGTTGAAGAAGCGCTGCGTATTGCAGAAGCACATGGTGGAAATGAAGAAGGTGGCGCTAATACCGTGACTCTGATTTCCATGGGTCCAGATCGCGCAACTGAGGCAGTGCGTAAAGGATTGTCTATGGGTGCAAATGATGCAGTCCTCATTAGTGATGTGGCTCTTGCAGGATCCGATGCCCTTGCAACGTCAGCAGTTCTTGCAAAGGTAATCGCCGATGGTGGATATGACATTGTTATTTGTGGCACCGAATCAACTGATGCGCGTATGAGCGTTGTTCCGGCGATGATTAGCGCTCGCCTAGGTTGGGCTCAGCTCACCTTTGCATCAAAAGTTGTTGTGGACCCTGCTGGAAAAGTTTCAATTACCCGTGTCACAGAAGCCGGTGTTGATGAAATTTCAGCTGCTTTTCCCGTTGTTATTAGCGTTGTAGAAAAAATTAACGAGCCACGTTATCCATCATTTAAGGGAATCATGGCTGCGAAGAAGAAGACGATTGATCAGAGAGATTTAGCATCCGTTGGAATTGCTGCGCAAAGTGCGTGGTCACAAGTTAATGATGCAACACCACGTCCGGCTCGCGCAGCAGGACTGAAGGTGACCGATGAAGGTAGCGGCGGAGAAGCGCTCGCGAACTTCCTAGCAGAGAAGAAATTGATATGAGTGATGTATTAATTCTTGCTGATTTTTCAGGTGGAAAGTCAAGCAAAACTACAGCAGAGCTAGCAACTGCTGGTGCACGCATTGGTGCTGTGACTGCAGTTGTCCTTGCAGGTGCTGGTCAAGGCGCTGCTCTTGCTGCATCCGTTAATCAAGGACCGATTGCAAAAGTTCTTGTTATTGAATCAGATGACTTTGCAACGTACGGCGTTGCCGCATCAGCTGATGCACTCGCACAACTTGTGAAAGAGAAGTCACCTGCAGCTGTTCTTATTGCATCGCACGCCTTTGGTAAGGAAGTTGCTGCTCGCGTTGCAGTGCTGACTGAATCAGGAATCATTACAGATGCAGTTGATGTTGCAGCTGATTGCACAGCAACACAATTGGTATTTGGTGGATCAACAACGGTGCACTCAAAGGTTTCTCATGGCATAGCCATAATTACAGTTCGCCCGAATAGTGTTGAAGCAGATTTCAATAACTCAACACCAGCTATTGAAAATGAATCAACATCAATTAGCGCAGATGCTAAAAAGTCAACGATTTCTTCTTCACAACCACCTGTCAAGGGTGGACGTCCAGAGTTAACTGAGGCAAACGTTGTTGTCTCTGGTGGGCGTGGAACCGATGGAAATTTCACTGCAGTTGAAGCATTTGCAGATTCATTAGGCGCAGCAGTTGGTGCATCACGTGCGGCAACTGATGCAGGTTGGTATCCGCATTCACATCAAGTCGGACAGACTGGAAAGTCTGTTAGCCCGCAGCTCTATGTTGCATGTGGAATCTCTGGCGCTATTCAGCACCGCGCAGGTATGCAGACTTCAAAGACAATCGTTGTGGTAAATAAAGATCCGGACGCGCCACTCTTTGATATCGCTGATTTCGGCGTAGTCGGTGACCTCTTTAACGTGCTGCCGCAAGCTACTTCCGGCGTCATTTCTAAGAAAGGCTAGTTCGCCCAGACGAACTAGACTGCTCCAATGAGCGTCTATCTCGACCATGCGGCAACCACGCCGATGTTCGACGTTGCCATTGATGCAATGAATACCTCCCTTCGCAAACTTGGTAATCCATCTTCACTACACACTGAAGGTCGATCTACACGTAAAGATGTTGAAGATGCCCGCGAAAAAATTGCCCGGGTTGTTGGTTGTCTTGCTAGTGAAGTTATCTTTACTGGATCAGGAACAGAGGCAAATAACGCTGCCATTAAGGGTTTGTTCTGGAATTCACCTAAGAAGGTAATCGTTGTTTCCAGCATCGAACATCATGCAGTATTAGATCCTGCGCATTGGCTCGTTGAACATGAAGGTGCCGAACTCATCGAGATTCCAGTCACGACACATGGTGTGATTGATCTAGATTTCTTAAGAAAAGTCATTACAGCTCGCGGATCTGAAATTGCACTCATCTCCGTGATGCATAGCAATAATGAGACTGGTGTCATTCAGCCAGTAGGTGAGGTTGTAAAGCTTGCTGGAGATATTCCGGTACATACAGATGCCGTACAAAGTTTTACTAAAGTTCCACTTTCCTTCAATGATCTTGGGCTCTTTGCTATGACCATTAGTGGCCACAAAGTTGGCGGCCCACTTGGAATTGGTGCGCTAATTTTGCGCCGGGCAGTTGAGATTCCAGCTTTATTACATGGCGGGGGACAAGAACGAGATATACGAAGCGGCACACTGAATGCGCCTTCGATTGTGGCATTTGCTGCAGCAGTTGAAGCCAAGTTGTATGACGCAACAAAGATTGCACAAATGCGTGATTCATTTGAAGCTGGAGTAGTTGCACTTCGTCCGGATGCTGTCATTAACGGTCACACCGCACCACGTTTGCCCGGAATTTCAAATATCACTTTCCCAGGAACACAGAGTGATTCGCTCTTGCTCTTGATGGATTCAGAGAAAGTTTCATGTTCCACTGGTGCTGCTTGCACAGCTGGGGTGCATAGACCGAGCCATGTATTAATGGCGATGGGACTTACCGATGTGGTTTCGCAATCTTCATTGCGTTTCTCATTTGGAACAACTAATACGCAGCCTGATGTTGAGTATGCGCTATCAGTACTTCCGATTGTGATTGAACGCGGCTTAGCAGCACATGCGGTAGGTAAGAAATGAAGATTATTGCAGCCATGAGCGGCGGAGTAGATTCTGCAGTTGCTGCAGCGCGCGCAGTTGAGGCAGGACATGAAGTTATTGGTGTGCACCTTGCGCTGTCTTCTAACCCACAAAAATACCGAAGTGGTGCACGTGGATGTTGCACCATTGAAGATTCACACGATGCACGTCGCGCAGCTGATGTCATTGGAATTCCTTTCTATATCTGGGATATGGCCGATGAATTTCATGCAGGTGTTGTCGAAAACTTTATGAGTGAATATGCAGCAGGCCGCACACCTAATCCATGCTTGCGCTGTAATGAAAAAATTAAATTTGCTGCAGTCCTTGATCGTGCAAAAGCGATGGGTTTCGATGGAGTTGTTACTGGCCACTACGCGCGTACACAAGAGACAAGTGAAGGTCGCACATTGCACCGCGCAGTAGATCCACTCAAAGATCAGTCCTATGTTCTTGCAGTTCTTAACCGCGAACAAATCAATGGTGCGATATTTCCATTGGGAGATACTGAAAAAGTTGATATTCGCATTGAAGCCGAATCACGCGGTCTGGCTGTTGCACAGAAACCAGATAGCCATGACATTTGTTTTGTTCCATCCGGAGATAATGCTGGTTGGCTTCGTGATCGTTTAGGAAGTGAAGTGGGCCCCATTGTTGATCAAGATGGAAAGAAGATTGGTGAACATAAAGGCGCTTACACATATACAATTGGACAACGCAAAGGTTTAGGTCTGACGGTTCCAACTTCTGATGGTTCGCCACGATTTGTTTTAAAGATTGAACCAGTCACAAACACTGTTGTCGTAGGTGCGCGAGAAGATTTAGCTGTGACTTCGATGCGTGGTGAGAACCCAATCTTCTGCGGACCAGAAGTGGGCGCCGCCCCACAACGCGGCTTTGTGCAAGTGCGCGCTCACGGCGCAGCACTTGATTGCACGTATTACATGGATAACAAGATTTTGATTGCAGAACTCGATGCTCCACTTTTGGGGCTCGCAACAGGGCAAGCCATGGTTATCTATGACGGCGATCGTGTTGTTGGTTCGGCAACAATCTGCGAGACAGCATGACAAACCAAGCACGCCATCGCATTATTGAACTCACTCAAGAGATTCGTGATCATCAATTTAAATATTACGTATTAGATGCCCCAACTATTACCGATGCACAATTTGATTCACTGTTAAAAGAACTGACGGCGCTAGAAGCCAAGCACCCGGAATTACTCGAACCAGATTCACCATCACTGGGTGTTGGCGGGGGATTCGCCACAACTTTCACTCAGCACGATCACATTGAGAAGATGATGAGCCTGGATAACGTCTTTGATTCGCACGAGCTTGAATCTTGGTTTGATCGTGTTGAAAAAGAATCATCGTCGCCGCAATATTTATGCGAACTTAAAGTTGATGGACTAGCTATCAATTTGCTCTATGAAAATGGTCAACTTACTCGCGCACTTACCCGTGGAAATGGCACAACCGGAGAAGATGTCACACTGAACGTGAAGACCATTAAAGGTCTGCCGCACACGTTAAAGGGCAAGAGCGTTCCTTCGCTGATTGAAGTACGCGGTGAAGTCTTCTTTCCAGTTGCAGCATTTAATCAACTCAATGAAGAGCTGGAGGAAGCAGGTAAGCAACTCTTTGCTAACCCGCGTAACTCTGCATCTGGTTCCCTTCGCCAGAAAGATCCACGAGTAACAGCGCTGCGACCATTAGATGTTGTTGTTCACGGCATCGGTGCTGCTGAAGGAATCTCCTTTGAGTCGCAATCCGATGCTTATGCGCAACTCAAAGCGCTGGGGTTGCCTACTTCAAGCAGATTCAAGGTCTGCACAACCCGTAAAGAAGTGCTGGCATTTATCGAAAATTACAATATTCATCGCCATGATGTTGAGCATGAAATTGATGGCGTTGTCATCAAAGTTGATGACATCAACGAACAGCAGAAATTGGGCTTCACTTCTCGTGCGCCTAAGTGGGCTATTGCGTATAAGTATCCGCCCGAAGAGGTCACAACGAAGTTACTCGATATCAAAGTCAGTGTTGGTCGCACAGGTCGCGTCACACCTTTCGCATTTATGGAGCCAGTTAAGGTTGCTGGATCAACAATTACCAACGCAACTCTGCATAATCAAGAAGAGATTGAACGCAAAGGTGTATTGATTGGCGACACTGTCATTA
>RFSY01000005.1 GCA_009923805.1 Actinomycetota bacterium
ACTTCATCACCGGTTACCTTAACGAGCGCTTCAGGACTTGAACCCACTACCTCATAGCCATCTTCAAATCGAAATAGGTACATGTATGGGCTTGGATTGTTCAGTCGCAACATGCGATATACATCTAGGGCATCAGCTTGGCATGGTGTTGAAAATCTCTGCGAAAGAACTATCTGGAATGCTTCGCCTGCTCGAATCTCTTCCTTAGCAATTTCAACCTTTGCCTTATATTCCACTTCAGTCATATTTCGTTCAAAAGTCGGTTTAGATTTCGAAGGTAGCGCAGATACATCCCCAGGAATAGAAGTGAGTAGTTCATTTTGCATCCGATCAAGCCGCGTGAGCGCATCGTGATATGACTCGTCAATTCGCTCATCAGAACCATCCCAATTGATGGCATTTGCAATCAATGTGATGGTGCCATCGCTGTGATCCATCACCGCCAGATCACTGGTGAGCATGAAGGAGATTTCCGGAAGATTAATATCTTTCTTAGCAACGTGTGGAAGTTTCTCTAAACGTCGAACTGCGTCATATCCCATATATCCCACGAGCCCACCTGTCAGTGTCGGAAGACCAGCAATACGTGGAGATTTAAGGTGCGCAACGCTGTGGCGCAAAGCAGTCAGTGGATCCATTCCAACTGGAACGCCAGCAGGTGGTTTACCAATCCAGACTGCAACGCCATCTTTTTCAGTGAGAGTTGTCTGGCTCTGAGCTCCGATAAATGAATATCGCGACCAGGCTCCCCCATGCTCTGCAGATTCAAGAAGAAATGTACCGGCGCGATTCTTAGCCAATTTCTTATATACATTCAGTGGAGTTTCACCATCGGCTAAAAGAGTGCGATAGACGGGGATGACATTGTTGCTCTTCGCGAATTCGCGAAACTCTTCAATCTTCACTTCATGTCACCAATTGTTCTATGAAAGCAAGATCGGTCACCGGTGTGGCAGGCTGCACCAATTTGTTCAACTTTAAGCAGTAGTGAATCTCCATCACAATCTAATGAAATGGAATGTACAAATTGCGTGTGTCCAGAAGTTTCACCCTTTACCCAGAGTTCATTTCGGCTCCGTGAGAAATAAGTTGCTTTGCCGGTCTCTATAGTCATGGCCAGTGATTGCGCATTCATGTAAGCCAACATCAATACCTCAAGAGAGTCTTTATCTTGAGCAATCGCTGGAATCAGAACACCTGGGTCTTTGAGGAGCGCAGCAATTTCAGGGGAAAGTTGTTCGCTCATGTGCCTATTCTGCCTTACGCCAGATGTGCGTTGCGCACTGAATAATTGTGGGCGCCGAGGTACTTCTTCACATCGCCTATGCGATGCACGCCAAAGTGGAAGACGCTAGCTGCCAAGAGTGCATCTGCGCCAGCATCAAGGGCTGCGCTGAAATCTTCCAATGTTCCGGCTCCGCCACTTGCAATCAATGGCACTTGGGAAACGGCACGGACGGCCTTAATCATCCCGATGTCATATCCGGCGCGAGTTCCATCTGCATCCATAGAGTTCAAGAGAATCTCACCGACTCCAAGTGCACACGCTCTTTCAACCCAAGCAAGTGCATCTAGTCCAGCGCTGTTGCGGCCACCATGAGTTGTTACCTCAAATCCAGAATCAGTTCGGGCACGTCTTGCGTCGATTGAAATCACCAACACTTGCGAGCCAAAGCGATCGGCAATCTCTGCAATAAGTTCTGGGCGATCAATCGCTGCTGTGTTAATACTTACCTTATCTGCACCTGCTCGTAAAAGTCTGTCAACATCTTCAACGGAGCGAATTCCACCACCGACTGTGAGTGGGATAAAAACCTGTTCCGCTGTTTTACGAACAACATCTAACGTTGTTTCGCGACCTGCAACACTTGCCGAAATATCAAGAAAGGTAAGTTCATCGGCGCCCTCAGCATCATAAAGAGATGCCATCTCCACGGGATCGCCAGCATCGACTAAATTGGTAAAATTCACACCTTTGACAACGCGGCCATCGGTAACATCCAGACACGGAATTATACGAACTGAGAGAGTCATGGTCGGGTTAATCCAATTGCTTCTTGAAGAGTGAACGCACCTGCATAAAGCGCTTTGCCAACAATCGCACCCTCCACACCTATTCCATTGAGTGCGATAAGAGCTGCGATATCGGCAAGAGATGAGATTCCACCGGATGCAACAACTGGTTTCTTTGTCACAGCGCATACCTCTTTGAGCAATGTGAGGTTTGGACCTTGCAGCGTTCCATCTTTAGTTACATCGGTAAGAACATAACGTGCACAGCCATCGCGTTCTAAACGCTCGATTGTTTCAAAGAGATCTCCACCATCTTTGGTCCATCCGCGAGCTGCCAGCACATGTCCGCGAACGTCAAGACCAACAGCGATGCGATCGCCATGTTGGGCGATAACTTTCGCAGTCCAATCAGGATTTTCAAGAGCAGCTGTCCCGAGATTGACTCGAGTACATCCTGTTGCAAGTGCGCGAGCCAGTGATTCATCATCACGAATTCCACCAGAGAGTTCAACTTTAATATCGAGCATGCCAACAACTTCAGCAAGTTGCGCACTATTTTCACCGAGCCCAAATGCTGCATCTAAATCAACAAGGTGCAACCACTCCGCTCCGGCTGCTTGAAATTCAAGTGCCACCTCGAGCGGATTTCCATATGCAGTCTCGGCGGAGAGTTCGCCCTGAACTAGTCGAACAGCGCGACCGTCTTTGACATCGACTGCAGGTAGAAGTTCCAGGTAACTCATAATGTATTACTCCAATTCTTAATCAGATGTAAGCCCGCTGCGCCAGATTTCTCAGGATGAAATTGTGTCGCTGCAATTACTCCATCTTCAACTGCCGCCAAAAATTTCTCACCGTATTCTGCAAAAGTGGGGTGAGCTCCGACTGAATCCTTCACGGCATAGGAGTGAACAAAGTAGAAAGATTGATCTTCTACTCCCGAAAAGAGCACGCTTCCAGTTGCAGATGAAACAGTATTCCATCCCATGTGGGGCAAAATTGGGGCAGTTAATTTCTCGACTGTTGCATTCCACACTCCGACACCTTCGTGCGCACCATGTTCAACGCCGTGTGCAAAAAGAATCTGCATTCCAACGCAAATTCCCAACGTTGGTCTCTTAGCTGCAATTCTTTCGCGAACAATCTGATCACCACGCACCGAGATGAGTCCTTGCATGCAGGAAGCAAAGGCACCTACTCCAGGAACAACTAAACCATCTGCGTTGAGAGCAACGTGATAATCAGAGGTAATAACTACTTCATGGCCAGAAGTTTCAAATGCTCGTTGGGCAGATCGAAGATTTCCAGACCCGTAATCAAGAATTGCAATCACGAATCTAGAGTGAGCCCTTTGTTGAAGGAATTCCGACTACCTTTGAATCGATTGCAACTGCATCTCGTAATGCACGAGCAACTGCCTTGAATTGAGCTTCAAATACGTGGTGGGCATTTCTGCCTTCAAGAACCCGCACATGCAGTGCGATACGAGCTTCTGCCACAATTGATTCCCAGATGTGTTTTCCAAGAGTTGTATCAAAAGTTCCGATTAATTCAACGATTTCTGGTTGACGGTGTACTAAATACGGGCGGCCAGATAGATCAACCGCTGCTTGAACCAAAACTTCATCTAGAGGAACCATCGCATCACCAAAACGACGAATGCCTGCTTTGTCGCCAAGTGCTTCGCGAAGTGCTTGGCCAAATGCCAAGGAAGTATCTTCAACTGTGTGGTGTGAATCCACATCAACATCTCCCGAGGTCTTTACTGTCAGATTAAAGCCAGAGTGCTTACCAAGTTGAGACAACATATGATCGAAGAATGGAACGCCGGTATCAACTGATATCTCACCAGAACCATCGAGATTAAGTTCTACCAGGACACTTGATTCCTTTGTTGATCGTTCTACGCGAGCTGTTCTCATTTTCATACTCCCAGGCATGCCGTTAGTGAATCGATAAACTTCTTATTTTCAGCTTCATTGCCAATGGTGACTCTTAGGTGACCTAATAATCCCACATCTCTAATCAGAACTCCCCTATCGAGCATCGATTGCCATAATTGCGCAGCTGGAGCTGTGAAGCCAGTGAAGAGTAGAAAGTTGGCGCTGCTGGGCAGAACTGTGAGGCCAAGTGCGCGAAGGTCTTGCGCCATGTGATCTCGCGCCATGCGAATCTGTGCAACAGTCCCAAGTAGTTCCTCACTGAAGTCTAAAGCGACCTCTGCCGCAGCTTGAGTGAGTGCGCTCAAGTGATACGGCAAGCGAACCAAGAACATTGCATCAATCACTGCAGGATTGGCGATGAGGTAACCCAAACGGGCACCTGCAAATGCAAAGGCTTTGCTCATCGTGCGTATGACGACAATGTGTGGGTACTTCTCGATAAGGGTTACCGCCGAAACTTCATCCGAAAACTCAGCGTATGCCTCATCTATAACCAGAAGTCCTTGCGTCGACTCAGCAAGCTTAATGATCTCTGTCAAGGTAATTGATGATCCAGTTGGATTATTTGGGGTAGTCACAAAAGTCAGAGTTGGTTGGGCAGATCTAATCTGCTCAATTGCGCTATCGATATCTAGCGAAAAATCTGCGCGGCGCGTGCCGTTTATCCATTGCACCTGAGTTGTCTTTGCAATGAGCGGGTGCATCGAATATGAAGGAGTAAAGCCAATTACTGGACCAGATCCAAATGCCATAAATAAGGATTGAATAATTTCATTACTGCCATTTGCTGCCCAGACATTCGAGGATGTAAATGCAGTACCTGAAAGCGTATTGATGAAAGCCGCCAATTTCTCACGAAGAACAACTGCATCTCTATCTGGGTAGCGATTGAGGTTTTGAGAGACTTGCTTTACACGATCTGAAATAGCTTGAGCAAGTTGCAGAGATGGCGCATATGGATTCTCGTTGGTATTCATCACTGCATCTGCAGGAAGTTGCGGTGCACCATATGGTGAAAGCTCACGAAGATTGGTACGAAGGGGCAGCCAATTCGGCCAATTCTGCGCGGTCATAAATTCTCCAAACGCGCAGACATTGCTTCTCCGTGTGCTGGAAGATCCTCTGAATTGGCCAAGGTAATTACTGTTTGCGCAATATCAACAAAGGCTTTCTTGTCATAGTTGATGAAGTGAAGTCCCTTAAGAAATGTTTGCACTGAAAGTCCACTGCTGTGACATGCGCACCCACCTGTAGGTAGGACGTGATTTGAACCAGCCGAATAATCTCCCAGTGAGACTGGTGAAAAACGTCCGATAAAAACTGCGCCAGCATTACGAATCTTTGAGGCATCGCGTTCAGCGTTAGCCGTTTGAATTTCCAAGTGCTCCGCCGCATATGCATTCACAACATCGATTCCTTGTTCAACTGAATCAACGAGGGCAATTGCAGATTGAATTCCTGAAAGGGCGGTACGAATTCGTTCTGAGTGTCGAGTTTTAGCAACTCGGATTTCGAGTTCTGCGCGAACATCGTGAGCCAATTTCTCAGAAGTCGTGACAAGAACAGCGGCAGCAATGACATCGTGCTCAGCTTGGCTGATCAGATCAGATGCAACATCTGCCGCTAATGCACTGTCATCGGCGAGTATTGCGATTTCTGTTGGACCGGCCTCAGAGTCGATTCCGATAATTCCGCGAAGTGCACGTTTTGCTGCAGCGACATAAATATTTCCAGGTCCTGTCACCAAATCGCACTTAAGACAAACACCTTGCATGCCATAAGCAAAGAGTGCGATTGCTTGAGCGCCACCGATTGCATAAACCTCAGTGATGCCAAGCAGCGCACACGTGGCCAAGATTGTTGGGTGAGGAAAACCACCAAATTCTTTCTGCGGAGGTGAGGCAACCGCGATGCTCTGCACCTTCGCAATTTGTGCAGGGATCACATTCATCATCACGCTACTTGGATAAACAGCGCGACCCCCTGGAACGTACAGCCCCACCCGATCAACTGGAATCCATCTTTCGGTGACAACGCCACCATCGACTACCTTCGTCGTTTTATCAACGCGTACC
This sequence comes from Actinomycetota bacterium, assembly GCA_009923805.1. GTDB lineage: Bacteria > Actinomycetota > Actinomycetes > Nanopelagicales > Nanopelagicaceae > Planktophila. The sequence continues at coordinate 6,032 of RFSY01000005.1, forward strand.
TGATCGTTATGTACCGTTCTGATGCGCGCCATCGAAGTTTCCAGGGCGGTGCGAATCTTTGGGTCAAGTTCATTAAGTGCTGTATCTATAACTTCTTGAGGGACTCGAATAGCCGGCGGAGTTACTCCATCAAATTCTGTGGCAAGTGCGATGAGGTCTGATTCTTTACCTTCTCGCACTCTCTTAAGGATTGGTTCAATAGCAACCATCGCTGATGCGACATCGAGCGTTGCGCGTGGAAGAAGAGCTTGGTAGCCAGCCTTATCTAAGGACTTTCCACGAAGGTCGAGAGAACGAATCACCTGCTTATTCTACTTTGACACTGCAGTGCGATGAGACCTATTTTTGCCAAAGGCTTAAATGCGCACGAGGCAATCTGGCCCCAATATCGCTTTCAGGTCGGCGCTCAAACTCGGTGATGAAGTTACAAGTGCGTCAATTTTAAGAGTTGTTGACTTCTCTTGATCAATTACCTGCAGATGCACTTCTCGTTTTCCAGGATGAGATCGCAAAATCTCTTTCATTCTCTCAACGATAGGCGGCGTCACTTGCGCCGCTGGAAGTGAGATTAATAGCGGACCAGTGGGAGCGGCCGTGACATCGGGCATCTTCATTTCTAGTGCGGTAAATCTCACTTGCTCGTCAGTGCGCGAGAATCGCCCACGCACTACAACAACGCGATCTTCGGTCAATGACAGTGCATATTGATTGTAAGTATTTGAGAAGAAGAGGACTTCAATAGCGCCTTCTAAATCTTCGACGTTGACGACAGCCCAGGATGCACCTTGCCGAGAAACTTTTCTCTGAATTCCGGTGACCAGTCCCCCGATTGTGACAATGCCATCTTCGGGACCATCCTCAAGCAGTTGGCTAATGGACATATCTGTATGTGATCGAAGAACATGCTCAACGCCGAGCAATGGATGATCTGAGACATAGAGCCCCAACATTTCGCGTTCAAATGTCAGAAGAGTTGATTTATCCCACTCGGTATCGGGTATCTCAATATCAAGGCCGGCAACTTGGGTTATTGAATCTCCACCAAAAAGATCAAATTGCCCGATTGCTTCCGCACGCTTTGTTTCGATGACTGAATCGATAGCTTCCAAATGGATAGCCATCAAACCCTTACGTGGATGGTTAAGGGAATCAAATGCGCCGGCCTTAACAAGGGATTCAATAGTTTTCTTATTGCAGACATTGGCATCTACCTTTGCCAGAAAATTACCAAATGAAGTGAAGTCGCCCTTCGTTGCGCGCGAACTCTTAATCGATGCAACTACGCCTTCGCCCACATTGCGAATAGCGGCTAGTCCAAAGCGAATATCTTTTCCACGAGGCGTGTATTCGGCATCTGATTCATTCACATCTGGAGGTAGAACTTTGATGCCCATGCGTCGACATTCCGAAAGATATAAAGCGGATTTATCTTTATCATCACGCACACTGGTAAGCAGTGCCGCCATATATTCAGTAGGGAAATTAGCCTTCAAATATCCAGTCCAGAACGAAACGACTCCGTAGCCAGCGCTGTGTGCTCGGTTAAATGCATAATCCGAGAACGGAATCAGAACTTCCCAAAGGCGTTTGATAGCAGCAACGGAGAAGCCATTTGCTTTCATGCCTGCTTCGAAGGGTATGTACTCTTTATCGAGAATCTCTTTATTCTTCTTACCCATCGCCTTACGCAAAAGATCTGCACGACCAAGTGTGAAGCCAGCAACTTTCTGGGCGATAGCCATTACCTGTTCTTGATAAACGATAAGCCCGTATGTATCACCAAGAATTTCTTGGAGCGCATCTGAAAGTTCTGGGTGAATCGGTTCAACTGGTTTGCGACCATTCTTACGATCTGCATAGTTATTGTGTGCATTTTCGCCCATTGGACCAGGTCGATAGAGTGCAATCACAGCAGAGATATCGGCGAAAGAATCTGGCGCCATATTGCGAAGTAGTGCGCGAATGGGACCGCTATCAAGTTGGAAAACACCCAAGGTGTCTCCGCGAGATAGCAGCTCAAAGGTTTTTTGATCACTCAGTGGTAAATCCTCAAGCACAACATCAATATTCTGATTGGCTTTGATGTTCAAGAGCGCATCGTCCAGAACGGAGAGATTGCGCAGTCCAAGGAAATCCATCTTGAGCAACCCTGTCGATTCGCAGGCTCCCATATCGAATTGAGTAATAATCGCACCATCTGCTTCACGACGATGAATAGGAATTACATCAAGAAGTGGTTCACGAGAAAGAATTACCCCCGCGGCGTGCACGCCCCACTGTCGCTTAAGTCCCTCTAAGCCTTTTGCTAAATCGACTACTCGCTTGGAGTCAGGATCTGTTTCGTAGAGTTGTCTAAACTCTCCGGCTTCACCATGGCGAGTATCTTTACTATCAAAGATTCCGGAAAGGGTGATGTCCTTGCCCATCACTGATGGCGGAAGTGCCTTCGTTAATTTCTCACCAATTGCATATGGGTATCCAAGTACGCGGGTCGCATCTTTAATCGATTGTTTAGATTTAATAGTTCCGTAAGTAATGATCTGCGCAACTCGATCCTCTCCATATTTTTCAGTGGCATATCGAATCATTTCAGAACGGCGACGTTCATCGAAGTCGAGGTCGATATCCGGCATAGAGATACGTTCTGGATTGAGGAATCGCTCAAAGAGAAGTCCATGTTCAATCGGATCAAGTCCGGTGATTCCAAGTGCATATGCAACGAGTGAACCAGCGGCAGAACCACGACCAGGTCCCACACGGATTCCAACTTTCTTTGCATGGCTTACCAGGTCTGCTACAACAAGGAAGTAGCCAGGAAATCCCATTTTGATCATGACGTCGAGTTCAAAGTTCAAACGAGTGAAATGTTCTGGTGTTGCCTTATCGCCCATTCGCTCTTGCAGTCCACGTTCAGATTCTTTACGTAGCCATGAGTCTTCTGTTTCAGAGGTAGGAACGCTAAATGCCGGCAGAAGGTTTTCATTCTCTCGTAATTTCACATTGCAGCGTTCGGCAATGAGAAGAGTGTTATCGCATGCTTCTGGAATCTCTTTAAAGAGCTCGCGCATCTGCGCAGGAGTCTTGAGATAGAACTCATCATTTTCAAATTTAAATCTCTTTGGGTCAGCCAGGGTTGATCCTGATTGAACGCAGAGGAGTGCTTCATGCGCAGGGGCATCCTCATGAAATGTGTAATGCAGATCGTTCGTTGCCAGTAAAGGGAGTTTGAGCTCTCTGCCAAGTTTGAGAAGATCAGCCTTTACTCGAGTTTCAACATCGATCTGGTGGTCCATCACTTCTAGATAGAAATTGTTCGCCCCGAAGATATCTCGATAATCACTTGCTGCTCGGAGCGCCTCTTTATAATTTCCCATACGGAGTCTGGTCTGAATTTCACCGCCCGGACAGCCGGTTGTTGCAATCAGCCCATCTGCATAACGAGAGATGAGTTCGCGATCCATGCGTGGCTTGTAGTAATAACCTTCAAGTGATGCCAGTGAGGAAAGTTTAAAAAGGTTTGAAAGGCCTTGATTGTTCTCGGCCAGGATTGTCATGTGGGTATAAGCACCGCCACCTGAAACGTCATCTTCGCCACCATCGGCCCATTGCACGCGCTTCTTGTCAAATCTAGATTCCGGTGCAACGTAGGCTTCAATTCCGATGATTGGCTTAACGCCCGCATTTGTTGCTTGTTTATAAAAATCAAATGCCCCAAATACATTTCCGTGATCTGTCATCGCAATCGCCGGCATTTCTTGGCGAGCAACTTCTTTTACTAGATCTCCGACGCGCGCAGCACCATCGAGCATCGAGTACTCAGTGTGTACATGCAAATGTACAAATGAGTCTTTCGTCGATGCCCGTGAAGCTGAAAAATCTTCAGATGACATGGTGGCGCAACATTAGCGCCTAAGGCAGTACCGCTTCGGATAGCAACGCCAAAGTTGCTGTGAGGTCTGGCGGATAAGGCACATGCAAGGTGAGAGGCGTTCCCTGTGTTGGGTGGTTGAAGCGAAGTTCGAGAGCATGAAGCCAAGGTCGAGACATCTTCATTTTTTTACCAAGGACTGGATCTGCTCCGTATGTCGTATCCCCTACCAATGGATGGCTCAGAGCGGAGAAGTGAACTCGAATTTGATGTGTGCGACCAGTTTCTAACTCGACTTTAACAAGTGAGACAGAACGGTAATACTCAATGACTTCATAATGCGTAATACTCTCTTTACCTGTCGCAACAACTGCAAAGCGATGATCTTCTTTAGGATGACGATCGATAGGCGCATCGATTGTTCCAGTGGCAGGGTCCATATGACCTTGAACAAGTGCGTGATATGTCTTCTCAACTTCATGATTTCGAAACATTTCTTTCAATTTCAAATATGCAGCATCGGTCTTTGCAATAATCATGAGACCAGTAGTGCCAGCATCTAATCGATGCACGACGCCTGCACGTTCTGCTGGGCCTGAAGTTGAAATTGTGTATCCGGCTGCCATCAAAGCACCTACAACTGTTGGTCCCATCCATCCGGGACTGGGATGCGCAGCACATCCAACCGGCTTATCGATAACGACTATGTCGTCATCGTTGTAGACCACAGTGAGTCCCTCGAGTGGGGTAAGCGGAATGGGATCTTGATTTACTGGTGCTGGAAGTAAAACTTCAATAACTTGACCGGATAAGACGCGATCAGATTTTTGCATCGCAATGCCGCCACTTTTTATATCGCCATCATCAAGTAATTTAACGATGGCAGTACGTGAAAGTCCCAAAACTCTGGTGAGGGCGCTATCGATTCGCTCGCCCGCGACGCCTTCAGGCACACTTAGCGTTCTTAATTCTCGTGTCATCGGTCGCTACCTTACCGCTGTAGTAGGCGGGATATTTCGCACAGAAAGCACAAAGGCAGTTGTCGCTGCGCTAAAGATTGCGATATCGGCGATATTAAAAATTGGCCAATGCGGAAGTTCAATCCAATCAATCACATGTCCAGTCAAGAAGCCGGGTGTGCGGAAAATTCTATCGGTGAGATTTCCCAGGACTCCTCCAAGAAGCAGACCGGCAGTCACCAACCAGCCCTGGGAGGTGATTACAGATGCAAAGCGAATAATCGTCACAATCACTGCAATCGCAAGGAGTGAGAAGATAATTGTGAAACCAGTTGCAAAGCTAAATGCTGCGCCAGAATTTCGAACGAGAGTAAATCGTAGGAGCGAGCCCACTACTTCTTTGGGAGTTGCAGATAAATTACTAATGGCCCACTGTTTCGAGGCAAAATCAAAGAGCCAAATAGTCCAGGCAGTAAGCCAAATTGAGCGAGCAGGAAATTTGAATCGGCGCACCTTAGCGCCGCTCTTCCTTCTGCTTGCAGATCATGCACAAAGTTGCGCGAGGAAATACTTGGAGTCGTGCCTTGCCAATTGCAGATCCGAGACCATATGTCTTGGATTCGATTCGCTCCAATGCACGTTCAGTCTGTAAAACCATATCTCGAGCATTAATCACAAGTGACATTTCATGTTCGCGCTCAAAAGTTTTAGTTCCAGAGTCTGCTTGATCATCGCCAGCGCCTTCACCGGAATCTGAAATCAATTCATTCATCTCAGCTTCTACAACTGCTAACTCTCGGCGCAAACGTTCTAGGTCAGCAGAGATCTCCGCTTTGACTGCTTTCAGTTCCGCCGGGCTCCATGGTGCTTCACCAACGGAGGCGGTCACTGGTGTGGGTGCTGACTTAATTGGCTTCAGCGGTGCAACTTTCTTTCCACTCTTTACAGGACGTGGTGGAGGTGGCATTACTAAGCGTCGTTCTTCAACTACCGGTGCTGTAGTGGGAGCCATAACTGTTGCGACCGAAACTGTCTGAGATTTTTCATCAACTGTCAGAGTTGTTTTACCAACCTTTGAAGGAAATGGTCGACCAGGTGCTTTCTTTACTGGGATCGATTTCTTTGCTGGTGCTTTTTTGGCCGGAGCCTTTTTGGCTGCCTTCTTTGCAGGAGATTTTTTAGCTGGCGCTTTCTTTGCCGCTACCTTTTTCGCAGGGGCTTTCTTAGCGGGGGCTTTCTTTGCCGCCTTCTTCACAACTTTTTTTCCTGGCACGCCGCGCACCCTATGCTTTTTTCCCTGCGTAACCAACTTTGCCACGCATGGTTTAGACTTCGAACCGTAATACCTTCTGCGAAGAGTGCGTTGATGAGGCAATCACCTCGGGAGCACGCTGGAAGATCCGCTAGTAATGGCGGGGTAGAACCAGCCGCGGCAAGTAAATAAAGAGGTATGAACCACGCTGTGGTTGATACAAGGTGGGTGGTACCGCGAACGAAACTGTTCGTCCCTCCAAGAGTTCATAACTTCTTGGGGGATTTTTTATGTCATCACCATTTCGCGCAATCGGCGCGCAGATCGATCTTCCAGCAATGGAGCACTCGATTCTAGATTTCTGGCGAGACAATGAGATTTTCCAAAAGAGCACCGAATCACGTGCTGCCGGAACACCGTGGACTTTCTATGAGGGTCCACCAACAGCCAATGGAATGCCCGGAACTCACCACATTGAAGCGCGCGTATTTAAAGATGTATTTCCTCGCTATCAAACAATGAAGGGGAAATACGTCACACGTAAAGCTGGGTGGGATTGCCACGGATTGCCAGTTGAGATTGCAGTCGAAAAGGAACTTGGTTTTGCAGGCAAGGGCGATATTGAAAAATTTGGAATCGCACCATTTAATGAGAAGTGTCGTGAATCGGTAACTCGCCACGTCGATGCATTTTCAACGATGACAGAGCGCATGGGATTTTGGGTTGATTTTGATCAGGCCTATTGGACGATGGCACCTGAATATGTGGAGAGTGTGTGGTGGAGCCTTAAAGAGATTTGGAAGAAAGGGCTACTTGTACAAGATCATCGCGTTGCACCATATTGCCCACGTTGCGGCACTGGACTTTCAGACCATGAACTTTCTCAAGGATACGAAACAGTTGTTGATCCTTCTGTCTATGTGCGCTTTCCGATTACATCTGGAGAACTAGCTGCACTTAACGCTTCCTTGTTGGTGTGGACTACAACTCCGTGGACTCTCGTCTCCAACACCGCCATTGCTGTCAATCCTGATGTTGATTATGCAGTTGTCCAGACAACGGTAGATGAAGTCAGTGAAATCTTGGTTGTTGCCGAGCCACTTCTCTCAGCAGTTGCTGGAGAACAGAAAGTCCTCAAGATTATTAAGGGCAGAGAATTAGAGCGCATCACCTACAAGCGACCTTTTGATTATCTTGAAATCCCAGATTCACATTTTGTTGTTCTTGCAACATATGTCACAACAGAAGATGGAACGGGCCTTGTGCATCAATCCCCCGCATTTGGTGCAGATGACTTACTTGTCTGTCGTTCCTACGGATTACCTGTTGTCAATCCCGTTGCACCCGATGGAACTTTTCTTGCAGAGGTACCAGTCGTTGGTGGACTATTTTTTAAGGAGGCAGATAAGCCTCTTGTTAAGGAGTTGAAGGCAAGTGGCGCCTTATATAAACACCAACCTTATGAGCATGAATACCCACATTGCTGGAGATGTCACACCGCACTTATCTATTACGCACAACCATCGTGGTATATCCGAACCACTTCTATTAAAGATGAATTAATCCGAGAAAATAACAAAACTAATTGGCATCCTGAAACGATTAAGACTGGCCGCTACGGTGATTGGCTTAATAACAATATCGATTGGGCGCTATCGCGAAACCGCTATTGGGGAACTCCCCTTCCAATCTGGCGCTGTGAAAACAAACATGAAATATGCGTTGACTCACTTAAAGAGTTAGGGCAATTAGCGGGACAAGAACTCAGCAATCTAGATCCGCACCGCCCATTTGTTGATGACATCACATTTGCCTGCGCAGAGTGCTCTCTCACGATGAATCGCGTACCTGAAGTTATCGACTGTTGGTATGACTCAGGTGCGATGCCTTTCGCGCAATGGGGCTATCCGCATAAGGAAGGTTCCGTAGCGAAGTTCAAAGCTGCCTACCCTGCAGATTTCATTTGTGAAGCAATCGATCAGACTCGTGGCTGGTTCTACACCTTGATGACAATTGGAACTCTTGTCTTCGATGAGAGCTCATACAAGAGCGTGCTCTGCCTCGGTCACATCCTTGATAAAGATGGCCGAAAGATGAGTAAACATTTAGGAAATGTGCTCGAACCAATCTCTTTAATGGATCAACACGGTGCTGACGCAGTTCGCTGGTACATGCTCGCCGCTGGGTCACCATGGTCTGCTAGACGCGTTGGCCATGACGCAATCTCAGATGTTGTTCGTAAAACGCTGCTGACATATTGGAACACCATCTCTTTTCATGCGCTCTATGCCCAAGCATCCAACTTTGAGCTGTCACAGAGTCCAGCAATAGCAGATCGTCCACTCATGGATCGCTGGATTATTAGCGAGCTCAACGCACTGATAGCCGATGTTGATACTGCGTATAACGAATTCGACTCTCAAACAGCTGGGAAAGTTCTTGCTCGATTCATCGACGACCTATCCAATTGGTATGTGCGTCGCTCTCGGCGACGTTTCTGGGATGGCGATGTAGCAGCCCTGGCAACTCTTCACGAATGTTTAGTAACTCTTACGCAATTACTTGCTCCCATGGTTCCTTTTATCGCAGAACATACCTGGCAAGAGCTAGTGCGGGTGGCAAATCCAAGCGCTGCAACATCAGTGCATCTGACAGATTTCCCAATCTCTGATTCTCTCCTTATCGATAGCGCACTTAATTCACACGTAGCACTTACTCGTCGAGTTGTTGAACTTGGACGCGCCGCTCGAGCCGAATCGGGAATCAAGATACGTCAGCCGCTACAACGTGCTCTCATTTCAGCTCACGGATGGGCGAAACTTCCCGCTGATATGAAAGATCAGATTTCAGATGAACTCAACGTTCTCGATCTTGAAGATATTGCAAATGCCGATGGTGATTTAGTTGATATCTCAGTGAAGGCCAACTTCAAATCTCTCGGTGCAAAATATGGAAAAGCTGTTCAAGATGTAGCGAAATTAATTGCCGCTGCAGATGCCACAACGCTGGTGAAGACGCTACGCAAAGAAGGTGCTGCCACGCTCGGAGAATTCGCCCTAGATTTAGATGATCTCGTCGTTACTGAAGTTCCAAAGAGCGGGTGGATGGTTGCAAGTCATGATGGCGAAAGCGTGGCACTTGATTTAGCGCTCAGCCCAGAGTTGATCGCCTCAGGACATGTCCGCGAAGTTATTCGCCTGATTCAAGAGCGTCGCAAGAGTGATGGCTTCGATATCTCGGATCGGATTCACATACTGTGGAACGCACCTGCTGAATTACTTGCCACAATCAGAGAAAACCAAGCGAAGATTTCTGATGAAGTCTTAGCACTTTCGATGACTGAAGATTCGACTATCAGCGATACTGAGAGCGAGCTCGGGGTAAATATCTCTTTACGTAAAGCTTAAAGAAGTACGTTTACTGCGCCTTGCGCGAGATTAATGGCGATAAGCAAGACAATGAAAGATAAGTCGAGTGCTACTCCACCCAGTCGAAGAGGGGGAACGAATCGCTGTACAAATTTCATTGGTCGATCTGTAAGTGAATAGATGATTTCGAAGAGTGCGAGTACAAATGATTTTGGACGCCAGTTGCGCGCAAACATGCGCACATAATCGATAATGATTCGTAGGAAGAGAGCAATCTTAAAAATTCCTAAAATTTGAAGTAGCAGCGATTTAAGCACTATGTATCAACTAGCTCTGATTGAAAAAACTAGCCTGTGCGGCAGTCTTATCTTCGTTGCTGACACTGACATTTGCCGGCGATAGCAAGAAGACTTTTAAACTGATGCGTTCGATACGACCGTGGAGACCAAATACAAGTCCGCTTGCAAAGTCAACGAGACGTTTACGTTCTCCTTCTTCCATGTCATCAAGATTGATGATGACTGGGTTTCCTTCGCGGTAATACTCACCAACTTTGCGTGCCTCTGAATATGAACGAGGTTGCAAAGTAATAATGTTGTAAGAAGATGCAGGCTCTTCGATAAGTGCTGGCTGCGAAGAAGTATGTGTGGCAACTGATTGCGTTCCAAGCACTGTAACTCCGGCACGTTGTGTGCGTGGGGCTACCTGACGTGAAGGTACTTCTGCAATTGCGGTCTCTTCATCTGTATCTACGAGGCCAAGGAAGCCCATCATTTTATTGAGTGCTGACATACGTAAAGGTTACCCGCGAGTCGCTCGCGGCCCGAGGATTTGGCTCCCCACGCGAATATGTGTCGCACCGCAATCAATAGCAATTTCGAAATCTCCTGACATGCCAGCAGAAAGTGATTGGGCGCTTGGATATTTTTGAGCAAAATCTCGGTGTATCGCGGCTACTTGAGTAAATCCGGATTTTGCATCCATCTCTACGGGAAGCACACACATCAGTCCCACGAGATTGAGATGAGAGAGGCTGAGAACATGATCGGCGAGTGACCCGAGGGAATCTGCTGTGACTCCTCCCCTGGTTGGGTCACCATCGAGTGAAAGTTGCAGAAATACATCGAGTGATCTGCTACTGGCTGTATCTAATTTGGTGGCATGAGTTGCATCATCGAGTGAGTGGATTACATCCGCCCACGATGAAATTTCTTTCAGCTTCCTGCTTTGAATTCCACCCTGGAAATGCCATCTCGCAGAAACCGCTGCTGCTTTTTCTGAGCCCTCCTCGGTCCGGTTCTCCCCAAAATTTTCTACGCCCAAATCACGCAATATCTGCACATCAGATATTGGGTATGTCTTCGTCACCACAATCAAAGTCACATCCGGATTGGTGATGCGAGATTTCACCACACTTAAATTTTCGGCGAGTTCGTCGGGGCGCTTTATAGCCATATAAAACCTGCTTGCCGCCCTGTCATTGCATCACGTCGATAAGAGAAAAGATCTTTCGATTCGAGAGTGCATGAACTTTCATTGCGGACTTCGATATTCAATCCTTGCAAGACGCCCACTAGCGCCTTCGGTAAATCGAGTGAGAAAGTCCCGGATTTAGTTTCAGAATTCGCCTCTGGATATATCGAAGTAACTTCCTGGAATAACTCTTCTGAAACTTCGTAACACTGCCCGCATATGGCAGGTCCAATAATCGCAGTAATACTGCCAGCGCCCATCTCACGCATCACATCGACTGTACGTTGCGCAACTCCATTGACCAACCCTTTGCGACCCACATGAACTGCCGCTACTGCTTCGTTGGAGCTCAGTAACAATGGAATGCAATCGGCGACCTGAACGGCAAGTGCGATGCCTGAAATCCCTGTGACTAAGGCGTCAGCTGTGGGATCTGCATCGACAACACCTTCGATAACAACTACGCGACTGCCATGCACTTGCGACATATATTGAACGCTTCCCAATGATTCCGCGACTAACCTGCGATTTTCCATCACTGCCAGAAGTTCATCGCCTACATGAGTTCCGAGGTTAAGAGATGCAAAAGCACCGGTGCTTACGCCTCCGGTGCGATTGGTAAAGCGATAGTTCATCAAATCCTGTGACGTCACTACTTCATAAAGTCGGGAACATCAATTTCATCCTCAGAGATTAACTCTTCAAAAGTTACTCTCTTGCGAGGTGATGAATCTAAATCAAGTGCGACTGAAAGCGGATCATTTGATGGAATCGGGTCTGCAACGCCGCCTAAAGTAGTGGCATTGATGATTGGCATATCTACCTTCTTCGGTTCTCCACCAGCGAAGCCAGCTGCAATGACGGTGATACGTACTTCATCACCTAGCGCATCATCAATAGTTGTACCGAAGATGATTCGTGCATCTGGGTGAGCTGCGCTCTGCACAAGTTCGCACGCCTCGTTAATTTCAAAGAGTCCGAGATCTGAGCCACCAGCGACTGAGAGAAGAACTCCCATTGCGCCATCAATTGATGCTTCAAGTAATGGACTAGAGATAGCAAGTTCAGCGGCGCGAGTTGCGCGATTTTCTCCACGTGCAGAACCAATACCCATAAGAGCAGAACCAGCATCTGTCATAACAGTTTTTACATCTGCGAAGTCAAGATTGATGAGACCCGGCTGAGTAATGATTTCAGTAATGCCCTGCACACCCGAAAGAAGAACTTGATCTGCACTCTTAAATGCATCGACTGCAGTGATAGAACGATCAGAAATTGCAAGGAGGCGATCATTTGGAATAACAATAAGAGTGTCGACCTGCTCACGAAGAAGTTCAATTCCTTCATCTGCTTGCTTGGTACGAATTTTTCCTTCGAATGAGAATGGTTTTGTAACAACACCAATTGTGAGTGCTCCTAAATCGCGTGCAATCTTTGCAACGATTGGCGCACCGCCAGTTCCGGTTCCACCACCTTCTCCTGCAGTAACAAAAACCATATCTGCCCCACGAAGAATTTCTTCAATCTCTTCTGTGTGATCGATGGCTGCTTGTCGACCTTTTTCTGGCGCAGCACCTGCACCTAATCCTTTTGTAGATGCGCGACCAATATCAAGTTTTACATCTGCATCACTCATTAATAAATGTTGTGCATCGGTATTGATTGCAATGAACTCAACGCCTTTTAATCCGACATCAATCATGCGATTAATTGCGTTCACTCCGCCGCCGCCGATACCGACAACTTTGATGACAGCTAAGTAGTTCTGTGGTGCAGCCACGTGAGTCCCCCTTTAGAACTGTAAACCTCAACTTGAGAATTACATTTCTACTCTTTATATGGCGCTGAACGTATGGCGTATGCAAGAAGTAATCAAAGACCGCCACGAACTATTTTCTCAACTACACCTTTACAGAATTTATCAATCTTGTAAATATTTTATTTGACGATTGGAGCATGTGGAGCAGAGAGATCAACGCGACGAATCTTTTGGTTTTCCGGAAGTGCTAGAAGTGCCTTTAATACTTGCATTTTGAGAGCACTTTTTTCATTTGCGCCCCACAAGATTTTCAAATCTCGACCTTGATATCTGCTGGAGATGGAGAAATTGGATTCATTATGCGCCGTCAGCGATGTGACCTGGCTCCTGAAGTCATAGGGAAGAGTTCTAAAGATTGCAATTGCCTGGAGTCCAAGAGCCGACGAGGGAGCCGAAACGCGAGGTAGTGCGGAGCCACTAAATCCAGGTAGCTCAAAGATAGCTCCACTGGCATCGATGGTCTTGCCATTAAAAAAGGCTGTTGGAACTCGTGGAGTGATTGCGATGGTGACATCACCGTTAATCCAATTGCGGGATATGGAAGCTCTCTTTATCCACGTCAATTGATGGAGTCTCTTGCTTATTGCCCGTGGTTCTACCCGCGCAATCTTTTCACCTACTGCAATCTGAGCAATATTGCTAATGGCATCTTGTGAATCTTTCGTGGGTGCTCCGGTAATCGATAATTGAGAAACAGAGAAGATGGAAGACCAAGCAAATATATAAATCAGGGCGCCAAAAAATAATCCAACTGCAACTGCGATGAATGGAAATTTTCTCACCTTAAGCAAAGCGTTTCATCAGCCCTTCGGCGATTATGGGCGCTAACGAATTAACATCTCCAGCACCTAAAGTGATGATGACATCTCCGGGATTTGCTATTTCTATAACTCGATCTGCCGCTTGCGCAAAGTTGGGAATGAAATGGCCATTGCGCATTTTTTCAGCGATGAGTTGGGCTGAAACTCCTGCAATCGGTTTCTCGCTAGCGGCATAAATTTCAAGAAGAGTCACATCGTCGGCAAGATCGAGAGCGGTCGCAAAGCCATCGAGGAACGCCTGTGTCCGTGAGTATCGATGAGGTTGGAAGATGACAAGTAAGCGACCATCGCCTGCATATCTTCGCGCAGCTTCAAGAGTCACAGTTATCTCAGTTGGATGATGTCCATAATCATCAACTATACGAATTCCATGTTCTGTTGCCTTTAACTCAAATCGCCTTCCTGTTCCTCTAAAGCTATGCAGACCTTCCAAAAGTTGGTGGATAGGAAGTCCTAAAGCAAGCCCCATGGCGATACATGCACCAGCGTTGAGAATATTGTGATGTCCCGGTACTTGAAGTTCTAAGGTGCCTACTGCGCGCCCCCGCCAGAGAATGCGGGATGTTGAGCCCATAGGCAGGAGTGAAATCTGGTCGATGCGTAAATCTGCATTTGCCGCTTCTCCATATGAAATAACTGAACAGCTTTTTGTGCTCTGCCCTAGAGCACGCGAGCCAGCATCATCAGCACAATAAATAAGAAATCCAGTAAGAGAAATAGTGAGGGCAAAATTATTGAATGCTGCAGTTACTTCCTCGGGCGTACGAAAAAAATCCACATGGTCATGTTCCACATTGGTGACAATCGCTGCCATAGGTTTGTACTCGACAAATGAGCCATCTGATTCATCTGCTTCAGCTACAAAGTAATCGCCAGTTCCGCGGTGAGCATTGGAACCAGATGCCATCAATGTTCCGCCGATCGCAAACGATGGATCTACACCGCACGCCTGTAGCGCTACCGTCATCATAGAAGAGGTGGTCGTCTTTCCGTGTGTACCGGCCACTGCAATACTTTGGGTGCCCTGCATCAGAAGTGAGAGTGCTTGCGCGCGAGTAAGAATCGGAAGTGATCTCTGGACTGCGATTGCCATCTCCGGATTGCTTGCCGAGATAGCTGTTGAATAAATGACAACATCGGCTGCACCAACGTTTTCACTGCTATGTGATGAAAAAACTGTTGCACCGAGTGCGCTGAGGGCAGATAAAACCGTGGAATCTTTTGCATCCGATCCTGAAACTTGAATCCCATCAGATAGGGCAATACGGGCTAAGCCACTCATGCCTGAGCCACCGATACCAATAAAGTGGAGCTTCTTGCCTTTGAGGGTATCCATTTACTTCCCTCCGTCCGGTTCAGATTCCGATAACGCAAATTCCATCAATCCCACAATCTTAGATGCTGCCTCCAGATCGCGATGTGATCCCGCTATCGGAGCGAGTGAGGCTTTTTCTAGAAGTCGATCTACATTTGCAATGAGCCAATCTGAGGTGAAACTCTTCTGCTCGATGATTTCAGCACGAGATTGCTTAATGAGTGAATCGGCATTGAGTTGCTGTTCCCCATTACCAACTGGAAGTGGAATGAAGAGCGCATATTTCCCAAGGGTATTTACCTCTGAGCACGTTACCGCACCGCTTCGAGCGATGATTAGATCAGCGGCAAGATAGGCAGTTGACATATCTGAAATATAAGAGAGAGCTTGATAATTCTTCTCCGATTGTGGGATTTCATTCTGTGCTCCTACTCCGTGAAGTATTTGCACACCTTTATGCATTAATTGATTGCGAGAGGCTGCCATAACCTTATTAATCGCCATTGAACCTTGCGAGCCACCAAAGACAAATATCAGGGGCGTGTGTGGGTCAAAACCAAGTTTCGATTTAGCTTGCTGCCTGGCTGAGATCCAATCCTTCGATGCAGTTGTATATGCACTAGCAATATCTTGCTTCAGTGGAAGGCCCGCAAGAAGTCCTCCAGAGAGCTTTCCGGTTTTAACTGAGTAGGCGATGGCTAAGTGAGATGTGAAGCGCGCTCCAAATCTATTAGCTATTCCTGGATGTGCATTTGCCTCATGAATAACGATTGGAATTCGACGGAGCGCTGCTGCCAAGTAAGTAGGGCCTGAGACATAGCCACCAAATCCAATAAGTAAATCTGCTCCTTGGAGAATTGAGAATGCTTGTGCGACGGATTTAATAAAAGTGAAGGGCAGAATCAGAAGCGAAGGAGAAAGTGAGCGAGCAACTTTCACTTTGGTTATGAGCGAAAGCGTAAAACCTGCTTCAGGAACTAGGCGCGTTTCAAGTCCTTCGGATGTGCCAACGAAGATAATCTCAGAATCAGGGTGACTACTTCTCCACTGACGGGCAACTGCAAGTGCCGGCGCGATATGGCCAGTTGTTCCGCCCCCTGCAAAAACTATTCGCTTCACTTCTTGCGCTTCTGCACAATCTCATTACGCACTTCGGGATCTCGAAGTGCTGCACCTGCAACAAAACCAATTGCACATATAGTGACAACTAGCGCAGATCCCCCATATGAAACCAGCGGAAGAGTTACGCCCACAACTGGTAACAAGCTAGTTGCTGAACCAAGATTGAGGAAAGATTGCACCGCAATCCAGATTCCGATCCCCGCGCATGCAAAGCGACTCATTGGATCTTTAGCTCGAAGGGCAATTCTGAAAATGGAGTAAATCATTACCGCTAGCAATATAAGAACTGAGATGGTTCCAACTAATCCAAGCTCTTCTCCAATTACTGAGAAAATAAAATCTGTATGAGCTTCAGGTAAGTTGCCCCACTTCTGCCTGCTGCCACCTAGACCAACACCGAAGAGACCACCACTTGCAAGACCTAAGAGGCTATGCGCTGGTTGCCAGCCAATATCTTTGTAATCAGCTGGTGCAAATGGATTAAGGAATACCAGAAATCTCTTAGAACGGTATCCGGAGGTCGCAATCAAAAAAGTTAGTGCAATTGATGCAACGACAGTGAACGTTCCGAGGAGCCGTAACCGAATTCCAGAGATGAAGAGTAAGCCAGCCAGAATAGCGCCAATGACTGAGGCGGTACCCAAATCATTTCCCAGCATGACCAAAACGAGAATTACGAAGAATGCTGGTGCAATAAGTTTCAATACATTTGTATGCAATCGCCCCGCAATTTCTCTGTGAGAGAGCTGGAAACTTGCCCAGATAATCATAAAGAACTTAGCAAACTCGCTAGGTTGCACATCAAAATACTTGAGGTTGATCCAGTTGGTATTTCCATTGACTGTCTTGCCGACCCCCGGGATAAGGAGTATGAGCAATATCGCAACAGATATCGCGAATCCCGAGCGGCCAATAATCTGCCATTTTTCAATTTTAATTCTCGACAGATAGCCGGCTAAAGGAAGAGAAATCAAAAGGAAGAGGAATTGACGCAAGACTATGGTGAGTGCAGAACCACGAGTGTCAATCGAATGAATCGAGGAGGCAGAGAAAACCATGATGAGCCCCAAAATACTGAGCGCTCCTGCAGAAATTATCAACATATAAAGATGGTTGACTGGTTTAGCTAAGAATTGCTCGCGGGCTTTAGTTGCCATGCTTGACCACTTTCTCAACAGCTGCTGCAAATCTATCTCCACGATCAGCATAAGAAATGAATTGGTCCATCGACGCACATGCAGGAGCTAAGAGAACAGTGTCTCCGGAGAGCGCTTTCTCACGTGCTTTCGCTACAACTGATTGCATAAATGCGTTGTCACTTGCACCACGTTGATAACCCGTAGGTGCATCGACATAAGAAATTTCTATATGAGGTGCGTGTTCACGAATTTCTGCTGCTATGAGTTCGCGATCTTCTCCGATGAGGATGGCTGCTCGTACTCGAGTCTTAACGCGCTCAACTAATTCACCCATACGTGCACCTTTTGCTAATCCTCCAGCAATCCAAACTACTGAGAGCGAAGACATAATCGATGCTGCTGCGGCATGGGGATTTGTTGCCTTCGAATCATTAATCCACTGGATTCCATCTTTTTCTAGAATCTTTTCAATGCGGTGGCGACCGGGCGCGAAACTCTTTATCGCCTCACGTATTGAATCGTGTGAAATTCCAATAGTTCTAGCTAACCCCGCTGCCGCAAGAGTATTTGATACATGGTGCGGAACGGTTGGAAGAACTTCTGCAAGCTCGCATAACATCGCAGCCTCTTGTGGGTCTGCGACGAAAGCGCGATCTACTAGAAGCTCTTCAACAACTCCAATTTCACCAGGACCCGGAGTGTTAAGTGAGAAAAATACTTTCCGGCCAAGCCAGTGGTTGCTTCTACCAACTACTTCACCGTCATCTGCATTAAGAATTGCGGTATTAGAACTATCGAGGATTGAAAGTTTATCGGCAGCATATGCCTCAAAGCTTCCATGCCAATCAAGGTGATCTTCTGCGATATTGAGTATCGAACTAGCAACAAAATGCGCTTCTTCTAACCAATGTAACTGAAATGATGAAAGTTCTAACACAAGGTATTCATAGTTCTCAGACGACTGGACAGCCTCAATAACAGTTGTCCCAACATTTCCGCAGGCCAGAGCAGATACTCCCCCTGTTCGCAACATATGTGCACAGAGTTCGACGGTAGTTGTTTTTCCATTGGTTCCGGTAAGTGCAAGCCATTTTTGTGCAGGATTCTTTAAATTCCACGCTAAATCAATTTCGTTGATGATTGAAATTCCATTTTCGCGAGCGGATTTTACTAATGGGTGGTCTTCGCGCCATCCTGGTGAAATTAGGAATAAATCAAAATCTGTCATCACGACTTGATCGGGTGTGATGAGATGCAAATCCTCATATTCAGAGACCTTTTCGTCTACTAGCGTCACCTCGGCATCCCGCTTCATCAGCGCACGAGCAGATGCAACTCCTGTTACGCCAGCTCCTGCAATAAGGATGCGTTTTTCAGCGAGTTGTGAGTAAAGGTTTTGGGGCATCGTTATACCAAGAACTAACTTGCGACCCATTGGGTATAGAAGAGACCAAGCCCTAAAGCGACACTCAATCCAGCAATAATCCAAAATCTAAGGACGATGGTTACTTCGCCCCAACCCATGAGTTCGAAGTGGTGTTGAAGTGGAGCCATCTTGAAGAGTCGCTTGCCACCAGTAATTTTGAAGTAGATAACTTGAAGCGCTACCGACAAAGTGATGATGACAAATAGCCCACCAAGTGGAATAAGCAACAATTCAACTCGGAGAGTCGTTGCTAGTCCTGCAAGTGCACCGCCTAGCGCAAGTGAACCAGTATCGCCCATAAATATTTTTGCTGGGGATGCATTCCACCAAAGGAAACCTGTGCAAGCACCGGCAAGTGCTGCAGCCAATACTGCAAGATCTAGTGGATCGCGGACGTTGTAACAATTATTTGAAAGTGCTACAGCACAACTTTGCCCAAATTCCCAAACACCAATAAGTACGAATGCAAGAAATGTCATGACAGATGCACCGGTTGCAAGACCATCAAGGCCATCAGTGAGATTTACACCGTTACTGGTCGCGGTGACCATGAAAGCCACCCAGATGATGACAAGTACTGCGCCTAATGAAATGCTCGTATCTTGCACGGTCGATAAGTTAAGTGAGATCGGAGTGAGGCCATTCTGGTCGGGAAAATGAATTCCGAGGTAGCCAAACATCGCCGCAAAAAGAACCTGCCCAAAGATTTTCTGCTTTCCAGAAATACCCCTGGAATTCTGGCGAGAGATCTTCATGTAGTCATCGATAAAACCTACAAGCGCAAGTAAGAACATGAGTCCAAGAATCAGTGCAGCTGAGATTGTTATAGAACTTCCAGTAATTGCATGTGCAAAGAGATAGGCAACCAAAGTTGCAAAAATGATGATGATTCCACCCATTGTTGGCGTTCCACGCTTGGTCTGATGTGTTGCAGGACCATCGTCTCGAATGATTTGACCATAACCGCGACGAGCTAGCGCCTTAATCAGCACCGGTGTTCCAAAGAGTGATAAGAAGAGTGCGAGTGATCCGGCAATCAGAATGAGTTTCACTGTTCCATCTCCTCGCTATTCCATTTCTTCCTGCATGAGTCAGAGATTGATTGTGCTAGCTCTTCGAGCTTTTCAGATCGGGAGGCTTTCACCAACGCAACATCTCCTTGATTCATATTCTCCGCAATGACAAGTGCCTGCGCCTTATCATCACAAATATGAATTGACATCGCATCTGTTTCGGCAAGATTTCCTGCATATTCGGGGGCCCCGACACATACGAGATGATCAATGCCCAACTCTGACGCAAGGGTGCCAATTGCGCCATGGTCAGATAGGGATGACTCGCCGAGTTCATGCATCTTTCCTAGGAATGCCCAGGATTCTCCCCCTCGTTCCTGCGCAAAGAGCTTCAAAGTCTGCAAAGCTGCTGCAACGGATTCTGGACTGGCGTTATAGGCATCATTAATTAAAAGTAAATGTGGAAGTTCAATAATTTCCATTCGCCAATGAGCAAATGACTCGGCAGTTGATAATCCGCTGGCAATTTGATCAAGAGTAAAGCCTAATTGTGATGCAACTGCTGCAACTGCAAGAGCATTTGCTACTTGATGTAGTCCTACGATTCTTAGTCCCACTGCAGCTCGTCCGTCAGGCGTTACTAAATCAAAGTGTGCTCGGCCTTCACGGAATTCGATATCCGTTGCTCGGATATCACATTGATTATCCTCACCAAAAAATATCGACTTACCTTTGTGAAGGCTGGCCATCTGAGGGGTGTACTTATCGTATTTACCAAGAATCGCGATTCCCTCCGGCGCCAGATTCGAGACTAATTCAGATTTTGTCTTAGCAATCATTTCTACGGAGCCAAATTCACCAACATGTGCCGATCCCACTCGTAATACAACACCGATATTGGGTTGTGCTATCCCAGCTAGTTTGGCGATATCCCCTTGATGGCGGGCGCCCATCTCAACGATGCAGTACTTAGTTTCTGAGGTGCATTGAAGAAGCGAAATTGGCATTCCAATTTCATTATTGAAGTTTCCGTGAGGAGCAACTGTCGCTGCTGCTGATGAAAGAACTGAAGTCAATAACTCTTTGGTCGTCGTCTTACCTTGCGAACCAGTTATTCCTATGACAATCAAGTTCTTTAGTGTTGAGCGAACATGCTGCGCTAGTTTGCCTAGGGATTCGATGACATCGTCGACAATGATATGAGTACCATTTACCGATTTACTTGCAAGTGTCAGAACCGCTCCATGAGCATATGCATCTTCAGCGAATGCATGTCCATCACGACTTTCACCTTTAAGCGCTAGAAAAAATGAGCCCACTGTTGCATCCTCGGAGTTGATGACGGGTGGGGAGGTAACTAAGACATCTTCACCGATAAGTTTGCCACCGACAATGCGAGCAATCTCTGAGGCTTTTAATGGAATCATTTCTTAGCCTCGATAGCTCTTGCTAAATATAGACGGTCATCAAATGGCGTAGTAACGCCTTTAATTTCCTGACCGCTTTCATGTCCCTTTCCTAAAATAAGAACAGTATCCCCCGCAGCGGCGCAGCTAACTGCATACTCAATTGCTGTTGCACGATCTTCAATGACTCGAGATGGCTCACTTACTGAAAGATTCTGGATCATCTCTTTCAATATTGTTTCTGGGTTCTCGCTACGTGGATTATCACTGGTAAATACTGCAATATCGCAGCCCTGCGCGAGTGCAGCACCCATCAAACTGCGCTTTGAAGAATCTCTATCTCCGCCACATCCAAGCACAGCGATAATTTTGCCATCTGTAAATTCCCGCGCAGCTCTCAGGACATTTTCAACAGCGTCAGGTGAGTGCGCATAATCAACAAGTGCCTTGAAATTTTGACCAATATTTACTGGGTCAAGCCTTCCCGGTGCGCCGGTCAATGCGGGAATGACTGTGGCGAGTTCTATTGCATCGATACCGCTTTCGTGAGCGATTGCAACCGCCATCAGTAGATTATCTAAGTTATAACCACCAATGAGCTGAGTCTTACTTTCAATCAAGATTCCACCAGTGCCACGAATACTGATTTCAGAACCGGAAGCAACATTGTGAATCTGGGTGAAATGCCATTGCGCCTCTGCCGATGAACGGGAGAGTGAAATTACTGGGATCTGACATTCACCCGCAAGTCGAGAACCAAAACTATTATCAATGTTAATAACCGCTGAATCTGCATATTCATATGTAAAGAGTTGAGATTTAGTTGTGTAGTAACTCTCCATATCCCCGTGGAAATCTAAATGATCTTGCGAGAGATTGGTGAATCCGACTATTGCAAAATGCGAACCTTGAACTCGCTTCAGTGCGATGGCGTGACTTGAGACTTCCATTACGAGATGTCTCATGTGACGCTCACGCATGGTCGCTACCAACGCCTGTAAATCTGCAGCTTCTGGGGTCGTACGTGAACTCTTGAGAACTTCTGCGCCAATACGGGTTTCAACTGTTCCAATCAAACCTGTGTCGCGCCCGGCACTTTCAAATATTTGGTAGAGCAACGTTGTAACCGTTGTCTTTCCATTAGTTCCAGTTATTGCAATGGAAGCTAGATCGCGCGTCGGTGAGGCATACAGCGATGAGGCAATCAACGCACCGGCACTACGCACATCTGCAACAACCAATGTCGGCAATCCAAGAGACTTCTCTGCACCTTTGGCATCAGTAACGATGGCAACTGCCCCACGTTCTTTGGCAGCTTCAATGAAATTGGCTCCATGCACTTTGATGCCCGGGATTGCAAGGAAGATATCGCCTGCTTCAACATTGGAATCTTTCTGTGTAATACCTGTAACGATGATTTTTGATTCTGTATCAACTTTTGCCCCAATTAACTCTGCCACATCACTGAGGGCAATTGAGAAATCTGCGACAGGGCGAATCATTGCTTTGACACACTTATCTGCGTAGTTCGCACGCGTGAAAGTTCTGATTGAGTTAGTGCGACAGGTAAAACCTTTGTTCCAGTAGGTGCAACGTGCTCTGATTGAAGTACAAAAGTCATCACTTTCTTAAATACAGGACCGCCAAGAGAACCACCATAATGTCCGTTCTTCGGATCTTGCAAAGTTACGCTAATGACATAACGTGGCGCATCTGCTGGAGCAAATCCAATGAAAGAAGCTGTATATCCGCTATATCGGCCGGTGTTCTGGTCATAACGCATTGCAGTACCAGTCTTACCTGCAACACGATAACCCGGAATCGCAGCACTTGGCGCGGTTCCTTGAGCAGAGACAACACTCTCCATCATGATTCTAAGTTTTATAGCAGTATCTTCACTCACCACTCGAGTTGTAGTGCGATTAGCTGCCGGTGTGAAGTGCCCTGAGGCATCACTTGTACCTGCAATCACAGTGGGAGAAACTCGAACTCCGTTATTAGCAATCGTCGCAAAAACACTCGTTGCTTGCATAGCCGTTAATGAATATCCCTGACCGAAAGCAACTGTTGGCGCAGTTGTTCCAGACCAATCCGATACTGGACGCAGCAGACCGGCAGATTCACCCGGTAAGCCAGATCCTGTCTTTGAGCCAATCCCAAAGAGGGTCAGATATTTATAAAGTGTGTCATGACCGAGCGTCTCACCCACTTGAATAGTGCCAGTATTACTTGAGACCGCAAGAATTCCTGAGGTTGTTAAATGCTGAGTTGCATGACGCTCGTGATCATGAAAGGTAGAACCTGCGCGCTTTAACATATAAGGGACAGTAAAAACAGTTTCTGGTGAAATAGTTTTCTCTTCTAAAGCCGCCGCCATCGTCATCACTTTGCCTGTGGATCCTGGCTCATAGACATCTTGCACAGAAGGATTTCGCATGAGAGAAAGTGCAACGTTCTTCGTATCATTTGGATCAAATGTAGGGGCAGTTGCGTGAGCGACTATCTGTCCTGTCTTTGGATCCATCACAATTACTGTTCCACTTGATGCACCTGAATCTTTTACAGCTTTAGTAATCGCTTCTGCAGCAACCCATTGCACATCACGATTAATAGTGAGTCGAATATTGGTTCCAGCTTTGGCAGCAACTAGCTCTTGCTGTGAACCAGGAATTTCCGCGCCGTATCCTCGTGCATATGAATACCGACCATCAGTGCCTGTTATCTCTGAATTAAGACCTGATTCAAGACCAGATGCGCCAATTCCATCTTGGCGCACAAACCCAATGAGTGAAGAGATTAATGAACCAGATGGATATTCGCGAATAAAAGCGCGCTCTGGGAAGAAGCCAATAATGCGTTTATCTAGTTCTTTTATAGGAAGAGTTTTGTTGTAGTCATAGAGTGCCTGAGTTAGTTTTTCCCATGTAGCAGGACGGGCATCTTTGAGAACGATTGAATACTTCTTGGTGCCAGTAATGCTACTTTCAATATCGCCCGCTGGTAATCCAAGAATTGGCGAAGCAAAAGCTGCAACACGAGAAGGATCTGTTATCTGAGTCTGATCTACAACGATATTGATTGCCGAAACGCTACGTGCAAATGCAATTCCGTTAACATCGGTGATATCTCCGCGAGGTGCTGGAATAACACGTGTTGATTGCATTTCATTGGCAGCTTTTGCTTGGTATGAACTTGCTTGAATAACTTGAACACGAATCAATTGACATGCAAAGATAAGGAAGATTCCAAAAATTACTGTGACAACAATTCCAATTCGAGATTTCGCAAGCAGGAGGTTACCCATGCGTGACTCCGGTATCTGCTGGAGTTGTGAGATCAAGGAAGACTGGAGTCTCAGATGGGCGCATTCCTAAAGCAGATGCAGCTGCAGCTAATCTCTCAGGAGCGGCATGGGAATCAATAGAGCGATTGATTGCATCGCGGGCATCGGCAACTTGTTTTGCTTCAAACTTCAAATTTGAGAGCGTGAATGCATCCTGTGCAAGTAGTGTGTTAATTCCCAGCAGTGCTAAAAATCCGAGCAGGCTCACAATTGTTAAGAACTTTGCAAAATACTTGTGAGTTGCTCGTGCGCCACTTGTGATCTCAGGAAAGAAACCGAGAATTATTTCAGCAGTGCGCTCTCCAACCGGCTTGCCTTTCTTTGTAGGATTGAAAGATGGCAATAAAGCGCGGGCAGTTGCTAACGACATTAGGCAGCCACCCTCTCTATTGCACGAAGGCGAACAGATGCAGAACGAGGATTGCTTTCAAGCTCCTGGGCAGTTGGAGTTTGACTTGAGCGGAAGACGAGTGAAAACTTTGCCGCATATTCAGGAAGTTCAACTGGCAGATTACGTGGGCTCTTAGAAGTTGAAGCTCGCGCAAAGATTTCTTTTACTATGCGATCTTCCAGCGACTGGAATGACATCACTACAAGTCGTCCGCCAACCATTAATAAATCAAGTGCATCGGGAAGCGCGCGAGTGATCGCACCCAACTCATCATTAGCCTCGATGCGAAGTGCTTGGAATGTTCGCTTTGCTGGATTTCCACCTGTTCGACGAGTCGCTGCGGGAATACTCTCTTTGACCAGCGTTGCAAGTTCGGTAGTTGAATTCAAAGGCCCTTTTGCACGTGCCTTGACGATATTTTCAACGATACGCGTTGCAAACTTTTCCTCGCCATATGCACGCAAGATATGGACCAATTTTCCAGGCTCATACGTATTGAGTATCTCTGATGCGGTAATCCCTTTACTGCGATCCATTCGCATATCAAGCGGTGCATCTTGTGAGTAAGAGAATCCTCTATCTGACTCATCGAGTTGAATCGATGAAACTCCTAGATCGAAGAGAGCTCCATTGATATGTGTAAATCCGAAACTTTCAACAACGCTTGAGATTTCATCAAAGACGCAATGGGCAGTCTTTAGGCGTTCACCAAATGGGGCTAATCTCTCACTAGCACGCTCTAACGCAATCTCATCACGATCAATTCCAATAACAGTGAGATTTTCAAAGCGCTGCAAAAGTGCTTCTGTATGACCGCCGAGACCTAGCGTTCCATCGACAACCACAGGATTTTCAGTTGCAAGAATTGCGGGTGCAAGTAGTTCAACGCAGCGATCGCGCATTACAGATATATGTTGCATCTACTCCCCCGTTCTTAGCGACTGATGTGTCTTGAGTGCTCATCTCTGGTCACCGCCGGCCGACGGATCTATTGCGATAGCGACGCCGGGGAAGGGACGTCGCTGCCGGCCCAACTGGTAAGGAGAGGTCGGCGGTGGCCACAAATGAGCGCTCTATGTAGTTTTTCTCTTGCTATTTACTTGTACTTATTCAGTTGTACGTGCCGTGTTAAATATTTTTTGCTGATGTTTTAAAAAAGTCCCGGAAAAACTTCTTCAGAAACATCAGCAAAACTCTTTTCGCGATCAGCGAGATATTCATTCCATGCAGCGCTATCCCAAATTTCAACGCGAGTATTTGCACCGATTACGACGCACTCTTTTTCAAGGCCCGCATATGTGCGAAGTCCTTGTGGAATGGTTACGCGACCTTGGCGATCAGGAATTTCATCGTGGGCACCTGCAAACATCACGCGCTGGTAATCGCGAGCGCTCTTTGCTGTGACAGGTGCTTGTCGCAACGTTTCAGTAATCGTTGCAAATTCAGAAGCTGGAAAGACATAGAGGCATCGCTCTTGTCCTTTAGTAATAACTAATCCGGTAGAAAGTTCTTCACGGAATTTGGCGGGAAGGATGAGGCGACCTTTTTCATCAAGGCGTGGTTCGTGAGTGCCGAGAAACATCTACTTCACCACCTTCCCCAAGGAGCGATCTGAGCGTGAAATCCCGCTCAATTCCCCACT
>RFSY01000041.1 GCA_009923805.1 Actinomycetota bacterium
TCCACCCTTAGCGTTGTCCCAATCTGGAACAGCCTGATCGTCAACGAGCTTGTAAGCACCTGACTTGATTGATGGACGAAGAACAGAGTCATAACCCTGCTTGAAAAGTGTTGCGTTGTTATCTGTTGGTGAACCGTTCAAGTAAACGATTGAAGCTGTCTTCTTGCCAGCCTTATCGAGGCAATCCTTGATGCCTTGTCCTTGAAGCTTGCCTACTGCAACGTTATCGAATGAAACGTAGTATGAAGCTGATCCTGCAAGTGTTAGACGATCGTAATCGATTGTCTTAACGCCAGCTTTTTCAGCCTTTGCCTGGATAGCAGCTGTTGATGGTGAATCAAGTCCAGCCATGATCAAGACCTTTACGCCCTTTGCGAGCATCTGATCTGCGATTGTTGCGAACTTTGCCTTATCGCCATTTGCATTCTGGATGTCAGCTGTTACGCCAGCAGCCTTAAATGCCGCTGTAAGGAATGGACGGTCTGCTGTTTCCCAGCGAGCTGATGAAGCAGCATCAGGAAGGATTACGCCAACCTGTGTGCCTGCGGCTGAAGCTGATGGAGCAGCAACGAAGCCTGTGAGTGCAAGAGCAGCTGTTGCAAGAACTGCTGCTACTGCGTTACGACGCTTTGTCATATTTTTTGTGACCTTTCGAAAAGTCGAAAACCCAGAAAGAAGATTTTTCATTCATGTTTATGGTCCCGACGGGTGCAGTAACGCTAATGGGCATACTCATGTAATGACGAATTTGTAGGCTAACGATTTGGTAACATTTGGCTGATATATGGGCGACCTTCCGCACACGTGAGCGGGTAACCTTGCTTCATGCTCAGCCTTGCAGACCAGCTCTCAGCCGATATTCAGGCAGTTGTTGCCGCTGCAATTTCGAATGGGGATATTGAGGGACAACCCCCTGCCAGTATCACTCTGGAGCGACCAAAGAATCGCGACCATGGCGATTACGCAACATCTATCGCACTTCAATTAGCTAAAGCTGCAGGAAAGAATCCACGCGAGATTGCAACTATTTTGCAAGGTGCTATTTCAGCAATTGCTGGCGTTACCAAAGTAGAAATAGCTGGCCCCGGCTTTATTAACATAACACTCGATCGCGCCAGCCAAGCGGAACTTGTTCGCACCATTCTTACTAATAAGAAGGAGTACGGCCGTGGTACAGGTCTTGCGGGTGTAAAAATCAATCTCGAATTTATTAGCGCGAACCCGACAGGACCGTTGCATCTTGGTCACACACGATGGGCCGCAGTTGGTGATGCGCTAGGTCGCGTACTGAGCGCCGCTGGTGCACAGGTAACGCGAGAGTTTTATATCAATGACCGCGGCCGCCAGATGGATCTCTTCGGACAATCTGTTCAAGCAGCAGCACTCGGCACACCAATTCCCGAAGATGGTTACCAAGGAAATTACATCGCTGATTTAGCGAAAGAGGTACTTGCTGCCAACCCTGCAATATCTACATCTGAGGAATTTAGAGAAGCTGCCTATAAAGTGCAGCTCAGTCAGCAACGAGGAGTCTTAGATACTTTTAATACACATTTTGATGTCTGGTTCTCTGAACGCTCACTCCATGAATCTGGTGCTGTTGAGCACGGCGTTGATAAGTTGCGCTCGCAAGGCCATGTCTTTGAACAAGATGGAGCGGTCTGGCTTCGCACAACAGATTTTGGTGACGATAAGGATCGCGTGATCATCAAAGAAAATGGCGATCTCACATACTTTGCATCTGATACTGCTTATTACATCAATAAGCGTGAACGCGGCTTTGATATTTGTATCTATATGTTGGGCGCAGATCACCATGGATATATCCACCGCCTGAAAGCAACTGCAGCCTGTGCTGGAGATGATGCAAATTACAACGTTGAAATCATGATTGGCCAACTGGTAAAAATCATGGAAGGTGGCGAAGAACTTAAACTTTCTAAACGTGCCGGCACCATTATTACTCTTGAAGAATTAGTAGAAAAAGTTGGCGTTGATGCTGCTCGGTACACGCTGATTCGCTACCCAGTTGATACACCGATGGTGATGGATGTCGATGTTCTAAAGCGCAATACAAATGAGAATCCTGTCTATTATGTTCAATATGCGCATGCTCGCATTGCGGCAGTCCTAAGAAATTGCGCAGAGCTTGGTATTGCAAGCGGTCTTGAATCTTTCGACCCATCCCAACTTTCACATGATCGTGAAAATGAATTACTAGGCGCCCTTGAGCAATACCCACGTGTGGTTGCAGGAGCAGCGCAATTCCGTGAACCACATCGAGTTGCTCGCTATTTGGAAGAACTTGCTGGGGTTTATCACGGCTTCTATGCAGATTGCCGAGTACTTCCACTAGGTGATGAGAAGATTGCTCCTATTCATTCTGCTCGCGCCGCCCTCTGCGCTGCGACTATGCAAGTTATCGGCAATGGCCTCGATCTCCTTGGCGTAAGCGCCCCAGAGAGGATGTAATAGATATGAGTAAGGATTTGTGGTCAAAGAATTCATCGCTGCAAGGTGGAACGCTTAACCTTGCTGGAATAACAGCTGCACAACTCGCGAAAGATTTTGGAACTCCCACATTCTTCCTTGATGAGGATGCCTATCGCTCTCGCGCTCTTGCTTGGCAGAGTGGACTTCAGTCGCACTTTGGAAGCAATGCCGGAACCGTCTACTACGCTGCAAAGTCATTTATCTGCACAGCGGTTGCGCAGTGGATTGCTGAAATCGGAATCGGTATTGATGTCTGCACAGGGGGAGAACTCGCTGTAGCACTCGCTGGGGGAATTGATCCATCCAAAATTGAAGTGCACGGAAATAATAAATCAGTTGCTGAGATAGATCGCGCAGTCTCTGTCGGTGTTAAAACAATCGTCATGGATTCACTCTTTGAGATAGAGCGGGTAGCCGATGCGGCTAAGAAGCATGGAATGCGCCAAAGCGTGATGCTCCGCCTTACTCCGGGTATTGAAGCACACACACATGAAAAGATTTCCACTGCGCACGAAGATGTGAAATTTGGTTTCTCTATTGCATCAGGTGCTGCCTGGGCTGCAGTCGAAGCAGTTGTTGCACGCCCCGAACTTGAACTACGCGGAGTCCATTGCCACATTGGTTCGCAGATATTTGGTGTAGAAGCACACGAGATTGCAACAGATCGCTTGCTAGCTTTTATGGCTAAGTATCGCGACGCATATGGCACAGAACTTGCCGAACTCGATCTTGGTGGGGGATTTGGAATTGCTTATATTGACGGAGAAAAAACCGTTGAACCTGAAGATGTACTGCCCGCAATTCACGCTGCTGTGACAACAGCCTGCGCAAAGTACAACTTGGCGATTCCTATGATTTCACTCGAACCCGGTCGCAACATTGTGGGACCAACAATGTTTACTTTGTATGAAGTAGGAACTGTGAAAGATGTTGCACTTGAAAGTGGAACTGTACGTAAATATATTTCTGTAGATGGCGGCATGAGCGATAATGCACGTACCGCTTTATACGATGCCGAATACACCGCGGTTATTGCGCAACGTGCTTCATCTGCGCCATTAGCACTTTCACGACTTGTTGGAAAACATTGCGAAACAGGAGACATCATTATTAGCGATATCCAACTTCCTTCAGATGTTATTCCAGGTGATCTGATTGCAACACCGGCCACGGGTGCATATGGACGAAGCATGGCCAGTAATTACAATCATGTGCCACGACCACCTGTTGTTGCAGTAAAAGATGGAAAAGCCCGCGTAATTGTGCGGCGAGAAAATGAGGCAGATCTGCTTGCACTTGATGTGAAAGAATAAGCTCATGAGCCCAGCAGATAAACCAGTTCGCGTCGGCATGCTCGGCTGCGGCGTCGTCGGCAGTCAGGTAGCTCGTCTTCTCCTTGAAGATACTGCTGAACTTTCAACTCGCGCCGGTGTTCGTATCGAACTCACTCGAATTGCTGTTCGCACATTGAAGCCATACCCAGGTTTAGATCCAGGGCTCTTTACTACTGATCCTTTCTCGATTGTTAATGATCCAGATATTGATTTGATTGTCGAAGTCATGGGCGGAATCGAACCTGCTCGTGAATTGGCAATGACTGCAATCAACAATCGCAAATCAATCGTCACAGCAAATAAGGCTCTCCTTGCAAGCCATGGTGCCGATTTATTCACAGCGGCTTACGCAAAAGGTGAGGATATTTATTACGAAGCAGCTGTTGCTGGTGCTATTCCAATTATTCGCCCACTGCGTGATTCACTCGCTGGTGATTTCGTCACTCGCCTCATGGGAATTGTTAATGGAACCACAAATTACATTCTCACAAAAATGCACGAAGATAACCGCGAATTCGCCGACGTCTTGAAAGAGGCGCAAGCACTTGGTTATGCCGAAGCTGATCCCACTGCAGATATTGAGGGTTTTGATGCTGCGGCAAAAGCCGCAATTCTCTCTGGTCTAGCATTTCACACACGTGTAACAGTTGAGGACGTTTACCGCGAAGGCATTTCAAAGATCACTTTAGAAGATGTTGCCATTGCTAAATCGATGGATCACGTCATCAAATTACTTGCCATTGCCGAATTGACACCTGCTGATGAAATTTCTGTGCGCGTTCACCCTGTAATGATTGATAAGAGCCACCCCCTTGCATCCGTGCGCGATGCCTTTAACGCAGTATTTATCGAAGCAGAATCTGCTGGACCTTTGATGTTCTACGGTCGCGGTGCTGGAGGACAACCAACTGCATCTGCAATCTTGGGAGATGTGGTTGCAGTTTCTCGCCACATTGCACTGAACTCAATTGGTCAGCGTGAGACAGATTATGCTGATCGCGATATTGCACCGATTGAAACAACAAAGACAAAGTTTCTCATTCGTCTAGAAGTTGAAGATAAGTCTGGTGTTTTGGCTGCAATTGCCAAGGTCTTTGCCGATCAAGGAGTATCTATCCAGACTGTCGACCAAAATGGTCGCAATGAAGATGCTGAACTCATCATCGTTACTCACCGCGCAACAGAAGGCGAACTTAAAGCAACTGTTGAGGCGCTGAAGAAGATGGCGATGGTCTCAAAGATTTCTAGCGTTATCCGAGTCGAAGGAGCAATTTCGTAATGGGAATCTTTAGTAAGAAGTCAGGTGCCCACCAATGGCGTGGTGTCATCGAGGAATATCGCCATCGCTTGCCGGTATCTGCAAAGACTCCTGTCATCACTCTCCGCGAGGGCGGCACACCACTTATCTATGCATGTGTGCTCTCTGAAATGCTTGGCAACAATGTCTGGGTAAAGTTTGAGGGAATTAACCCAACAGGTTCTTTTAAAGATCGTGGAATGACAATGGCAATTTCTAAAGCTGCAGAAGACGGAGCAAAGGCTGTTATCTGTGCTTCAACAGGAAATACATCAGCTGCCGCTGCTGCATACGCAGTCAAAGCTGGCATGGTGCCTGCAGTGCTCATCCCTGAAGGAAAGATTGCACTGGGCAAGCTGGCACAAGCAGTTGTTCACGGAGCAAAGCTTTTGCAGGTAGATGGAAACTTTGATGATTGCTTAGTTCTTGCACGTGATTTATCTGAGCACTATCCGGTTTCACTTGTGAACTCAGTTAATCCATATCGCATTGAAGGCCAAAAGACTGCCGCATTTGAAGTTGTAGATATGTTGGGTGATGCTCCAGATATTCACACTTTGCCTGTCGGTAACGCGGGAAATATCACTGCATATTGGAAAGGTTATACCGAATATCGCAGTGACAAGATGTCATCCAAACTTCCACAGATGTGGGGATTTCAAGCAGCAGGTGCTGCGCCACTTGTCACTGGTAATCCAGTTGCAAAGCCAGAAACAATTGCAACTGCGATTCGTATTGGTAACCCTGCTTCATGGGATCAAGCGATTGAAGCCCGCGATCAATCCGGTGGACTTATAGATTCGGTAACTGATGAAGAAATTCTTGCCGCCTATCACTTACTTGCGGCGCGCGAAGGAATCTTCTGTGAGCCATCTTCAGCTGCAGGCCTTGCTGGGCTCATTAAATATAAGAACGCTGGCAAGTTGCCGAAAGATAAGACGATTGTTATTACTTGCACAGGTAATGGTTTGAAAGATATTCCGTGGGCGCTCGAGGGTGCTTCAGATCCTGTTGTTGTTCCAGTGAATGCAGATGCAGCAGCTAAAGCTCTTGGTTTAGTGAAAAAGTAGAGATTGAATTAGGCCATGGCAAAACCAACTTTTAAAGCCAACCCAATTCAGGTTCAGGTACCCGCAACAGCTGCAAACCTGGGCCCTGGCTTTGATTCGTTCGGTTTAGCTTTTGGAATGCATGATCGCTATGTCGCACAAATTCTCGATGATGCCGGTCTTGATATCGATGTCACAGGTGAAGGCGCAGATGATGTTCCGCGCACTGATAAGAATCTACTTGTTAAGGCAATGAATAAAGGTTTTGATTATTTGGGTGGGAAACCTAAAGGGCTAGCTGTTCGAGCACTGAATGTGATTCCACATGGTCGCGGCTTAGGATCCTCGGCATCGGCAATTGTGGGGGGATTAGTTTTAGCACGAGCACTAGTGCTGACTGGTACAGATAAAATGAGCGATGAAGTACTCCTTAATCTTGCAACAGAGATGGAAGGCCATCCAGATAATGTGGCAGCAGCTCTTTATGGTGGCGCAACGGTTGCCTGGAAAGAAGATGTGAACGGCAAAAATCTTGCGCATTCCATACAAGTTCCCGTTGATTTACGTATTCGAGCGATGGCATTTATCCCATCGAGTGCGCTAGCGACATCAAAGGCTCGCAAGATGCTTCCCGAATCAATTCCTTTTGCCGATGCACAACGCAACAGCACTAACACTGCGGTGTTAATGCACGCACTTACTATTCGCCCAGATTTACTTTTCACAGCAACAGAAGATTTCTTGCATCAGTCATATCGCGAAGAAGCCATGCCTGCCTCTTTCGCTTTGATGACAAAGTTACGTGCGGCCGGTGTTGCAGCATTTATCTCAGGCGCAGGTCCAACAGTGATGGCCCTTCACACAGGTGATCAAGAAGAGGTTGCCCAGTTAAGTCGCGCTGGTGGAGCTAAATTTGAGGGTAAATCTCTGGAAATTGCTAGCCGTGGAGCCAGCCTGCTATAGTTTTGCCATCAGTTCATCCCGGTAACTTAGGGAAACATTAAGAATTGATAACTCCTAGAAATAAAAGCAAGAAAATAAATCCCTGGGTTTCACTGTACAAGTAAGCCCCAAACTGAAAAGAAATACATGACAACAACAGAACCAGTTCGCTCAAGCAGTCCCGAGCTCTCATCAATGACCCTTCCTAAGTTAAAGGAAGTTGCGTCACAACTCGGAATCGACGGCGCAGCAAAGCTTAAGAAGGACGATCTCGTCACAGCAATTGCAGATCTCCAAGCAGCAAACCGCGATGCAGCTAAGGCTGAACGCGAAGCACGTCGCGAAGCGCGCAATGCCAAGAAGGGCAATCGCGAGAATAAGAATTCCAATGATTCTGCAGATGACGAAGATGAAAGCGAAGATTCTCCAGAATCTTCAGATAACTCTAATTCCAACTCTGATCGTGGCAATAACAACGATCGTGATGATCGTGGTGGACGCAATCGTGGACGCGATCGCAATCGTGGACGCGATCGCAATCGTGACCGTGGAAGCCGCGAAGAACGTGAGCCAGTAATCGGTGAAGATGATGTTCTTGTCCCAGTTGGCGGTCTCGTCGACATTATGGATAACTACTCATTTATTCGCACCGGTGGATACCTGCCGGGTCCAAACGATGTCTATGTTTCACAAGGACAGGTACGCAAATACGGTCTTCGTAAAGGTGATGTAGTTACTGGTCAAGTTCGCCAAGCACGCGAAGGTGAAACTCGTCAGAAGTACAACCCGCTCATTACCCTCGAAACTATTAATGGAATGCCATTTGAAGAAGCGCGTGGACGCGTTGAATTCGGCAAGTTAGTTCCTCTCTATCCGCAAGAGCGACTTCGCCTTGAGACTGAGCCAAACATTCTTACAACTCGAGTTATCGATCTCATTGCACCAATTGGTAAAGGCCAGCGCGGACTTATCGTTTCGCCTCCAAAGGCCGGTAAGACAATGGTCTTGCAATCAATTGCCAACGCAATTACAACCAATAATCCAGAGTGTCACTTGATGGTTGTTCTTGTAGATGAACGCCCAGAAGAAGTAACAGATATGCAGCGCAGTGTTAAGGGCGAAGTTATCGCTTCAACATTTGACCGCCCAGCTGAAGATCACACAACAATTGCAGAGCTTGCAATCGAGCGCGCAAAGCGCTTGGTTGAAATGGGCCACGATGTAGTTGTACTTCTTGACTCAATCACACGTCTTGGTCGCGCATACAACATTGCAGCGCCCGCATCAGGTCGAATTCTCTCTGGTGGTGTTGATTCAGCAGCGCTATATCCACCTAAGAAGTTCTTTGGTGCAGCTCGTAATATTGAAGATGGTGGCTCACTGACCATTCTTGCAACAGCACTTGTTGATACTGGATCTCGTATGGATGAAGTTATCTTCGAAGAGTTCAAGGGAACCGGAAATATGGAGCTCATCCTTGATCGCAGAATGGCAGATAAGCGAATCTTCCCTGCGGTAAACGTTGTTGCTTCAGGTACTCGTAAGGAAGAAATTCTTATGGGTTCTGAAGAACTTAATATTGTCTGGAAACTTCGCCGTGTACTTCACGCACTTGAACCACAAGCTGCACTCGAACTCTTGCTCGAGAAGATGAAGGGCACCAAGTCCAACGTTGAATTCTTGATGCAGATTCAGAAGACAACGTCAGGCCCTGACGACAGTAAGTAACCACACGAAATTCACACAAACCCCGCTCATATCCTGGGCGGGGTTTTGTGCTTCCCCCAAGCCTCACTGTTGATTCACAGAAGTTACACACGCTCGAACTCCATAATTTCGGCTATAGGCACCGACAACCAGCACAACCGACTATGGGAGAGAAAAATGAAATACATTTCAGCTAAGAACGTTGCACTTCTAGTTGCAGCAGGATTAATTTCAAGTAGCGGCGTTGCGATGGCTGCAGATACTCCAGCTCCAGCAGCTTCACCAACTGCAGCCCCAACAGTAAAGGTTCACACACCTAATCCAGCAGTTGTTGCATTTAAGGCAGCTATCGCGACTTATCACGCAGGACGAGTTGCTGCAGATACAACGGCAAAGTCTGCAATCGACGCGGCAAAGGTAACTCGTGATGCTGCAATCGCAGCTGCAACAACTCCTGAAGCAAAGGGAGCTGCGCGCACAGCATTTAAATCAGCAGTTGCAAGTGCAAAGGCAACACATGATGCAGCGATCGCCGCACTTGGTGCCAAGCCAACTCCGCCGGTAAAAGCTACGAAGTAAACTTCCCCCATTGGGTAGTACTCAACCGCAGAATCCCGCGTGGATTTTGCGGTTGAGTGCTTTTAGGAGAGAATTCTCGTCTATTGCCACCCCATGGCGATGAACTGGTTCACCGCAGTACTGCGGACCCAGCCACAGAAAAGGAAAAGATTATGAGAAAAGATATCCACCCAGAATATAAAGAGACCCAAGTAACTTGTGGTTGCGGTGAAAAGTTTCTTACCCGCTCAACAGTTGCAAGCGGTTCAATCTACGTAGAAGTATGTTCTGTATGCCACCCGTTCTACACAGGTAAGCAGCGCATCCTTGATACTGGTGGACGCGTCGCTAAGTTCGAAGAGCGCTTCGGGAAAAAAGCAGCTAACTAGCTTTCTTAAGAGACCGCATCGCAGCCGAAAGGTTGCGGCGCGGTCTTTTTATTTCACAAAAAATTGCATTTCTACGGGAAAGGAGAAGTCAGATGAGTAACGATCGCTTTGCATCCGCA
Organism: Actinomycetota bacterium; assembly: GCA_009923805.1. Classification (GTDB taxonomy): domain Bacteria; phylum Actinomycetota; class Actinomycetes; order Nanopelagicales; family Nanopelagicaceae; genus Planktophila. The sequence goes on from RFSY01000041.1 coordinate 9,889, forward strand.
CATGAGATGGTGCGCGAATATCAAGAGCTTGAACTTAAGATGGCCGATCCTTCAATCCACGAAGATCAAGGTAAAGCGCGCCAACTTGGTCGCCGCTATGCACAATTAGGACCAGTTGTTGCCGGATTTAATGCGTGGAAAAGTGCTGCAGATGATTTAGAGGCTGCAAAGGAGATGGCGGCAGAGGATGCATCTTTTGCATCGGAAATTCCAGCGATGGAGAT
>RFSY01000042.1 GCA_009923805.1 Actinomycetota bacterium
TAGTAGCTCTTCGCGATCGACCGCCTTCAGGCGCGGCTTTCCAAGCGGCTCACCCGCTGCAACTTCAGCCTCGTTTATCGCCTGCCAGTGCATCTGAGTTACAACTTTGTTATGTGTAATTACATCGGTGACATCACCGGCGCCCTTAGGGGTGGCGAGCTTTTCTACCAATAATTTCATGACCTCTGCGGCATCTGATTTATTAGTGCCGATTACGCCGGATGGACCGCGCTTAGCCCAACCAACGACATAGAGATTTTCATTTACATATCCGTCGGTATTTACAACTTTCCCTTTTTCGTAAGGAATTCCTTCAAGTGAAGCTGCTTCATAACCAATTGCTGTAATGACTAATCCACATTTGATGCTGAAGGTCTCCTCACTTCCAGTCTTTTGGAATACAACTTCTTCAACGCGGCCATTGCCTTTAATCTCTTTAGGGGTAGCTAAGAATTGGAATTTCATGGTGCGCTGATGGTGTGTTGCCTCCTTTTCGGCAATCAATAACATCGCATCTAGATTGCTCTTCACATCTTTTTCAGGTGCATCACCTGCGCGAATAAGTGCAGCTTCAAGATCAGACTTATCAATCACAACGTTGGTGTGCTCAAGCTTTGGAAGGTCGCGAAGTTCTGGGGATGTAAATGCGGCATGTTCTGGGCCTCGACGTGCGCTGATCACAACTGTTCGTACAGAACTCTTTCTAAAGGCGTCAATTGCGTGATCTGCGGTATCAGTTGAATCTAACTCACTTGGCTCTAATGCAAGCATGCGTGCAACATCCATCGCCACATTTCCTGCGCCAATCACAACTGCGGTCTCGCAACTTAAATCAATATTTTCATCCTTGAAATCTGGGTGCGAGTTATACCAAGGCACAAAAGTGGCTGCAGACATCGAGCCAGCAAGTTCTTCGCCTGGAATTCCTAATTTCTTCCCAAGAGCTGTACCTGTAGCAATTACTACGGCGTCATATTTTTCTTTCAGCTGTTCAATCGTTACATCTGAGCCAAGTTCAACATTGGCAAATAGCCTAAAGTTTGCTTCGTTTGCAACCTTCTCAAATACCTTAGGCAACTGTCTTAATTTTTGGATGATCCGGTGCAACTCCGCTGCGCACTAAACCCCAGGGAGTTGGCAAGCGTTCAATCATGTCGATAGAAAATTGCAATTCTTCACTCTGAAGATTCTGCAGTGCAAGTGCTGCAAAGTAGCCGGCGGGACCAGCACCAACGATTGCTACTTTGTAGTGAGGCATTAATTCCACATTTCTTTATCGTGACTGTGACAATGTTACCTCAACGAGAGAACTGCACGACGGTTTGATTTATCAGCTAAATACTTTTTAGCGCTAATTTGCGAGAAAACCACCATCAACTGGCATAACAACACCAGTAATGTAATCCGAGGCGGGAGCAGATAAAAATACTGCCGCACCAGTTAAATCATTTGGCTGACCCCAACGACCTAATGGAATCCGCGAAGTTATGGAAGCAAAGCGATCTGCATCATTTTGAACTACTTTATTGATTTCTGTCTTAACAAAGCCAGGTGCAATCGCATTTACACGGACTCCCAGTGGAGCCAATTCGTTTGAGATGCCCTTGGTCAATCCTGCTATCGCTGTTTTAGCAGCGGTATAGCTAATAACATTTTTGCCACCCAAGAAAGTCCATATCGATCCTATGAAAATGATCTTTCCATATCCTCTTTCCACCATCTGCTTGCTGACAGCTCTGGTGATTAAAAATGGCGCAGTTAAATCAACTTCAATAGTTTCATCCCATAGTTCATCGCTATGTTCCAGAAAGTCAGCGCGATTTACTATCCCAGAATTATTTACAAGGATGTCAATTCGCTCTGCTTCAAGCTTTTTACAAACTTCGACGGTTTCCTCACGATTCTTGAAATCACATTTATAACCCTTAAATTTTCGCCCGAGCCCAGTTATCGCGCGTTCAATCTCACTTCCTGGCTCAATAGCAGAGCTGATTGTGATGATGTCAGCGCCATGTTCAGCTAAACCAGTTGCAATAGCGAATCCGATTCCGGTTCTAGCGCCAGTGACCAAGGCAGTTTTCCCAGTTAAGTCAAAGAAATTACTCGTCATGTATCTCCAACTTTAATAAGGCAACTGAGGTAATCGAGCGGAGACGAAGAGATTTGAACTCTTGAAGGCTTTTACACCTTACCTCGTTAGCAGTGAGGCGCACTCGACCGGGCTATGCGACGTCTCCAAGTGTGGGTGAAGTCTACCGCCTGATATCAGGGCTAAAGAAATTAACGCTTCTGCTTCTTGCGCTTGATAAAGCCAAGGGCGGAGACCAGCAGCAGGGCGGCTGCAGCCCCTGTCGCACCCGTAGCTAGATACTTCCATAGATTTATTTTCCTAGGCTGAATCTCATCAGCAGGAACATTAATCAATTGTTCGGCGCCGATTGGTAATCCCTGGGTCGTATAGGGATCGTGATCATTACCAACTAACTCAATACTCAGTAACTGTTCTCCAGCCTTGGTGGCAAACTGAAAGGTATTAAGGTGAAACCAATCATTGTAAATTCGCATGATCTTGCGGCCATCCAAATAAACATGTGCATGACCTTGCCCATCGACATGTTGCATTGATGCGCTATCTGGGCGCCATGTAAATCGCGTCGTGGATATGTGGACATTGAATCCACCAGTTGAATCCTTTTCAATCTCTAAAAATGCCGCTGGGGCACTTTTACTTGTCACTTCATGGATTGCACTAACCCCAGTGGTATGCGCACCTGCTGGTCCAATATTGGCAAATGACAGGGTAGACATTGCAAGCAATATGCAAAAGCGATTCATCGTACAAATGTAATGCAAGAAAAGATTCTTCGAAAGACGGTTTGTTCACTCTCTGTTCACTTTTAGAACCAGTTATCTTTTGACACACTTATTGAGCAAACTTATTCTTTTACTATGAAAATGAAGATTGTCGCTCTCGCTTTAATCATTTTTACTTACGGAAATACTTCTGCCCAGGCAGCAACTATCACCGATAAAGTTACCGTCAACAATAAGGTTGCTCTCACTTACACAGTGGAAAATTCTGTAACTCTGAGTCCAGCTGGGTGCGAAGAGGTTTACATTCAGTACACAATTGATAAGTCGTACTTCTTCCCGAATTCTTACGTAATGTTTGGTTTGTACTCTGCACAGAACAATGAGGCCCAATCTATTTACGTCAAACCGGGTACTGGAAAAGGGAATCAGGGTGATGATGCCTGGGTGGGCAAAAAAGAGATGATTTTCTGCGGTAAAACAAAGAGCTATGTAAACGATTATGGTGACAAAGTCGTGGCGCCTGCATTTTCGAAAGGTACGTACACCTTTACGGCACGTCTGACAATTTTAAAACCTAAATTGAGTACAACCCAATCAAAGAAAATCACTTTCACAGTGAAATAGTCAGCTGCTTACTTTGAACTCTTAAAGGCTTTTACACCTTACCTCGTTAGCGGTGAGGCGCACTCGACCAGGCTATGCGACGTCTCCAAGTGGTGGTTCTGGCTTAGTGCGAGTTACTCTTTGGAAAACCCAGCTTCCGAAGGCTAATTTTTAATACTGGGCACCCACAGTCGGCCCAGATTTTGACTCGTTCTACTCATTTCGGAGGCGAACCCCTACGATTCAAATGTGAATAATGAGAATCCGGAAGTAGAGATAGAGGCACCAAAGAGAATCCACGACCAGGTGCCTTCAGAACTCTTTTCTAATTTCATGCAGAGCGGTTGGATCCCTTCAGATATCGCAGACTTACAACCTCTTGAGGTTGTTACATATGCATATTCTCGCCGCCAAGTTCTCTCTGAAAAGTACAAAGGCATTCGCCTAGTTATTCCAGCTGGTGGGTTCAAGGTTCGAGCCAACGATAGCGATTACAACTATCGGCCTCATAGTGCATTTGTTTATTACAGCGGTGTGCAAGGCGCAGATTCAACAGCTGATGCAGTGTTAGTTATGGAACCAAGCGGTGATTCACACATTACTTACTTGTACATGAACCCACGATCTACTCGCGATACTGATGCTTTCTACCGTGATTCTAAATATGGAGAACTCTGGGTTGGGCGACGCTTCACACTTGCTGAAGCTAAGGCGAGATATCAAATAGATACTCACAAACTTGGTGAATTAGAGAATTTGCTCAAAGACGGTAAGGAGACGCTCACACTTCGTGATGTGGACCCAAAGATTGATCCTCTGGTTAAAAAGAACGATGCAGAAGCAGAATTTGCTATTTTTGTTTCTGAACAACGCCTAACTAAAGATCTCTACGAGGTTGATGAACTACAGCGTGCTGTCGATGCAACTGCTCAGGGTTTCAATGATGTCATTAGCGCTATCCCCGCTGCAGTTGAAACGAGGCGCGGTGAACGTGTACTTGATGCAGCGTTCTATGGTCGAGCACGCATTCTTGGAAATGATCTTGGATATAACACCATTGTTGGAGCTGGCGCACATGCCTGTGTATTGCACTGGATTCGTAATGACGGAAATGTTCGCAAGGGCGAACTAGTGCTAGTCGATGCTGGTGTTGAGATGGAATCCTTCTACACAGCAGATATCACTCGCACCTTCCCCGTAAATGGGAAGTTCTCACCAGCTCAACGCGCCCTATACATGCTTGTTTATGAATCACAACTAGCTGGCTTTGCTGCCATCAAACCTGGTGTGCTCTTCTCTGAAATTAATAAAGCCTGCCAAGAGGTTCTTGCTAAAGGACTTGCAGATATGGGTGTACTCACTGTCTCTGCAGAAGAATCCTTAAAACCAGAAGTTGGTCTGCATCGTCGTTGGACTCTGCACGGTGTGAGTCACCACTTAGGACTTGATGTTCATGATTGCTCGGAAGCGCGCAAAGAGATGTATCTCGATGCACCACTGCGCGAAGGAATGGTTCTCACTGTTGAACCAGGTCTTTATATCCAGCCAGATGATGAGCTATTTGCACCCGAATATCGTGGAATTGGAATCCGTATCGAAGATGATGTGATGGTTACAGCAGATGGATGCCGCAATTTAAGTGAAAACATCCCACGTCATCCCGATGAAATCGAAAAGTGGATGAAGGCAATCTTAGGACGCTAGTGCAAAACCTGCTGCTACTGCAGCAATAGAGAGTCCAAAAGTAAGAACAATATTAATTACTGTGCGCCTACGAAATGCCAATCCCCGATCGACATCTAACATAAAGGCAGACCAAGTGGTAAATGCTCCACAAAATCCCATGACAAAATAATTGGTTTGTGTATAACCCAATATAAATGAGCCAACAACATTGACTATGAGTATTCCTATCGGGAATACATACTTGGTACGAAAATACTTATCGATTGAGTAACGAAGTGGAGCGCCGATTCCGGCACCAAGAATAAAAAATATGACTCTCACTGCTTGGCGCCTTTTCGTAAGACGGCCAAGATTGCAATACTGCAAGCGAATGAGAGCACTGAATAAATTAGCCCACTTAATAAATTAGAGCCATGCAATATAAATGCCAGTGAGGAAAGTGTTGTAAACCCACCTGCAAAACCAGTAATCCAAAATAGTTTTTGACTATCAGATGCCGTCATGCGATAGGCAACAACTCCTGCAGCCAAAACTCCAAGTTGATTAACGATAAACACGCCTAGAGCAAGACTGGGGAGCGCTTCAATCAGCTGCCAGCGAAGAAGGGAGCCAAGAACTCCCCCTAGTGATACGAGAAGTACCGACTTCAGTTTTATACCAACTTCTTAGTTGTTTTAAATAATGTAGTAATTACGCTAATGATGAGTGAGGCCAAAAGTGCTGACCAGAATCCTGTGACATTTAATTTATCGCTCCAGCGAGCGGTCAGTGACAACATCGCTGCGTTAATGACAAAGATAAACAACCCAAAGGTCACAATCGAAACTGGAAAGGTGAGCACCTTAATAATTGATCCAAATATGCTGTTAATAAGACCGAAGAGCAGTGCGACCCAAAGATAGGTTTTGACACCACCATCGATTGTGATTCCTGGAACTATCAGCGTTGCAATCCACATTGAAAATGCTAGGACTGCCCACCGAATTAAAATCACTAGTCTCTCTTTTCTCGCTTCAAGATTGCACTAAACATACGCGCTGGATCGTACTTAATATCAACAACACGCTCTTTCATAGGAATGATTGCGTTATCAGTGATGCGGATGTGCTCAGGGCATACCTCAGTACAGCACTTTGTAATGTTACACATTCCTAGGCCGTGCTCTTCTTGAGCTTTGCGCTTGCGGTTCTTTAAGGTGTCGAGTGGGTGCATATCAAGCTCTGCAATGCGGATGAAGAATCGTGGGCCAGCAAATGACTTCTTATTCTCTTCGTGATCGCGAACGACGTGACAGACATCCTGACATAAGAAACATTCAATGCACTTGCGGAACTCTTGGCTGCGTTCAACATCGATCTGCTCCATGCGTGCAGCACCTGGTGCTAAATCTTTCGGATGTTCGTACGCTGGAATTTCCATTGCTTTCTTGTAATTGAAAGATACATCGGTGACGAGATCTTTAATGATTGGGAAAGCGCGAAGTGGTGTGACGGTAATAGTTTCATTCTCATCAAAGGAAGCAACTTGTGTCATGCAAGCAAGTCGCGGTTTTCCATTGATTTCCATTGAGCAAGATCCGCACTTGCCCGCTTTACAATTCCAACGAACAGCTAAGTCACCCATCTGCGTTGCTTGCACGCGGTGGATAACATCGAGGACTACTTCGCCTTCATTGACATCTACTTGTACATCTTTGAGACCGCCATCGGTTGAATCCCCTCGCCAGATGCGAAGATTAAGTTTGCGTGCCATTAGTTGGATCCGCCTTTCGCAATTTCTGCCGGTGTCATGTACTTCTCAAGTTCGTGCACATCAAATAAATCGAATAGCTCTTTAGGAATAATTGGCAGAGGCTGCGCTTTGACGTTTACTTGGTTGCCATCAAAACTAGAGATGTGGTTCACCTGACGCCACGTGCTATTCATCCCAGGGAAATCCTCGCGAGTGTGACCTCCACGCGATTCTTCACGTAGCAGCGCTGACTTTGCAGTTGATTCAGCAACGAGCAACATATTGTCGAGATCGAATGCAAGGTGGAATCCTGGATTGAACTTTCGTCCTCCAGCAACTGCAACGTTCTTACTGCGAGCGCGAATATCTGCAATCTTTGCGATTGCTTCTTCAATCTCAGAACGTGTGCGAATAATGCCAACTAAGTTATGGGTAACTTCCTGAAGTTCAGCGTGAAGTGAATATGAGTTCTCTCCACCTGTGCGGCTAAATGGAGCTTCAAGGCGATCAGCGGCAGATTTAATTGCAGCATCTGATACTGGGTTCGCACCGCTGCTCTTTACATACGCTGCTGCTCCCGCACCTGCACGGCGACCGAAGACAAGAAGGTCTGTCAATGAATTTCCACCAAGACGATTGGATCCGTGCATTCCACCGGCAACTTCGCCAGCTGCAAAGAGTCCTGGAACTCCAATAGCTGCTGCAGAATCTGGATCTACTTCAACTCCGCCCATCACATAGTGACACGTTGGGCCAACTTCCATTGCTTCCTTGGTGATATCTACGCCAGCTAATTCATAGAACTGGTGCCACATTGAAGGAAGGCGCTTCTTAATAACTTCGGCAGGAATTCGCTTTGAGACATCGAGGAATACTCCGCCGTGTTCGGTTCCGCGACCTGCTTTAACCTCGGTATTAATTGCGCGAGCAACTTCATCGCGTGGCAATAGCTCAGGCGGACGACGGTTGTTATCTTGATCTTCATACCAACGGTCTGCTTCTGCTTCGTTATCTGCATACTGCTTTTTAAATACATCTGGGATGTACTTAAACATAAAGCGCTCACCTTGGTTGTTGGTAAGAATTCCGCCTTCACCGCGTACAGATTCAGTCACGAGAATTCCGCGTACAGATGGTGGCCAGACCATTCCTGTTGGGTGGAATTGCAAGAACTCCATATCGACAAGGTTTGCTCCAGCTTTCAAGGCAAGTGCATGGCCGTCGCCGGTACCTTCCCAAGAGTTAGAAGTAATCTTGAAAGTTTTTCCGACACCACCGGTAGCTATAACAATTGCTGGTGCTTCAAAGAGAATCTCTGATCCAGTCTCACGCCAGTATCCGTATGCGCCAGAGATCTTTCCATTCTCTTTAAGAATTTCTGTGATTGTGCATTCAGCAAAAACTTTAATTTTTGATTCCATATCGCCAAATTCGCGACCATCGGCCTGTTGTAACTGCACAATCTTCTGCTGCATCGTGCGAATAAGTTCTAGACCTGTTCTGTCACCAACGTGTGCAAGGCGTGGATATTCGTGTCCACCAAAGTTGCGTTGTGAAATCTTTCCTTCTTTTGTGCGATCAAAGAGCGCACCCCATGTCTCAAGTTCCCAAATGCGATCTGGAGCTTCTTTAGCATGAAGTTCTGCCATGCGGTAATGATTGAGGAATTTTCCGCCGCGCATTGTGTCGCGAAAGTGGACCATCCAATTGTCATTGTCATTCACATTTCCCATTGAAGCTGCAGCGCCACCTTCTGCCATAACAGTGTGTGCCTTGCCAAAGAGTGATTTACAAATAATTGCAACGCTGAGGCCAGCTTCACGAGCTTCCACAGCTGCACGAAGTCCAGCGCCACCGGCACCAATTACTAATACGTCGTACTTGTGTCTTTCTAGAGTCATCGCGGGCATCCTTTAGAAGAAGTAGACATTTGTAATGGCGCCTGAGGCAACCGCACGGACATAGATATCAGCGAAAGCAACACCGAAGAGTGAGACCCAAGCAAATTGTTGATGGTAGTGATTAAGAGCCGAAGCTTGCGTCCATAACTTGTAACGAATTGGATGCTTTGAGAAATGCTTGAGGCGACCACCAAGTGTGTGTCGGCATGTATGACATGAAGCAGAGTAACCCCACAATAAAATTGAGTTTGCAAGAAGCACAAGCGTTCCAACGCTCATATGTCCCCACTGTCCCTCCGCATTCTTAAAAGCAAGAATTGCATCGACTGTAAGGAGGACGTTAAAGACAAGGCCTGCGTAAAAGAACCAACGGTGTGCATTCTGAAAAATTAGAGGAAAGCGAGTTTCGCCTGTGTACTTCTCGTGAGGTTCTGCAACAGCGCAAGCTGGTGGAGACATCCAAAATGAACGGTAGTAAGCCTTGCGGTAGTAGTAGCAGGTCATACGGAATCCAAGTGGGAAGATCAAAATAAATAGCGCTGGAGAAATTACTAATCCGAAGATTGCAATGGTGCCAATTGGAGTTCCAAGTAGTGAAGAGCCTTCAACACATGCGGAGGAGAGACAAGGTGAATAGAAAGGAGAGATCAGAGGTTCGATGTAGTAGTTAGCATTTTCAAAGGCACGAAAGGATGCGTAGATAACAAAGGAGATAAGAACTGCAAAAGTAATAAGCGGTTCAATCCACCATTTATCTGTTCGTAGCGTGCGCTCTTTGATCTTGGCGCGCGTTGGAGAAAATACTCCGGACATTTAAGCTCCCCTTGGTCACTGCAACTAATAAGAGAAGTGTGCGCTCAAGAGCGAGAAGTCGCTAGGCAGTACCCCGCATAATGGTTATGAAGTCAGCCACAAGTTGCTGCAAAAATGCGAAACCCGCCACAGTGACTGAGGCGGGTTTCCGCTTTAGCGCGGAGGACGTGGGATTTGAACCCACGAGGCTTTCACCTGCCGGTTTTCAAGACCGGTGCACTCGGCCGCTATGCGAGTCCTCCGTGGGAGAGATTACCCGAAATAGGGCTTCAGCAAAAATCAGAGATTAATTATGCGGGAAGTTCTAGCAACTGCTCGATGATAATTGCAACGCCATCTTCTTCACATGGGCCTGCAATACCTTTTGCATATTTTCGTCCATCAGGATGTCCATCTGACATTGCAAATGATCGTCCACACCATTCAAGCATTGAGAAATCATTTGGGTTATCACCAAAGGAAACACAATCTGAAGCGTCAATACCTAG
>RFSY01000043.1 GCA_009923805.1 Actinomycetota bacterium
CGGAAAAATTCGCGTAACACCTAAATTCACACGCATCATGGTTGGCTCCCTTATCGGTTACCTAGTCTTTGGAGTCATCACGATCTTCACTGGTTTCCCAGGTGGACAACTCGGTATCTTGATTGCTGTTGGTGGCGTTGCACTTGCCTCAATGTTCATCGTGATGGACCTTGATCAAATCGAAAAAGCAGTTGCTGCTCGCGTTCCAGCTGAAGAGTCATGGCGCTGTGCCTTCGGCCTTATGGTCACTTTGGTCTGGCTCTATATGGAGGTCTTGCGACTTATCTCAATCTTGCGAGGTCGCGACTAAAGTAAAGAAGAATTACTTAGATTGCCCGAGATGCGAAGACCGCGTCTCGGGCAATTTTATTGAGACAGCGGCAGCAATTGCCATCATTACTGCAGTTAATAAGAATGCTGGTCTATAGCCTGAATGATCTGCAATGGTTCCAAGAATAATTGGGGCAACCATGGCACCGGCATCGCCCGACATTTGGAATAAGCCAATTACTTGGCCACCTTTACCTTCGAGAACATCGCCCACGATCGAAGATGGTGTGGTTGATAAGAATGCACCGCCAAAGCCAACAATGATGCTTGCTGCAATAAACATCCATGGGTGAATGGTGAAAGCCAAAGTCAGTGCAAAGAGTGCGGTGAGTGAAGTGCCAACGAGTGCTGAGAATTTACGTCCATTGATATCTGAGAGTTTTCCTGCCTTCAGCAAGAAAATACCTTGAATAATCGTTGTAATGGTAAATCCGAGCCCCATAAAACTTGGACTGACCTTGATCTCTTCCACCATAAAAAGTGGCAAAACAGAGCGACTCATACCAAAGAGTGTCCATGATGTGCAGAAAGAGATGATCAGAGCGATGCGATATGGCTTCAGTGCAAGTGCTGATCTCAAAGTAATTGCATCGCGTTCTTGCTGGGCATCTGGCTTTGCAGCAAGTTTTGAGTGACGTAGCAAAATAGCACCAGATGAACTTGCTCCAACTAGAAGCACACCGTAGATAAGAAGAGGTGCGCGCAGAGAAAATCCAGAGAGTGCGCCACCAACTACTGGTCCAGCCATCATGCCAATCAGAAATGATCCGTTATAGAGCGATTGTGCACGAGCGCGGTGGTCATCATCAACTGCGCGCAGAAGAATAGAGCCGGCTGCAACGGAGAACATAGAAGAACCCAGGCCTCCGACTGCACGAAAAACTAGTAGCTGCTCATAGCTCTGTGCCATACCGGCAGCGAAAGAGGTAAGTGCAACAAAACCAATTCCAACTGAGTAGATGATTCGTTCACCAAAGTGATCGACTAACTTGCCTGAAAATAGACCAGAGGCAAAGCGAGCAAAGGCAAAGGCAGAAACGATCGCACCAACTTGTGCATTATTAACGCCAAATGATCGAGCAAAAAGTGGAATGGTGGGAGCGATGATTCCAAAGCCCACTGCGACGAAAAATGATGCGAAAACAAGAACACCAACCTCCCGCGGAAATTCCGCAAAGGGGTTGGTGAACTTATTTTTCACTGCAAGATACTTAATGTGCCCGGCTTAACCGAGCGCCTCGCCAGCAGACTCATTACGAGCAGATGCGTAATCAGCATTTGTACGGAGTGGAGTTTCGCGAAGCATCAGAGCAAAAACCAATCCAAGTGCAACGACAGGTGCTGCAACAAAGAAGACCACGTGGAATGAATCCACGAAGGCATTGAGTGCGGTGACCTTAATTTCAGCTGGAAGAGTTTTGAGTACCGCTGTGTTGTTCTGAACGCCCACAAGCTGCTTCGGATCGAAGTTTGCAACAGCGCCAGGGTTCTTCGCTGCCAACTCTGTGAAGTTAAGAGTTAGATAGTGGGCAACTCGGTTGGTAAGAATTGTTCCGAAGACTGCTGTTCCAAATACTGATCCGAGTGAACGGAAGAAAGTATTAGAACTTGTGGCAACGCCCATATCCTTGAATTCAACTGCATTTTGTAGGGCGATAACGATGGTCTGCATAGATAGACCAAGGCCAGCTCCGACCATAATTGCATAGATTGATAGTTGCCAATAAGGAGTATCAATTTGCAAGCGAGTCATGGCAAGGATGCCGAGTGCCATGATCGCTGTTCCAGCGACTGGATAACGTTTGTAGTGACCATGCTTGGTAATCAGCTTGCCGCTAATGATTGATGTAGCAACGATACCGAGCATCAGTGGGATTAATTTAAGTCCAGCTTCTGTTGCGGTATATCCCTTAACAACCTGCATATAAAGAGGCAACATCACGATTGCACCGAACATACCGGCACCGATGATGGCACCAAGTAGTGATGTAATCGAGAAGGTATGGTTTTTAAAGAGGTAGAGAGGAATTATTGGTTCTACCGCCTTTGACTCCCACACCAGGAAGAAAACTGTCAGTAAGAGTCCTACAACTAAATATGTGATGGTGTGTGAATCTGACCAGCCATCTTGAGGGCCGTAGATTGAGACTGCGAGCAGAGTTGTCGTTACTGCAGAGACAAGCAGGAGAGCACCCAAATAATCAATCTTATGTTCGCGCTTTACCTTAGGAATATGTAGCACTGCAGATGTAATAGCAAGAGCTGCGATACCAAATGGCAAGTTGATGTAGAAGATCCAGCGCCATCCTGTAATGCCAAGGATTGTGGTGTGATCGGAGAAGAAGCCGCCAAGTAGTGGACCAGCAACTGATGAAAGTCCCCAGACTGCGCCGAAATAACCTTGGTAACGACCGCGTTCGCGCGGAGGAACAATGTCGCCGATGATGACGAATGTCAGCGCCATCAAGCCACCTGCACCAAGACCTTGTATTGCACGGGTGCCAATGAGTTGAGCCATATTCTGTGAAGCACCTGCTGCAAATGAACCAATAAGGAATGTAACAATCGCAAATTGGAAAACAATACGGCGACCATAGAGGTCAGAGATTTTTCCATATAGCGGAGTTGAGGCAGTAGAAGTAAGAAGGTATGCGGTGACGACCCATGTGTAATGGTCCAGCCCATTGAAGTCTTCGACGATGCTCTTTAAGGCAGTCGAAACGATAGTTTGATCCAGCGCCGCAAGCAGCATTCCAGTCATGAGTCCGCTGAGAATAATCATGATCTCGCGGTGTGAGTGTTCCTTTGTTGGCGCATTATTTGTCATAGGAGGTAAGTTTAGTGTGTGAAATCAGTTATCGCCGACGACCTCGTTAAAACTTATGACAAAGGCAAAGTTAGAGCCCTTGATCATCTCAGCCTCGATGTAGAAGAAGGCACTGTCTTAAGCGTGCTTGGTCCTAATGGCGCAGGAAAAACAACTGTTGTTCGTATTCTGACCACGTTATTGAGAGCAGATTCCGGTCGTGCAAGCGTGGCCGGCATCGATGTTATAAAGAATCCTGAGAAAGTGCGCGAAGTAATTGGGCTATCGGGCCAATACGCAGCAGTCGATGAAATCCTTACAGGATATGACAATTTAGTGATGTTCGGCGAGTTGTATCACCTTGGCAAGAAACAGGCTGTTATTCGCGCCAATGAATTACTTGAACGATTTTCACTGAGCGAAGCAGCGAAGCGACCAATCAAAACTTATTCTGGTGGAATGCGTCGTCGCCTTGATTTAGCAGCATCACTGATTGTTAAACCAAAAGTTCTCTTTCTTGATGAACCCACTACTGGACTTGATCCACGTGGTCGCCAAGAGATGTGGGGAGTTATCCAAGAGCTTGTCAAAGGTGGCGTAACACTTCTGCTGACAACCCAGTACCTAGAAGAAGCTGATCAATTAGCAGATGAGATTGCAGTGATTGATACTGGAAAAGTTATTGCGCGTGGAACATCTGATGCGCTGAAGAAGCAGGTAGGCGGCGAGCGACTTGAGGTAGTTGTAGAGCAACAACATATTGCTAAGACTCTGGAGATTGTCTCTGCAGTAAGTGGTCACGCTGCAACGTTGGATGAAGGATTGCGCTTGATAGCAGCACCTGTATCAACCGGATCTGCTGCACTCTTTGAAGTCTTGAAATCACTTGATACAGCTGGCATTCATGCATTGGATGTTGGCCTTAAGCGACCATCACTTGATGATGTATTCCTGGCACTGACTGGCCATGCTGCTGAAGTCAAAACTGAAAGTGTGGAGGTAAAAAAGTGAGCGCAATCAGAGACATCTCAATCATCACTCGCAGACAACTCTTGTTGTTGTCTCGTGTTCCTGAAGTTCTTATCTTTTCAACAATTCAACCAGTGATGTTTGTACTCCTCTTCCGCTTTGTATTTGGTGGCTCAATTAGCACAGGCCAACCAGGTGGTTATGTGCAACTGTTGATGCCTGGAATTTTTGTGCAGACAGTGGCATTTACGCTAGCTGGTACTGCTTCTGGCCTTGCTGAAGATATGAAGAAAGGTCTCATCGATCGTTTTAGATCGCTCCCTATTTCGCAATCAGCTTTAGTAATTGGCCGCACCTTGGGAGATTCCCTTCTTAATATTGTTGTTCTTGCAGTGATGGGGATTGCAGGATTCGTTGTCGGTTGGCGTCCATCAGGAGGCCTTGAAAATGTGGCACTCGGTTTCCTATTCCTTCTCTTCTTTGGCTACGCACTCTCATGGGTAGGCGTGCTTGTTGGGCTTTCAGCATCAGATGCCCGCGTGGTGCAGAACGTCAGCTTTATTGTCACCTTCCCGCTGACCTTCTTATCTAATGCATTCGCACCAACAACAGGTATGCCTCGCATCTTGCAATATTTTGCCGAGTGGAATCCAGTCTCAACAATGGTTGCAGCCTGCCGTCAATTATTTGGACTCGAGAATCAATTTGGTGCAACAGCTGGTTCATATCCAAGTGAGCATCCGCTGACAACATCACTGATTTATATGTTGATTATTATGGCGATATTTATACCGCTGAGCCTTCGTAAATATCGTAACTACGCAGATTAAGCGAAGTACTCGGCAGCTTTAATTTCAACCTTTATTTCGCGTCCATTGGGCGCTGTGTAAGAAACGGTGGCACCAATTTCGGCGCCCAGAACTGCAGAACCCAGTGGTGACTTCTCGGAATAAACATCGAGATCACCTGATGCAATTTCGCGTGATCCAAGTAAGAACTTCATTTCATCGCCGGCAATCACTGCAGTAACGACCATGCCAGCACCAACTTTTCCATCAGCGCTAGCTGGGGGAGTTCCAATATGTGCATTTTCCAACATCTGCTTTAACTGGCGAATACGAGCTTCCATTTTTCCTTGCTCATCACGTGCTGCGTGATATCCGCCGTTCTCCTTCAAGTCACCTTCTGCGCGAGCAGCTTCAATCTTTGCGGTGATCTCTTTACGTCCCACATTTTCAAGGTTGGCGAGTTCAGCAGCTAAGCGATCTGCTGCTTCTTGGGTTAACCAGGTTTGTTGTGAACTCATAAGGGGCAATCTTAGGCTATCTGCGCCCCTCTAAGGGAGCGCTCGGCAGCTTGCGATGCCGGCATTAACAGCATCAGCACGAGTTGGAATCACGATTATGCGCTCGATATATGTAGTGCCTGCTGGAATCGTGTCATCGATCTGCCCGACTACATTCTTCTCAAAATCACGAGCAGTCAATGTGCAGGTGATTACCTGCGAACCTATTTGTCTATCAACAAAGTATCGAATCTCAGGGCTACGTGCATCTTGCGTTGAAAATGAGATGAGGTCATATCGAAAGACCGGATTAGCTTTATGAAGACCTGCCCACAATAGCCAGGCACCACCGATGACTGCGAAGGTGATTGCGTACTTAACCCATGCGCGCGCAGGCTTGATTCCATAGCGATCATTAAAATCGAATTGGTCGTTCACCTGTGGCATGGGAGAATCCTCTCATGGCTAAAGATATTGAAGTAGGTGCAGCAGGTTCGCTCACAATGATCGCCCTATTTTCAGCAGTGGCGCTACTTCTTCGCAGCTTCTACAAGCGATATACCAGACTTCAGAATCGAGAGAACGAAGAGAACGATTAAGAAGTTCGCACAAGCGCTGCTCGTACTTGCACTCGCTTCAACATTTTTTGCACTTGGGTTCTGGCAATTAAGTCGCGCCAACGAGATGAAGAATCCAACGGCTATACCTGTCGATAATAAGATTTATCCTGTGCAGGATTTGGCTGCGCCAACAGGCAGTATTCCGGCTGCAAGTATCGGAAAGTCAGTCAGCGCATCGGGTCATTACATCGCAAACTTTAAAGCGCCCAATCAGATTGATGGAAATGGCGCAGTTGCCGACTGGGAGGTAGCGCTTCTGCAGAATGAGACCAATACTGCAATCTTGGTTGTACGAGGTCTTTGGAAAGATCGCTTTGCATCCCCCGATATCGTGATGGCAACGCAAGTAGAAATTACAGGAACGCTGATGCCGCATCAAAGTGATGACCGCGCAGCAAATACATCTTCGCAACTTTCACGACTCGATAGCAGTTTGGTCGTTGGCTCAACAGATTTGCAGCTCTATGACGGATTTATTCTGGAGAAATCTGAGCGGACCCGCGACGGGGCTGTTGACCGAACCAGAATCCTGGAGCCGAAGCTCTCTCATGATGTGCCTGGGTATTACTGGCAACATATCTCTTACGTTGTGATCTGGTGGTTTATGGTCGGGCTCGTGATCTGGATGCCTTTTTATCGGCGCCGTGAAGAAAAGTTGTAGAATCTATTCATGACACAAGCGCCTTCACATGCAGCACTTACTCGCTTTCGACTGCTTGCGATCTTATGTGGCGTCAATCTGCTTTTACTCGTATTTGGATATATGCCAGCGAAACACATCTTCAACCTGGTTGATTCAAATCAGTGGATGGTCTTTATCCCCATCGCACACGGCTATCTCTACATTGTCTACATCCTTACCGCCCTTCAAATTGGCGTTCAAAAGCGAATGTCATTTATCACCATCATCGCTCTGATTGCGGCTGGAACGATTCCTTTTGCCTCCTTTATTGCAGAGCGCAAGGTCGTCAACAGGTACTCGGCGCCACAGGGGCTTTAAGTTAATTCTTGGTTACCTCTTTCCCATTAATGGCGTGTCGCACCAAAAGTCCAATTAATTAGTTCTATCTTTTACGAGTCAGAAGCGGTTCCGGCTCCCCACTGCAGCGATGCAGCTAGATACAACTAAAGAGAAATGGTTAGGCCTTGTCTACTTCAAAGAAGAGCAACTCCGCCCGTAAAACCTATGTTTTAGATACCTCTGTCCTTCTGGCAGACCCCGGTGCGATAAAACGTTTTGAAGAGCATGAAGTAATCATTCCCATAGCTGTTATCGGTGAATTAGAGACCAAGCGCGATCATCCTGAACTCGGTTATTTTGCACGAGCAGCGCTGCGCGCACTTGACGATCTTCGTATTGAACATGGCCGACTTGATTCTGCACTGACTATTACTCCTGAGGGCGGAACACTTTCAGTCGAACTGAATCACACAGATTTGAGCACCTTGCCACATGGCTTCTTACGCGATGGCACAAATGATTCGCGCATCCTTGCTATCGCGAAGAACTTGATGTCCGATGGAAAAAATGTCGTCCTTGTAACAAAGGACTTGCCATTACGTGTAAAAGCATCATCTGTTGGTGTTGAAGCCCAGGAATATTTGGCAGAACTGGTCTCTAATAGCGGCTGGACTGGAATCGAAGAAGTTTCCGTTGGCCACAGCGTCATTGATGAGCTCTATTCAGCAGATCGGGCAGATCATGAATCTGCCCATCAATTCCCGGTTCACACTGGAATTGTTCTTCACTCTGAAAAAGGAAGCGCCCTCGCCCGAGTCACTGAGAGCAAGCAACTGCAATTAGTCCGCGGTGATCGCCAAGCATTTGGATTACATGGTCGCAGCGCCGAACAACGCATCGCACTGGATTTACTTTTGGATGAAAGTATTGGAATCATCTCTTTAGGTGGCCGCGCAGGAACAGGAAAGTCGGCGCTGGCTTTATGTGCAGGACTCGAGGCAGTAATGGAGAAGCGACTTCATAAGAAAGTTGTGATCTTCCGTCCTCTCTATCCAGTTGGTGGCCAAGAACTTGGATACCTTCCGGGCAGCGAAGGGGAGAAGATGTCCCCTTGGGCCCAAGCAGTCTTCGATACTTTGGGGGCGCTGGTGAGCCAAGCTGTCATCGATGAAGTAATCGATCGCGGCCTGATTGAGGTTCTGCCGCTGACTCACATCCGCGGACGTTCCCTCCATGATTCTTATGTGATCGTCGATGAAGCTCAATCGCTAGAACGCGGAGTTCTGCTCACCGTTCTCTCCAGAATCGGTCAGGGCTCTCGGGTTGTCATGACTCATGACGTGGCTCAGCGCGATAATTTGCGCGTTGGCCGCCACGATGGCGTGGTCGCAGTCGTTGAAACCCTCAAAGGCCACCCGCTCTTCGCCCACGTCACCCTCACCCGCTCTGAGCGCTCGCCAATCGCCGCGCTCGTCACTGAGATGTTGGAAGGCTCGCCCGTTTAATTCCTCGCCGGAAGCCCTTTTTAAATCTCACAGTAACAAATCGGACATTTAGGACTTCTTCCTAACTGACCTGCGCTTTTACCTATCCACAACCTCGCCTATTCCTGAGAATTTGCAAGCCACGCGCGCCAAAATTTGCGACTGACCCCCCATATTGCCAGTCTTGAGCCATTCCCCCCAGGTCGCCACCTCATTTTGAGGTTATGCCGCCTTGGCGCCAGTGATCTATCGAAAGGAGCAGTGAAGATGTTGAGAGCTATCATCGACTTCTTTAGAGCACTTGGGACCCTCAAACTTTCGAAGAAGGCTGCTCCAACTCTCTGGGCGCTCGTCGCCTCGATGCTCTTCTTGGCAACTGCTCAACCCAGCGCCTATGGTCTGGAATTTCCTATGACTGTTCGCCTGGCACTTCCTGATTCCAATAACCTCACCAGTAATTTCAACGGGGCAAACCTGAGCGTCAAGGGCAGCATCGCATCAGCATCTCTTGCCAGCCAGATGTCAGAGATGGCAATCGTCGCTGATATGAGTCGCCAAGTTGAGATGGCTCGAAGCATTGTGGGAGCAAAGAAGGTCGCTAAGGCGATCATGCTCGATCAATATGCGTGGGATGACACTGAATACAGTTGCCTCAATCGCCTCTGGACTAAAGAGAGCCACTGGAATTACAAGGCTCATAACTATCGCTCTGGCGCCCACGGAATTGCTCAGGCACTTCCGGCGGTCAAGATGGAGATTATTTCAGATGACTGGCGCACCAACCCAGTGACACAAATTAAGTGGGGCCTTCATTACATCGACCTTCGCTATGACACTCCATGTGATGCCTGGTCTAAGTGGAAGCGTCACCGTTACTACTAGAAATTAGATTACGGTTTTAGCCCAATAGTTAACGGGCGCATGGTCTCCGCAAAGAAATCATTTCCCTTATCGTCAACAACGATGAAGGCTGGGAAATCAACAACATCAATCTTCCAGACCGCTTCCATTCCTAAATCTTCAAAGTCGAGCACTTCAACTTTCTTGATGCAATCTTGCGCAAGACGTGCAGCGGGGCCGCCAATAGATCCAAGGTAGAAGCCACCATTTTTAGCACAGGCATCTGTGACAACTTTTGAACGGTTACCTTTTGCCAACATGACAAAGGATCCACCTTTTGCTTGGAAGTAATCAACGTAGGAATCCATACGTCCGGCAGTCGTTGGACCAAATGAACCAGATGCCATTCCGGTAGGAGTCTTCGCAGGGCCTGCGTAATACACAGCGTAATTCTTCAAGTAATCAGGCATTGGATTGCCGGCATCGAGTAAATCTTTGATACGGGCATGTGCAATATCGCGAGCAACAACGATGGTTCCGGTTAATGAGACTCGGGTCTTAACCGGATGCTTAGAAAGCTCTGCGCGAATGGCATCCATTGGTTGATTCAAGTTAATTGCAACCACGTTGTCATTGAGATGCTCATCAGTGGTTTCAGGTAAGAAGTGTGCTGGCTCTGTCTCGAGTTGTTCCAGGAAGATTCCAT
>RFSY01000044.1 GCA_009923805.1 Actinomycetota bacterium
GCAAAGCGCAGAAGTGAGGAGACTTCGGCTTTTCGACAACAAGGCTTGGTAATGGAGAGCCTGCTCAACTCATCCTTTACCGCTGCTGTCATCGCCATGGGGTTATCCAACCAGTATTTCTTTCTCGATGTGTGCGAAAAGGTGACCCAATTTTTTTGCATCATGATGCATAGCTGATGCCGAACTACGTAAATCTGCATCTAAAAACTCTGAACCTAAGGTTGAAAGATGGTCTTTCAACTCATTTCGGCCCGCAGCAGATGAATCAACTACTACTAAATCAAAGTGAAGTTCAGGGGCATATTGATGAAGTATCTGAAAATGTTCTAATGGCGAGTAACCCGCGTACTCCCCTGCACCGCTATCTGCTGTATCAAGATTGAGCAGAAGAATCTTCTTCGCCTTGGAATTAATAATTGCTTCACGTTGCGCCGGAACTAAGAGATGCGGAATCACACTGGAGAACCACGACCCCGGCCCCATCGTTATCCACTCTGCATCCGCGATTGCTTGTAGAGATTCACTTCTTGCCTGCGGATTTGCGGGAATTATTCTCAGAGATTGCAATCGTCCCGAAGCGGTAGCTACTTCAACTTGTCCTCGAACATTTCGTACACCATGTGAATCTTCAAAGGTGGCTTCAATATCAAGTGGTTCACTGGCCATCGGCAATACTCGACCTACAACTTTAAGAAGTTCACCCACGCGATCTAGACCAGCAACTGAATCTTCATCTCGATCCCACAACGCCGCTAATAATAAATTTCCTACCGCGTGACCATTGAGTTCACCTTGACCAGTGAATCTATATTGCAATATCTCTGCCCAACTACGGCCCCATTCATCGTCACTACATAAAGCTGCAAGTGCCATCCGTAAATCACCCGGTGGCATGATGGGAAACTCAGCGCGCAAACGCCCACTTGAGCCACCATTATCTGCAACTGTAACTATCGCTGTAATAGCTGATGTGAAATTACGCAGACCTGTCAGCGTTGCCGCCAGACCATGTCCCCCACCTAAAGCGACAACTTTTTTGCGAGAAATCATTCACGTCCTACATCGCGATGGGTTGCATGGGCAGATATTTCCAAGTCGGAGGATGAATTATTAAGTTGTCGTGCAATTTCTTCTGAAACCGCAACTGAGCGATGCTTACCACCAGTGCAACCAATTGCGATTGTCACATATTTCTTACCTTCACGGAAATATCCAGGAATCATCTTTTGAACAACTTCCACATAACTCTTCACAAAATCTGCAACACCCTCGCTTGTGAGAACTTTCGCTGAGACCGCGGCATCTAATCCAGTAAGTGGACGAAGCTCGGGAATCCAATGCGGATTGGGAATGAAACGACAATCGAGTACAAGATCTGCATCTACTGGAATTCCATATTTATATCCAAATGAGAGAACATTTACTCGAAGAGTTGGAAGCATGCCTGCTGCAAATATCTCGCCAGTTCGCTTCTCGAGTTGATGCACATTGAGATTACTTGTATC
The DNA here is from genome assembly GCA_009923805.1 of Actinomycetota bacterium. GTDB lineage: Bacteria > Actinomycetota > Actinomycetes > Nanopelagicales > Nanopelagicaceae > Planktophila. The sequence goes on from RFSY01000044.1 coordinate 1,506, forward strand.
AATCACAACATCTGCCTGAGCACGAATCTCTTCGAGTTTTGCCCGTTCACGAGCTATGCCATCAACGATGCGATCCTGAGCTTGCAATGGATGTGGGCGCCTCGTCGATTCAAAACGTTGCACCAACGCTTGATCTGTTGCATCAAGAAATAGAAGTCGAATAGGCACACTGGATTTCTTGAGTTGAGCTAGCGCGCTATTGAGTTCATCGAAAAATTTTCCACCACGAACATCAACGACTACCGCCAACGCTGTATGAGTCTCAAGAGTTTGTTCGGCAAGTTGGGGCAGCAACGCTGGAGGTAAATTGTCGACGACATACCATCCAAGATCTTCCAACGCATGCGCTACCGTAGAACGTCCTGCACCGGACATCCCAGTGAGAATCAATAACTCTCTCTTCGCCATGTCCTTTATTCTGCCTTAGCTGTCAAGTATCTCGCCGGTTTGCATATCAACCGATGGCGTAGATAGAGACTGAAGATGTGTATGAATAATTTGCGCAATAGTGGGCCCAATTCCGGGAGTGGAAGCTAACTCCTCTGCGCTTGCTTTACGCATCGCAGTCACAGTACCGAAGCGATCTAAGAGCGCGGCGCGCCTGGTCTCCCCTAGTTGCGGAATCTCATCGAGAAGAGATTCCAGCATCACCTTCGAGCGCCTGCTTCTATGGAAAGTGATGGCAAATCGATGTGCTTCATCTCGAATTCGTTGCAATAAATACATTCCCTCACTTGTGCGAGGCAGAATGAGTGGATCCTTATCACCTGGCATCCACACTTCTTCCAGCCGTTTTGCCAACCCGCACAGAGCAACATCGGTAATACCTAATTCCTCGAGCGCTCTCTGTGCTGCGGAAACTTGTGGCGCTCCCCCGTCGACAACAATTAACTGCGGCGGGTAAGCGAATTTACTGAGTTTGCCACCTGTCTCTGCCACTTCACTCTTATTAACGTTGCGATCGGCAAGCAATCTCTTCATTCGCCGTGTGATTACTTGGTGCATAGCGCGAGTGTCATCCTGGGCTGTATCTGTATCGATGATAAATCGACGGTATTCACTCTTCTTAGCTAAACCATCTTCAAAGACAACCATGGAAGCCACCACGGATGTTCCAGAAATATTTGATATGTCATAACATTCAATACGAAGTGGTGTTCGTGAAAGTTGAAGCTCTTCCTCCAATTCCAGCAGCGCCTTACCTGATACTGCAGCATCAGTGGCACGTTTGCTTAAGTATTGAACGAGTGCGTAATGAGCATTCCGTTCAACTGTCTGTAGCAACTCAACCTTCTCGCCGCGTTGCGGCACTTTGATGAGCACCTTTGAGCCACGCAATGAAGAGAGCCAATCCTCTAAAGCGCTCTGGTCTATAGGTTCTTGATTGAGATAAATCTCGTGTGGAATATCTACTGGTGCGCTTTGGCTATAGATAGAGAAGAAGAGAGATGCGATTTGGTCATCACCTTCAAGTGCCCGTTCTTGATCTACTATCCAAGAACGCGATCCCTTTATCGAGCCTCTGCGAACCATGAAAATAGAGCCAGCCGCATGTAGACCTTCTTCATGCAGAGAGATGAAATCTCCATCGAGATCATCAGAGAGATTTCCTTGCGTTGAACGCTGCGCCTTTTCAAAAGATTCAATTTGATCACGTAAGCGAGCAGCTCTTTCGAACTCTTCGTTCTGCGATGCTAATTCCATCTCGGTTCGAAGCGTGGGAAGAAGATTCTCCATACCTTTCTCCATAAAGGAATCTAGGCGTTCGGCAATTTCCCTATGCTCCAGCGGGCTTACCCATCCAACACATGGTGCAGCACATTTTCCGATATCTCCCAAGAGACATTGTCGCTTTGTTCGTTGGGCTCTCTGAAAGTTTCCGGCGCTGCACGATCTCACTGGGTAGACCTTGAGTAATACTTCATAGGTATTTCTCAGTGCCCAAGCATTTGTATATGGCCCGAAGTATTTCAAACCTGGACGTTTCTCTTTACGTGTAATGAAAATTCGCGGAAACTCATCTGCCATTGAGATAGCCAAATATGGATACGACTTATCATCCTTAAACTGCACGTTATAGGTTGGGTGGTACTGCTTAATCCACGAGAATTCGAGTGCCAACGCCTCGAGTTCAGTAGCAACGATTGTCCAATCTACGCGCACTGCTTCATGAACCATGCGATAGGTCTTTTGGGCAAGATTTGAACCAAAATAGGTTGTCAGACGATTCTTCAGATTTTTAGCTTTGCCAACATAGATAACTTTATCTGCGCCGTTATAGAAACGATAAACACCTGGCTCTTCAGGAATATCTTTAGGGCGATAACTCGATGGCTCAGCCATGGCTACTTCTTTGCAGCTGTTTTCTTTACTGCCACTCGATTACTTGCCAAGATTTCTGCTAGATACTGACCTGTATAGCTGCTCTTCACCTTCGCAACTTCTTCAGGTGTGCCCTCTGCAACAACTAATCCTCCACGGAATCCACCTTCTGGTCCCATATCAATAACCCAATCTGATGATTTGATGACATCAAGATTATGTTCAATAACAATAACGGTGTTCCCAGATTCGACCAAACGCTTTAAAACACCAAGCAATTTATTAACATCCTCAAAGTGCAATCCAGTCGTTGGCTCATCTAATACATAGATGGTGCGACCAGTAGAGCGACGTTGTAGTTCAGTAGCCAATTTCACGCGTTGTGCTTCACCGCCAGAAAGTGTCGGAGCGGATTGACCAAGACGAACGTAGCCCAAGCCAACGTCGCAGAGCGTCTTTAAGTAACGAGCAATTGTTGGAACAGATTCGAAGAACTCGTGCGCAATCTCAATCGGCATATCAAGTACTTGAGCGATGGTCTTGCCCTTGTAATGAACTTCCAGGGTTTCGCGGTTATATCTGGCGCCATGACATACCTCGCACGGAACATAGACGTCGGGCAGGAAGTTCATCTCAATCGTGATGGTTCCATCACCCGAACAATTTTCGCAGCGTCCGCCTTTTACGTTAAATGAGAATCGTCCTTGCTGATATCCCCGCACCTTAGCTTCGGTAGTCTCGGCAAAGAGAGCGCGTACTTTGTCGAAAACTCCGGTATAGGTTGCTGGATTAGAGCGCGGTGTGCGACCAATCGGTGATTGATCAACGTGGACAACTTTATCTAATTGATCAATGCCCGTAACTGTGCGATGTCGACCAGGAACCAGGCGGGCACCATTGAGTTTGTTAGCAAGTGTTGTATAGAGAATGTCATTAACCAGAGTGGACTTTCCAGAGCCGGATACTCCAGTCACGGAAACAAATAGGCCTAACGGAATACTGACCTCAATATCTTTGAGGTTATTCTCTTTAGCTCCCTTGATAACTAATTGACGCTTGGAATCAACTGGTCGTCGTGACTTCGGAATTTCAATAGATTTACGCCCAGATAGATAAGCACCGGTAATCGATTCCTTGGAAGCGATAAGTTCTTCATACGAACCCGACACAACAACTTTTCCACCATGTTCGCCAGCACCTGGACCAATATCAACAATCCAGTCAGCGGTACGAATGGTCTCTTCATCATGTTCAACAACAATCAGGGTATTTCCTAAATCACGAAGTCTGGTCAAGGTATCTATCAGACGACGATTATCGCGTTGGTGCAGACCAATGGAAGGCTCATCTAATACATAGAGAACTCCTACAAGTCCTGAACCAATCTGAGTTGCCAATCGAATACGTTGGGCTTCACCACCAGAGAGTGTCGCAGCTGGACGATCGAGTGAAAGATAATCAAGACCGACATCGAGGAGAAAACCTAAACGTGCATGTACCTCTTTCATGACCCGTTCAGCAATCTGAGCTTCGCGCTTATTGAGGGAAACACCTTTTAAGAAAGTTGCACAATCATCGATTGAAAGGGCGCAGACCTCAGCAATACTTTTACCTCCAAGAGTTACCGCAAGTACTTCCGGCTTAAGGCGCGCTCCCTTACATGCAGGGCAGGGTGTCTGGCGCATATAAGCCTCGTATTTATCGCGGCTGTAATCGCTATCAGTCTCGCTGTGTCGGCGATGAATAAAGGGAACGACGCCTTCAAAACCAGTTGAGTAATTACGAACACGTCCGTAGCGGTTCTTGTACTTAACGTGCACTTCGTAATCAAAGCCGTTAATGATTGCTTCTTTTGCCTTCACAGATAACTTCTTCCAAGGATTATCCATGGAAAATTTAAGTTCTGTCGCAAGTGCTTCTAGCAGACGCAGGAAGTACTCAGAAGATTGTCCGCCAGACCAAGGAGCGATAGCTCCTTCATTAATGGAGATAGAGTCATCAGGAATAATAAGATCTTCATCTACTTCAAGCTGGGTACCGATTCCCGAACATTCCGGGCAGGCGCCAAAAGGTGAATTAAATGAGAAGGAACGTGGTTCAAGTTCCTCAAATGAGAGATTGCAATCATGGCAAGCCAGGTGCTCGCTATAGGTGTGCTCCTTCTCCCCCGACTTCGCATCAACAAAGTCGAGGAGCACTAATCCATTTCCTAATTTGAGGGCGGTCTCTATGGAATCAGTCAGTCGTGATTTACTCTCGGCCTTCGCTGTGAGCCGGTCGATGACAACTTCAATCGTATGTTTCTCTTGCTTCTTAAGTTTGGGTGGTTCAGTAAGTTGAATGGTTTCTCCATCAACTCGTGCTCGTGAATATCCTTGAGTGACAAGCTCCGCGAAGAGATCAACGAACTCACCTTTACGTTCGCGAATTACTGGCGCTAAAACCTGAAACTTTGTCGTCGCTGGCATCGCAAGTATCTGATCAACGATTTGCTGAGGACTCTGCCGTGAGACTGCCTTGCCACATTTCGGGCAATGCGGACGACCTGCGCGAGCAAAGAGAAGGCGGAAGTAGTCATACACCTCGGTAATAGTTCCAACGGTAGAACGTGGATTTCTATTTGTTGATTTCTGATCGATTGAAACTGCTGGCGATAGACCTTCGATGAAATCGACATCGGGCTTATCCATCTGACCTAAAAATTGGCGCGCATAAGCAGATAGAGATTCGACATATCTGCGTTGACCTTCGGCGAAAATTGTGTCGAAGGCGAGACTTGACTTTCCGGAGCCAGATAATCCAGTGAAGACGATGAGGGCATCACGAGGAAGTTCGATAGACACATCTTTGAGGTTATGTTCACGCGCTCCGCGGACAACTAACTTATCGATGGTCATGTACCGGCCTCATCCATTCCGCGAAGTTCGCGCTTTAAATCTCGTAGTTCATCACGTAGACGAGCAGCAAGTTCGAATTGGAGTTCGTCAGCTGATGCACGCATCTGTTCGGTGACGGAGCCTATCAATGCAACAAGTTCTTGGCGCGGCATAGAATCGGTTGATTTCGAGATAAAACCCGAAGAGATGGCGCCCTTTTTTCCTTTATTGGTAGACATGATCTCATCTGTGTCATCACTCTCTTGGGCAATAAGGTCGGTAATATCTGAAATCTTCTTGCGAAGCGGTTGTGGATCTACTCCCCTTTCGAGGTTGTAAGCAACTTGTTTAGCGCGACGTCGATTGGTTTCATCAATTGCTTTCGTCATGGCTGCAGTCATGTTGTCGGCATACATATGAACTTCACCGGATACATTTCGAGCTGCTCGGCCGATAGTTTGAATCAGTGATGTCGCAGAGCGCAAGAAACCTTCTTTATCGGCATCTAATATTGCAACGAGGGAAACTTCTGGAAGATCCAAACCTTCACGTAGCAGGTTGATACCAATCAACACGTCGTACTCGCCCATTCGCAATTCACGCAAGAGTTCTACTCGTCTCAAGGTATCTACCTCAGAGTGCAGATAGCGAACTCGCACGCCCTTCTCCTGCAGATAATCCGTTAAATCTTCAGACATCTTCTTGGTCAGCGTTGTAACCAAGACACGCTCATTCTTTGCGGCGCGAATATTGATTTCATGCAACAAATCATCAATCTGGCCCTTAATTGGCTTGATGATAATTTGTGGATCGACCAGCCCAGTTGGACGAATCACTTGTTCCACAACATCGCCGTCAACTTTTGCCATCTCATACTTGCCAGGAGTAGCCGAGAGATAAATCTTCTGCCCTACGCGCTCCAAAAACTCTGGCCACTTTAGCGGTCGATTATCCAAAGCACTAGGCAATCTAAAACCATGCTCCACCAATGTTCTCTTACGTGAAGCATCACCTTCAAACATTGCGCCAATCTGCGGAACGGTGACGTGGCTTTCATCAATGACAACGAGAAAATCTTCAGGGAAATAATCAAGGAGACAGTTAGGCGCCGAACCTGCTTCTCGGCCATCGAGATGTCTGGAGTAGTTCTCAATTCCTGAACAGAAACCCAGTTGCTCCATCATCTCCAAATCAAAGGTGGTGCGCATACGTAGGCGCTGCTCCTCCAAAAGCTTGCCTTGCTTTTTAAAGAGAGCCAGCTGCACCTGCAATTCATCTTGAATTTCACTCATGGCGCGCTTCATGGTCTCGGGACCTGCTGCGTAGTGAGTAGCTGGGAATATGTAAATCTCTTCCTCATCACGAACAATTTCGCCAGTGAGCGGATTGAGAGTCATGATTTTCTCAATCTCATCGCCGAACATTTCAATGCGGACGGCAAGCTCTTCGTACATCGGACGGTGTCACCGCGCACTCGGAAAGTTCCGCGTTCGAAAGCCATATCGTTACGTTTATATTGCACATCTACAAATTTGCGTAGAAGAGCATTCCGTTCAATCTCATCGCCAACTTTGAGGCGAATCATTCGATCGATATATTCCTGAGGAGTTCCAAGGCCATAAATACATGAGACGGTGGCAACAACAATGACGTCTCGGCGAGTCAATAGCGAATTCGTTGCTGAGTGGCGTAATCGCTCCACCTCATCGTTAACACTTGAATCCTTCTCGATAAAGGTATCTGTTTGAGGAACATATGCCTCAGGTTGGTAATAGTCGTAGTACGAGACAAAATACTCAACTGCGTTATTGGGCAACAATTCGCGAAATTCGTTTGCAAGCTGCGCAGCTAGAGTCTTGTTAGGTGCAAGAACCAAGGTCGGCCTCTGAAGTCGTTTAATGAGCCAAGCAGTCGTTGCCGATTTACCAGTACCGGTGGCACCAAGAAGAACTACATCTTGTACCCCGGCATTGATGCGCTTTGCAATCTCTTCAATCGCTGCAGGTTGATCACCGGCTGGAACGTAGTCGCTAATAACCTCGAAGGGCGCGACCTTTCGTTGAAGATCGGTAACTGGGCGCACGTGGTTAGCCTAGCGACTGAGGTAGGAGAACGCTCTCCCAGAGATTTTCTACTTGGCGTAAGAGCGAATCTTCATCGGAATCATTGAGTATCACCGTATCTGCGATTGCTTCACGAGCAGATTGGGTAGCTTGTGCCGCTATGCGCTTCTCAATCTGAGAGATATAGAGGCCCTTTTTTAATAGACGAGCTTTTCGCAATTCGATATCTGATTCAACTGTAATCACATAATCAAATTTCTCAGCAGCATTGGTTTCAACTAAAAGTGGAATCTCATATACGAGAATCTCATCTTGATCTAAGTCATTTACGGCTTCTGCAAAGAGAGCTTGAACTCGAGGATGAATAATCGCCTCAAGATCTTTACGAGCCTGGCTGTCAGAGAAAACAATCTCTCCTAGTTTCTTTCGGTCAACATCTCCATTAAGAATGATTTCATCACCAAAGCGAAGTAATACTTCTGCAAAGCCATCAGTTCCTCGTTCAATCACCATGCGTGCAAGTTGGTCCGCATCAATGACAAAAGCACCCAATTCGGCAAGATATTGCGCAACGGTAGATTTACCGGCACCAATGCCGCCAGTAAGTGCAACAACTAACATAGAGACACTCTACCTTTCGGGCTTAAGAAACTGGTTTTGCGCAAAAGTGGCGGGAATGAAAAATCCCGGTGAAGTCAGCGACTTGAACGAAATAAGTTGCGGCTTCAGCCGGGATTTTCTTGAGAACTTATTCAGCAACAACAGCAGCTTCTTCAGCTACCTTCGCTTCTGCCTTCTGCTTCTTGTGAGCTAAGAATCGCTCCTGAGCAACAGCGTATTGACGCTCCCACTCTTCGCGTTGTGTCTCAAAGCCTGGCTTCCATTCTTGTGATTCAGGATCGAAACCTTCTGG
>RFSY01000045.1 GCA_009923805.1 Actinomycetota bacterium
CAATGTTGAAAATGCTAGTTATGGGTTAACGCTCTGCGCTGAATGCGGACTTGTTTCAACGCTAGTTGCAACCGGTGGTGGGCGACTAATTGCTTTCGCTTGTGTAGATATTTCAGGTAATCCATTGATGCCGTGTGGGCGTTGTCGCCAATTGCTGCAAGAACACGGTGGATCTACATTGCAGTTGATGACACATGAAGGTGTAAAGACGCTCGGTGATCTCTTGCCATGGGCTTTTGGCCCAGAAGAAATTGAGAACCGCCTTTCATGATTGAACCTTTTGCAGCTGTAGAAATCATCTCGGCAAAGCGTGACCGAAACGAACTCACAGATTTACAAATCGATTGGGTGATTGATGCCTACACGCGTGGCGCAGTAGCTGATGAGCAGATGTCCGCGCTGCTTATGGCGATTCTTCTTAACGGAATGAATTCACGCGAAATTTCTCGTTGGACAAATGCGATGATCAATAGCGGCGAACGTATGGATTGGTCGATGCTGGATCGAAAGACTGCTGATAAACATTCCACTGGCGGCGTTGGAGACAAGATAACTTTGCCACTTGCTCCACTTGTTGCAGCATGCGGCGGCGCAGTTCCACAACTATCTGGTCGCGGACTCGGTCACACTGGTGGAACTCTCGACAAACTTGAATCCATTCCAGGATGGCGTGCATCTCTTACCAACGACGAAATGCTCAAAGTCTTGCAGGAAACTGGAGCTGTAATCTGCGCTGCAGGTGCTGGTTTAGCACCGGCTGATAAGAAGCTATATGCACTGCGCGATGTCACCGCAACCGTTGAAGCGACACCACTCATTGCATCCTCAATTATGAGTAAGAAGATTGCCGAGGGAACGTCGGCACTTGTATTAGATGTAAAGACCGGAAGCGGTGCGTTTATGTCTGATCCTAAGAAAGCAGCAGAGCTTGCCCGCACGATGGTTCAGCTTGGCAAAGATGCCGGCGTTAAGACTCGCGCACTGGTCACTGCAATGGATGTTCCACTTGGTCTTACAGCTGGAAATGCACTGGAAGTTCGTGAATCTGTTGAAGTTCTTGCTGGCGGTGGACCTTCAGATGTCATCGAGCTAACCATTTTGCTCGCTCGCGAAATGATTGATGCAGCAGGTATTGTTGGTAAAGATCCAGAAGTTGCACTCAAAGATGGCACTGCGATGGATCATTGGCGCAGAATGATTAGCGCACAAGGTGGAGATCCGGATGCGGCACTTCCTGTTGCGCGTGAGAAGCACATTCTTAAGGCTGCCAGTAGCGGAATTGTGACAACGATGGATGCGATGAAAGTTGGCGTGAGTGCATGGCGATTAGGTGCAGGACGCTCTCAGCAAGGCGAGAAGGTGCAAGCAGGTGCTGGAATCGAACTACACGCCAAACCGGGGGATTACATCACCGCCGGATCACCTTTGATGACTTTACATACAGATGAACCTGCACGATTTGAACGAGCACTTGAGATTCTAGAAGGTGCTGTCACAATAGTTGAAGGTGGAACAGTCAATCGTCTGCCGCTAGTTTTAGAGAGAATTGAAGGATGAGTAACCTGACAAAGAAGCCAACGGCAGATCAAGTAAAGCGATTACCCAAAGCGCTTCTGCATGACCACCTTGATGGTGGTCTGCGTCCACAAACAATCATTGATATTGCGCAAGAGATTGGCCATGAGCTGCCGACATATGATGCAACCGAACTGGCTGAATGGTTTCGCGCCTCCTGTGATTCTGGTTCTTTGGTTTCTTATCTAGAAACTTTTGCTCACACAGTTGCTGTGATGCAGCGCAAAGAAGATATCGTCCGCGTTGCCCGCGAATGTGCCGTTGACCTGGCACGTGATGGCGTTGTCTATGCTGAAGTACGTATGGCACCTGAGCTCATTACTGAAAAAGGTTTAACTCTTTCACAAGCAATCGAAGCAATTCTTGAAGGTTTTCGCGAAGGTCAAGCGGAGGCAAAGAGAGAAGGCAACACGATTCGTGTGATGTCCTTGCTCTGCGGAATGCGTCAAAATAATCTGTCACAGGAAGTTGCAGAACTTGCAGTGAAGTATCGCGATCAAGGCGTAGTCGGATTTGATATCGCAGGTCCTGAAGATGGGTTTCCACCCAGTGATCAACTCGATACCTTTGAATTCTTACGCCGAGAAAATGCGCATTTCACAATTCACGCAGGTGAGGCTTATGGACTTCCTTCTATTTGGGAAGCTATTCAACTCTGTGGCGCAGAACGTTTAGGACATGGTGTTCGAATCACAGACGATATCGATTTCAATCACACACCGCCACGTCTTGGAAGACTTGCTGCTTATGTTCGCGATCGTCGCGTGCCTCTGGAGATGTGCCCATCTTCAAATATTCAAACAGGTGTCGCTGATTCTTTTGCACACCACCCACTTGCAAAGCTGGCAAAGCTTCGCTTCAGAGTCACCATCAATACTGATAACCGACTTATGTCGGCAACTTCGATGACTCGTGAAATGAATGAGATGGTCAATCAATGTGATTGGACTTTCCAGGATCTACAACGAGTAACTATTAATGCACTCAAGAGTGCATTCATTCCCTTTGAAGATCGCCTTGCAATCATTGAAAGTGTCATTAAACCTGCATTTCTAAAGATTTCAGAGGAGTAGAACTAAACGCCGACTGTGTGCCAAACAGTTTTACTCTCCATAAATGCTTGAATGCGCGTTGGTGAAAGTTTGCCGTCAAAGGCATGAATTCTTTTCAGATTCTCTGCGCCAGCTTCTTTAAGCGCTCCGCGTCGCTTCTTTTCAATCCCTGAAATATCAAAGCCATCGATATCCATGTGGGAAGCTGCCCATGGAGCTAATTCATCAAGGGAACCGGTGAGAATATTGATGACTCCGGCAGGAAGATCACTTGTTGCTAATACTTCGGCAAATGACATTGCTGGAACAGATAGGCCACCCGGTACGAGAACAATAGTTGTATTGCCCGAAACTACCGCAGCGGCAATGGCATCGATAAATGTTAAGAATGAAGGGGACGAAGCGATTGCAATCACACCTTGAGGTTCTGCAATAGAGAAGTTGAAATATGGACCTGCAACTGGGTTGGTGCCACCACTGATTGCTTGCAACTTATCGCTCCAGCCCGCATACCAAACCCAGCGGTCGATGGATTCAGAGACGATTGCTGCTGCTTTAAGTGGCGTTACATCAGATGTCAGAGCAATTTCTGATGCAAATTGTTCAGAGCGACCTTCAAGCATCTCAGCAATTCTGTAGAGAATCTGCCCACGGTTATAGGCGGTTGCTTTAGACCAGCCAGAGTGAGCAGCACGTGCCGCAGTTACTGCATCACGCAAATCTTTACGAGATGCGAGTGACGGATTGGCAATGAATTCACCTTTACGAGAGGTCACTTCAAAGACGCGACCAGATTCACTTCGCGGAAATGCACCATTGATGAAGAGTTTGTAAGTCTTTTTCACTTCCACACGAGCAATTTTCTTCGTAGCCATTTATTTAGCTCCAGATTCTTTGCCGGTTTTTAGATATGCCGCAAGCCCGTGTCTACCGCCTTCGCGACCCCAGCCTGATTCTTTATAGCCACCGAATGGTGAAGCTGGATCAAATTTGTTAAATGTATTTGCCCAAATCACACCGGCCTTTAATTGTTGGCTCGCCCAGAAAATTCGTGACCCTTTTTCACTCCATATTCCTGCACTGAGTCCGAATGGAGTGTTATTTGCCTTCTCGATTGCTTCTTGTGGAGTTCTAAATGTCAGAACTGACAGGACAGGACCAAAGATCTCTTCTTGAGCGATTCGATGAGCCTGTGTGACTCCGGTAAATATTGTTGGAGCAAACCAGTAACCCTTCTCGGAAAGGGAACATGCTGGACTCCAGCGCTCTGCCCCTTCTGCATCACCAACAGCAGAGAGTTCTCCAATTTTAAGCAGCTGCTCTTTAGAGTTAATCGCGCCCAGATCTGTGTTCTTATCGAGGGGATCACCCACACGAATCTTTGTCATACGAACTTTAAGTTTTTCAATTACTTCATCAGCAACACTTTCTTGCAATATGAGACGAGAGCCTGCGCAACAGACATGGCCTTGATTAAAGAAAATGCCGTTAACAATGCCTTCGACGGTCTCGTCGATGGGTGCATCATCGAAGACGATATTTGCACCTTTCCCGCCTAGCTCAAGAGTCGCCTTCTTATCTGTAGAGGCGATTGCGCGGGCAATCTTCTTTCCCACTTCAGTCGATCCGGTAAATGCAATCTTATGAATTCCTGGATGGTTAACAATTGTCGCTCCCGTTGAACCATCACCAGTGACAATATTGACAACACCATTTGGAAGTTCTGCTTGTTGGCAGACTTCAGCAAAGAGCAGGGCGGTCAGTGATGTGGTCTCTGCAGGTTTTAATACAACGGTATTTCCTGTTGCAAGTGCAGGTGCTACTTTCCAAGCCAACATAAGTAAGGGGAAATTCCAAGGGATGATCTGACCTGCAACTCCATAAGGCTGAGGGGAATGGCCAAGCCCTGCGTAATCTAACTTATCAGCCCAACCTGCATGATAAAAGAAGTGCGCAGCAACAAGTGGAATATCAATATCGCGAGTTTCACGGATTGGCTTTCCATTATCAAGTGTTTCAAGCACAGCAAACTCACGTGCACGTTCTTGAAGAATTCGCGCAATTCGATAGAGATACTTACCGCGCTCTTTGCCAGACATTTTCGACCACGTTTTTGTATACGCCTTCTGTGCAGCAGCTACTGCCTTGTCGACATCTGAGGTGGTACCAAGTGAAATCTGGCTGAGAACTTCCTCTGTTGCAGGGTTCAGGGTTGGAAAATACTTCTTTCCAGGTACAAACTTTCCATCAATGAAATGCCCGTATTTACTCTTGATTTCGACAATTGATCGAGATTCAAGTGCCGGTGCGTATTCGAAAGTCATCGTAAAGAGCCCCTATTAATCAATCGTCACGTAGTTAGGGCTAGCGTAGTAGCCATCAGCAATTTTCATGCGTTGCATCAGTAAATCATTGAGCAATGCGCTGGCCCCAATCCGGAATAACTGGGGGGTCAACCACTCTTCACCAGCGGTCTCCTTCACAAGGACTAGTTGTTTCATCGCATCCTTTGTTGTTCGAATTCCTCCCGCTGGCTTGACGCCGATACGTCTTTGGGTCATCGAGTAAAAATCTCTTACCGCTTCCAACATAACAAGAACCACCGGTGGAGTTGCAGCTGGAGCGACCTTTCCCGTCGAAGTTTTAATGAAATCTGCCCCTGCGAGCATGGCTAGGTAGGAAGCTTTTCTTACATTGTCATAGGTAACGAGCTCGCCTGTTTCGAATATAACCTTCAGATGCGCTCGATCTCCACAAACTTCTCTAATTTTTACAATCTCGTCAAAAACTAATCCGTAATTTCCTGCTAAAAATGCACCTCGGTCGATGACCATATCTATCTCTGCCGCACCTGCATTTATTGCATCTTGCGTATCTTGAATCTTTACCTCCATTGAGGCACGTCCTGATGGGAAAGCAGTAGACACAGCAGCAACTGGAATATTTTTACCACCAATAGCATCGAGCTGCGTGCGCGCAATTGCGACCATGTCGTTATAAACGCATATTGCGCCAACACTTGGAACAGTGGAATCAGTTGGATCGGGACGTACAGCTTTTGAACAGAGCGCTCTGACTTTTCCAGGAGTATCTGCACCTTCTAAAGTTGTCAGATCAACCATGGAGATTGCCATATCAATAGCCCAACGCTTACTCGTTGTCTTGATACTTCTTGTGCCTAACATGGCAGCACGAGCATCAGCACCAACCTGATCTACCCCTGAGAGTTGTCCTAAGAAAGTCTTCAGTGACTTCTCACTTCCATCGACTAATCCATAAAAACTCATGAGAGGAATTCTTTCAGAGGTTTGCGAATCTCGTCGAGTAATTGCTGTGATTCATCTGATGTCTTCGTAATTACTTCAACGTAGCACTTTAGCTTTGCTTCAGTTCCAGACGGACGCACAATGATTCGAATCCCACCAGCAAGCCAAATACGTAAACCATCTGTGGGAGGCAACCCATCCTTAGGTGTCGCCAAGTCATCTATTGAATCAACTGCACGTCCTGCAATCTCCGTTGGTGGATTTTTGCGTAACCCATCGAGTAAGCGGGTTATAGCTGTCATATCAGTGACGCGAATTGATATCTGTTCGGTGCCGTGGAAACCATGGCGTTGCCAAATTTCATCAAGTAAATCAGAGAGAGTCAGACCCTCTCGCTTGAGATCCATAGCAATCTGAGCCAAGAAGATTGCCGCAGATATTCCATCCTTATCATTGACTGTCTTTGAATCTACGGAATAACCGATAGCTTCCTCGTAACCAAATGACAGATCCCTAATCTTTGCAATCCACTTAAATCCTGTCAGTACCTCTACAAAGTTAATTCCATAATGAGCACTGATCTTTCGGAGCACCGACGATGAAACTATTGAGTTACTAAATGTTCCAGTTGGCTTCGTGCGTGCTATCCATTCCCCAAAAATGGCTCCGATCTCATCACCGCGCAGCATTCGCCAGCCCACTTGTGGGTCGTTGATAGCTGCCGCACAACGGTCGGCATCCGGATCATTTGCAATTACTAGTTCTGCGCCGAAATCTCGGGCCTTTGTGAGCGCTAAATTAATCGCACCAGGTTCTTCAGGGTTTGGAAATGCCACTGTTGGAGGGTTAGGCGCGCACTGTTCATCAACCAGAAGCAAAGTAGCAAATCCTGCATGGTTAAAGACACGTTGGGCAGTTTCAGTGCCGACTCCGTGCATTGCTGTGTAGACAACTTTGAGGTCGCCGGGACGTGGTGCAAGTGCACTAGTTCGCATTACATACTCTGAAATTACCTCTTCGCCAAGAACGGTCCAATTCTTGCTGCGAGGAAGTGACTTCAGTGACTGTATTGCTTCAATCTCTTTGGCAATCAAAACATCTGTAGGGCTGATGATTTGCGAGGATGCATAGTCAATTCCATCTGCTGTGGGTCCGACATAAACCTTGTAGCCATTATCTTCTTTGGGGTTATGGCTTGCAGTCACCATGATTCCAATATCGCAGACTAGAGATTTAGTTGCGAATGCAAGAACTGGAGTAGGAAGTGGACGAGGCAGAATATAAACATTCAGGCCCGCACCGCTTAGGATCTCAGCACTTTCACATGTGTAATCTTCAGATCCATAACGAGCATCGCGGCCAATGATGACCTTATTCATTCCTCGATCCTTCATGTACTGTGCAATCCCTGCCGCTGTGCGACCCACAACTGCACGGTTCATACATGATGGCCCTGGCCCTATGGGCCCACGTAAACCAGCTGTCCCAAATTGAAGAAAGCCGTTGAAGTGTTTTTTAAGTGAAATTTCATCATCTGCATCAAGCATCCCCTGAAGTACAGCGGCAGTCGCTGCATCTGGATCATCTGCAATCCATGCCTCAACTTCACTTCGTAGCGATGCATCCATAAGTAGAGATTATCTACGCTATACGAGTTTTGGAATAGTAGTTTTAAGTAGTGAACCCATTCGACCTGCTGCAGCTTTACCGGCGGCAATAACTTCTTCATGATTTAACTTCTCGCCAGTAACTCCTGCAGCAGCATTGGTAACAAGTGATATTCCTAGAACCTCGGCACCAAGTGCATGAGCTGCAATTGCTTCAGGAACTGTTGACATACCCACAAGATCTGCGCCCATTGTTCGCATCATCAAAATTTCTGCTGGTGTTTCATACGTTGGACCGCGCCAATGAACATAGACACCCTCGGCAAGTGAAGAATCCTCAGCTTTCACAATCTCTCGAATTCTTTTGCTATACAAATCTGTGAGGTCGATAAATGTTGCACCAGATAGAGGTGATGCAGCCGTAAGTGAAATATGGTCCCGAATTAAAACAGGTTGACCGACTTTATATGAAGTATTAATTCCACCGCAGGCATTTGTCAGAATAACTACTTTGCATCCCGCTTTTACAGCAGTGCGGACACCGTGAACTACTGGCTCCATTCCTTTACCTTCATAGAGGTGGGTACGCCCCAGAAATACTAATGCGCGGATAGTTTTTCCATTTTCTACAATTTCATAAGAGCGCACTTTTCCAGAGTGACCTTCAACTGCAGGAGCAAAGAATCCGGTAATTTCATGTGCATCGCACTCGTATACCGGAGTACCTAAAGCATCAGCTGCTGTAACCCAACCGGAACCCATAACGAGAGCGACATCGTGTGATGCAACCCCAGTGCGTTGAGCAATCTCAGCAGCCGCTTGTGAAGCTGCAGCTAGGGGATCCGAATAGAGAAGTTCAGTCGAGGTCATGCCTCAATAATGTCACAGAGAACAGTTCCACTCGCTACCGTTTCACCAATAACTGCCTTAAGGTTTTTAATCACACCGGTTTTATGGGCGGTTAGTGGCTGCTCCATCTTCATAGCTTCCAGGACAATTACTAAATCGCCCGCTTCTACGGTTTGGCCTTCCTCGACTGCAATTTTTACAACAGTTCCTTGCATCGGACTTGCTAGGCCAGTTCCAGATGCACCACCAACTGATGCCTGCTTTGCACGATGGCGTTTTACTACGGGTTCAGGTGCGTGGACAAGAATTTCAAAACGCTTTCCATTCACTTCAGCAATCAACTTCTCAGCGGCTACCTTGGTTTGAATGTCCAACACTGCTGATTGGAATGCAGGAATTTCATTAACAAATTCATTCTCAATATAACTTGTGTATACCTTGAATTCTTCGGTGTAATTTGGATCTTCCAGAATTGCACGGTGGAATGGAATCGCAGTAGCAAGTCCGCCCACTTCAAATTCAGCTAAGGCGCGACGGGCACGTTCAATAGCTTGCTTGCGAGTTGATCCTGTCACAATTAATTTCGCCAGAAGTGAATCAAAGTTGCCCCCGATTACATCTCCATTTCGGAAACCAGCATCTACACGCACGCCAGGTCCGGTCGGTATTTTCCAGGAAGTGATACGCCCAGGAGCAGGCAAGAAAGAGCGACCAGGATCTTCTCCATTGATACGGAATTCAATGGAGTGTCCTCTAATTTCAGGATCGTCAAAGCCAAGACTTTCACCCATCGCAATACGAAACTGCTCACGAACTAAATCGATGCCAGCGACCTCTTCAGAAACTGGGTGCTCAACTTGAAGACGTGTGTTTACTTCGAGGAAAGAAATTGTTCCATCGACGCCGACAAGAAATTCACATGTACCGGCACCGATATAACCAGCCTCTTTCATGATTGCTTTACTTGAGCGGTAGAGCTCCTCATTTTGAGCATCGGTGAGGAATGGCGCGGGAGCCTCTTCTACCAATTTCTGGTGACGACGCTGAAGGGAACAATCACGCGTTGAAACAACGACTGCGTGGCCATGCTTATCAACGAGAACTTGAGTCTCAACGTGTCGAGGCTTATCTAGATAGCGTTCAACAAAACATTCACCCCGGCCAAAACCTGCGATTGCTTCACGGACTGCAGATGCGTAGAGCTCTGGGATTTCCTCCATAGTGCGAGCAACTTTTAGGCCCCGACCGCCACCACCGAATGCAGCC
>RFSY01000046.1 GCA_009923805.1 Actinomycetota bacterium
CGGCTTGACCATCTGCAAGTGCTTGCTTTGCACTTTGAAGTGCACTTGCAAGATCTGCAGAACTATTGCTTGTTGTCGCAGTTGGTTGTGATGAAGATGAAGATGTTCCCGAGTTTCCACCAAATACTTGATCCAACGCACCCTTGAGTGAACTATCGAATCCAATGACATCACCAAATGAAACAAGAACTTTCTGAAGCAATGGATACGCCGCAGAGTTCGATGTCGCTGTCACATACACCGGTTGAACATAGAGCAGACCATTTCCAACAGGAAGCGTGAGAAGATTTCCAAGTACTACATCTGAACCACCTTGGCGAAGTAACGAAAGTGCATTAGCTACTTCAGGCTTTGCCTCAAAGTTAGAAGCAACTTGAGATGGGCCGGCGATATTTGTACTACGTGGAAGCTGTAGTACAAAAATCTTTCCGTAGTCAGGTCCAGCCGTCGCATTTACTGAAGCGAATGCTGAAAGGTTTTCACGTCCGCCGCGTGGAACGAATGGTGTTGTGAGTGAAAATGTTGGAGTTGCTGAGCCCGGCATTTGCAGCGTCATGTAATAAGGAGGTTGCGCTCCTGCATTTGCACCGAAAGTTGATGGATCACGTGGCACGCGCCAGAAATCTTGACCACCATAAAATGCCGCAGCATTCTTGACGTGATACGAGCTCAAGATATCTCGCTGAACGCGGAACATATCTTCTGGGTAGCGAACGTGCTCAAGTAAGCCCTTAGAAATAGCGCTCTTTGGCTTGACTGTATTTGGGAAGGCTTTCATCCACGTCTTGAGTACTGGATCTTTCTCATCCCATTGATACAAAGTCACGCTTCCGTCATATGCATCAACAGTTGCTTTCACAGAGTTACGGATGTAATTCACGGTCTTATTGGATTGCGCTGTTATCGATGTTGAATTAACAGTCAATGCATCTGCTGTTGCAGTAGATAGCGATGTCGCTTGGGCATATGGATAGCCAGAACTTGTTGTGTAGCCATCGATTATCCAGGTGACTTTGCCATTGACGATTGATGGATATGGATCTCCATCAAGTGTGAGCCATGGCGCAACCTTTGCAACTCGCTCAAGAGGTGAACGGTTGTAGAGAATCTTGGAATCTGCGTTAATCAAATTAGAGAGCAAGATGCGCTGTTCTTGATATTTAACAGCAAAGAGCAATTTATTTAAAGTGCTGCCAACTGGAACTCCACCTGTGCCCGTGTAGGTGTAATTCTTCTGGCCATTGGCGGAAGTGTCATCTGGGTAATCGAATTCAACTGCAGAGTTGCTCTTCTTTCCACCGATGATTGAGTAATCCGGAACATTCTCACCAAAATAGATACGTGGTTCAAAGTTTCCTAGACCCTTAGTTGGAGGCAAATCACCAACGACGAAGCTTGGCTTTCCATCTGCATCCACAGTATTTC
The DNA here is from genome assembly GCA_009923805.1 of Actinomycetota bacterium. Taxonomy (GTDB): domain Bacteria; phylum Actinomycetota; class Actinomycetes; order Nanopelagicales; family Nanopelagicaceae; genus Planktophila. Next base: position 1,426 of record RFSY01000046.1, read on the forward strand.
CATAGGCAGCGACGAAACCAAAACCGTGGGTATATACCAAGTGATCGTTAATCCAGTTACGACTTGGATTGCCATCAATATTTAATTCACGCGCAGCCACAACGGTGTCACGAGAGACGCCATTTACTTTATAGCGGTCGATATCAAGTGATTGCGGGAATGTGTAATAAGGCTTGATTTGCTGGAGCTGGCGGAATGTTGCTGAAAGCACGTTGGGGTCCATCAAGCGAATATTTGCAATCGTTGCAGCATCTTTTGCTAGTTGGCCTGCACTCGTTGAAAGGGTTGCGTTGTAATCCTGAATCTCAACGCCATTAAGGTCATAAGCGGCGCGAGTTGCATCAATATTGCGTTGAATAAAGGGCGCTTCCTTGGAAGATTCAGATGGCTTCACTTGGAACTGTTGGATAACACCTGGGTAGACACCGGCAATAAGCACGGATGAAATAACAAGAAGCGCTGTACCTGCAGCTGGTAATAGCCAAGAGCGACGCACGATATTTGCAAAGAAGAGCAGTGAACACACAACTGCGATTGCAGCAAGAATTGCTTTAGCTGGAAGTACAGCATTGACATCGGTATATGTAAGACCAGTAATCAACTTACTCTCTTTGAGTGCCAGACCAAATCGATCAAACCAATATGCCACTGCTTTAAGCAGGACTACCAACCCGAGCAGAATTGAGATTTGTACACGAGCCGCAACTGTTGTGCGATCACTTTGTACATTAGTGCGGATTCCGCCATACATATAGTGAACAAAAACGCTTGCTAGCGTAGACAGAATTAATATGGAGATTCCCCAACCGATAATCGCTTGAAGCATCGGGAGTTTGAATGCGAAGAATGAGATATCCATATTGAACTGTGGATCTTTAACACCAAAGTCAGTTGAATTCTTAAAAAGTAACCACTCATTCCAAAATGCCATTCCGGAAGTTCCGGCGAAGTATGTGAGGCCAACAGTGATTGCAAGAAAGACCCAGAGGCGAATTGGTTCAATTTGGGCGCGGAGACGTTCTAGGCCGTTAATCTCGATACTTGTTGGGACATAGAGCGGACGGCGCTTATAGGCGATAAAAATATTGGCAGAGATAACAAGTGAGGTGATGATTCCAACGACAAGAAAGAGCTCCAGCTTTGTTGTTAGAACTTTTGTCCAGACTGATGTGAAGTCGACAGATTTGAACCATAGCCAATCAACATAGAAGCCACTGAAATATATGAGGATTGCCGAGAGAGCAACCAATATTCCAGCAGTAATGATGAGCGGGGTGCGGTTTCTATTCATGGATTTAGATTAGTGCACCCTTGAACGCCCTGGAAATTGGAATTCTTGCCATTTTTTAAGCGCAAGAATGCTTCATCGAGGGTTGAGACCGCTATCACTCCAACACCTTTTATATCTTTTGCAACTTCTTTGCAATTTGCCTTCGGCACGAAGATCAAGGAAACCCTTGCACTTTTGGCGGCAACGATTTTCTCTTCCACGCCACCAATCGCACCAACTTTTCCATTACTAGAAATTGTCCCGGTGCCAGCTATCTTGCGCCCTTGTAATAAATCTTCCGGTGAAAAAATTTCGCTCAAGCCCAGTGCAAAAATTAACCCACCACTTGGTCCGCCAGTATTTTCAATGGAAACTTTAAGCGAAGTATCATTTACATCTTTGAGATTAATCTCGGGATAACGTTTCACAAATAGATTTTTGGTCGCTGTCAGTGCAGCGCTCTGTGAATGCACCATCTCCAACTTGCCACTCTTAAATTGCGCTGCATTATTGGTCTTTTTTTCATACATGACAGAACGTGGAATAACTACACACTCTTTTGATATCCAGCATTGCACCACCTGCGCACCGAATACACGAGTGTCGGGATTTGTCACCCAGATTGAGAGTAGATACATCTGGCCATGAGCCTTATATACCTGAGGGAAAGAGTTGGATTTTTGAGAATTAACTACCTTCAGCATCTTAGGAAAGAGCGGTGAGCCTTCACCTGGATGTATTAATACAAAATTTACTGGGATTGCCAGTGGCACGATCAGGGCCAGAAGAAGAGAGAGCTTTACTAAGCGAGGAGTGCGGGAAAATCGAAGTGACATAGATTGAGAGTTAAAGCTTGTCTCTATCTACATGTGTATCCACTTGATCATCAATTTCACTCTTGGCTATGTGTGCTTCTTCTGTACGAAAAGATTCTTGGAATCTTTGAAATTGCCCCACTGAACGCGAAGTCTCTGATTCAAATTTCCTCTTAAATTTTGAGATCCACACAACGTAGCCAATGCCACCAATGAGGCCTGCCGCCGGAACTACCCACCAAATGAGTGCTGCGAAAGCGCTGCTTCCCGCAAGTACGGCTGTGGTCTGCGAGAGGAAGTACATGTAAAGAGAGTAGCCCTTCCGGGAAGAAAGTGCCTACTCGGATGGTTACATCTCCTAGATAGACTCTTAATCCTTGATAGAAGAAGATTCAGGGAAGAGAATTGAGATTCGAAGAATGCATGGGAGTTGTTGATGTCACCTTTTGGATTTACGCCAGATGAGGAAGATGAGAACGGTGACAAGCCCGAAGATTTGTCGGCGATGATGCAGCAAATGCAAGAACAGATTCAAAAACAATTTGAGGCGATGGGAATTAATCCAACTGGCTTCACCAATCCGCTTGCAGGTCTCGCTGGTGCATTTGGTGGCGGTTCTACCGAAGTCCTGCCAATTAACGTTGTCAGAGATACTGCAAAGAAATTTATCCAAGCACAGGGTTCAGAGCCAATTGGTGTGAAAGATTTAACGGTCGTTGATAACGCTTTTGAAATTGCAGATTTGTGGCTCAATGAAGCGACGCTCTTTCCGACAACTCAATCAATCACATCACCTCGCGCAGTCAGTCGCCTGGACTGGGCAGATATCACTCTTAAAGGTTGGCACACAACGATGGAGCCACTTGCCATTGGGCTCTCCTCTGCAATTTCAACGCTCTTGGCTGAGGCATCACAAGAAGGATCAGATAACACTGATGGTGGCGAAGGTTTAGGTGCAGGCTTCGGTATAGGCGGTACTAATCCCATGGGCGCAATTACTGGCTTGCTTCGCACATTTATCGGCTCCCTGCTCGCCACACAATTGGGACAGTCGATTGGCGCGCTCTCAGTCTCTGCAACTGGTGCTCACGATGTTGGACTTCCACTCCTTACGCCAGCAACGCCCTTATTAATCCCAGAAAACATTGAAAAGTGGAGTGTGGATTTAGAGATTCCGAAAACAGAGATCTATCTATTTCACGCACTTCGCGAAGCAGCTATTGCACGCCTCTTCGAACATAACCCTTGGATAGTTTCGTACATTCGTAGCGCCATCGTTGATTATGGGCGCGGAATTCATATCGATATGGAAGCTATTCAACGACAAGCAGAAGAAGCGATGGCCAACTTTGATCCGTCGCAGATGAACCCTGAATCTGGAGAAAATTCTTTTACTATCGCACTCAATAACGGAATCTTTACTCCTGAAGAAACTCCAGCTCAACGTGCAGCGCTCTCAAAACTCGAAACAGCACTGGCGCTCGTTGATGGTTGGGCAGATGAAGTCACAGGACTTGCAGCCGGTGAGCGACTACCAGCACTTACTCAGCTTCGCGAAATGTATCGACGCCAACGCGCAACCAATGCGCCATCACAACAACTATTTAAATCACTCTTGGGTTTGGAGGTAACTCCCAAACTTGCTCGTGAAGCGAGCGCTTTCTGGCAGAAGATTCGCGAAGTAAAAGATATCTCTGCGCGCGATCAAATTTGGAGTGGAATTTTGCCCAATGCGGCAGAACTTCTTGAACCTGAGAAGTTCTTAACTTCTGCTGAGATTCCAGATGACCTCAGTGGGCTGCTTTAGAAAAGCGAAGTCCCCGGGCGCACATTTTAATATCTGCCTTCCCCTTGCAGATATCAAACGGTTATCCGAGGACTTCGTAAGCGAAAACTACGATGATTTATAGTCAGAATCAAATGAAAACCGCTAAGACACAACAAAATTTTCTTGTCAAGAATCTATAAATTTATCGATTTTTTAGAAATTTCTAATACATTTCCTCAATGACAAGTAGAGAGTTCGCATCTTCAATGGGTGAATTTTCTGGCTCTGGCGAATTTGAAGAGGTAACCCTTCCCGGAGTTGATGAAGGTGAAATTCTCGTGATTCGCTCCAAACGGCGTAAGAAATCCATCTCTGCCTACCGACAAGGTGGGCGAATAGTCATATCAATACCTGCGCGAATGAGTAAGGCAGATGAAAGAACGATTGTTCCCGAGATGATTGCCAAAATTCGCAGCCAAGAAGAGACAAAGACGCCCGGTGAAGAAGAGCTGATCAACCGAATCGATGAGTTGTTGACCGAATTGGCTCCAGAAATTACAGAACGTCCACTTTCAGTGAGCTGGCGAGGCATGCGCGAACGTTGGGGCTCATGTACAAGCGTTGATCGCACCATTCGAATCTCTGACCGACTTAAATTTGCCCCTGACTTCGCACTCGATTACGTCCTTTTCCATGAAGCAATCCATCTCCAATACTTTGATCACGGCCCCGAATTCACCGAAACCCTCGCCAGATTCGAAGATTCAGAGCTTGCCAGCGCATATCTGGATGGATATGAGGCTGCTGAGCGGGCTCTTTTAGAGCCGACAGAGTTGAAAAGGCTCTAGATAAATCCCTCCACAGATTCCCGCGTGGAATCAGCCTTTTGAGCGTGGCGCAGAGTATGGTTTCGACCAGTACGCATGGCGCTCAGCCCATGGGTCGAACGGAGGCAAAAATGGCAGAGGTAGAGACATACAAGGGTGACGCTTACTGCGTGAAGTGCAAAGAGAAGCGTGATTTCGAGGGAACTGTAAAGATCTCAGACTCTGGTCGTCGCATGGCACAGGGCATCTGCCCAGTGTGTGGCACCAAGGTACCAAGGTAAATCGCATTCTCGGCAAGAAGCCAGAATAAGCACGAAGGCTTACTAAGCCTAAGTCACTAAATGTAGTTATAGCCCTCGCTCATTATGAGCGGGGGTTATTTCTTTTCTTGCGCAAAGGTTCGAAAGCCGATCCTGTATCGACGCAGAGTCTGTCCACATCATCACTGCGTTACGGATCACCATCGTTACGCACACATTCCTTAGCTCCGTCCAACAGCAGGCGCTGACCATCTACACCCTTAGCGCCATGAGCAGATTAAAAAATGGCGTAGCACTCTTTGAAAGTTCAACACCCGGTGAATTCTTTATAGGCACCTTCAAGCGAGCAATTCGCATCTACACCCCGGAGCAGAAGTTAATTGCCCAGTGTTTATCCTCAAGAAGTTCTGACGAGGTCGCAGCCGAATTTCCAGAAATCAACCGCACTCACCTTGAGAATTTAATGATCGAACTTGAACACGAGAAGCTGGTGGACCACAGCATCGGAGCGCTTCGAGTCTCAAAGCGGTTTCATTCAAAATTAGATAATCGTGCCAAGAAAAATAGTGATAAATCATTTGATGCCGGCTTGAATCAATTACATAATCGGACAGAGCCAGAACTTGCGCAAACAAGTTGGATAGCAGGCGTTGCAGATGGTGGTGCAGAAATCTTAAGCGCTCGCCAAAAATATCTTGTTGAAATATCTGGCAATAACCGGGTGGCAACGCTGCTCTTTTCGCTCCTGCTTGCCAGTGGCTTCTCTCAAACACGTTTTGCTCCACATTCGCGAGGCAAGACTCCCCTCATTGGAGATCTCGAACTTGGGCTCGCATCCTTTCGCGCCTCTGATGTGGGTAACTCCTTCAAGAGCCATTGCGAATCAATTCGTAAAGAAATTGCCCTCTTTCCATTGGATAGAGAGCGAAATTATCTGGATGAACTTGCACCTGCCAATCTTCGGGTGCATTGCGGAGAATTTGATCCAGAAATTCTCTCGCTCTGGATGAGTACCGGGCAGACTTTTATTCATATTCCAACACCACTTGCAGACCAAGGACGAATTGGACCACTAGTAATTCCTGGAAAATCACCATGTCTGCGCTGTCTTGAATTATCCGAGCGAGATCAACATGGAATCAGCGACTATCAAATTCTCTCTAAGAAATTCACTACTGACTATCCCCAGATTGCGGCCAATTTCATCGCTGCACTAGCAGCATCACATATTGCTCAATATTGTGATAACCAAAGTTGTGAAATTCAATCTGATGGAGCCAATAGTTCCGGCGGAGTTGACGGACTGATAAAAGCAGAATTGGTAGGCAATGTAATAAACATTGACTACCAACTCTTATCGCACCCAGAAGTTATCGCGATTACTCGCCATCCCTTATGTGGATGTGCTTTTTAACGCTTTTTTATAGAGCTGACTCGACCATGCGCGCTGCAGCAATCACCTGACGAGGTGGACGACCAGCACGTCTCTTGCGTTCGATGATGACGCCATCTTCAATGAGTTGGCCTCCCCATACTCCACACGGTTCTTGGCGTGAAAGTGCTCCATCAAGACACTTATTGCGCACGGGGCATCCGCCGCAGAGCGCCTTCGCTTCTGCAATTCCCTGATCTGTTTCAGAGTAGAAGAGCTCAGGGTCTGCTTGATGGCAGGGCAGGGTAAAGGCCTTGGCGTTGTCATATGTGAACGTCACATCATTTAAGCCAATCTTTTCGCCGTTATCTGCCCAGCCTGGTAGCTGCAATTCGCTGAAGAGAACTGTCATAGTCCTCACCTCTTCTCTCTTTTTCTTAGATCTCTCGATCTAGCTCGTTTCCTTCTTATTTATTCTTATTTGGTTATCTGGTTATTTGGTGGAAATAAAAAAGGACCTTCAAATCCTTTGTGGATTTGAGGCCCTTGTGGGACGTTTCGGTGTTAGCCGATTAGTGCTCCCGTGGCCTCATCCACTGCATAAAAGTTGGCGTAGAACGCTGACTTTGTAGCTGTGGGCCAAGTTGTTCGCTTATGTGAACGCTTAGCAGTTGAGGTTGTATGGGCAGCAGAAGGAACAGCAGCGCGTGCGCCTGCTGCAATGATTGAAGTGAGCATATTTGCCATTTCAATCCCCTTCATGTGATGTGGAGTTATCTCCGGATGTAAAGGGTACGCGAGGCGTTATCAATTATGCAACTTAATTAAATTCGTTAAACCCCACCCATGTATGCGCTCATTCACGCATGAGTCGCGCAGGAATGGCTATGACGAACTGGCGAGTAACCCAGATTCACGCAGGAATTGGCTGGGGGCGCCGCGATAGGAGATATGTAGATCAGCTTTTGCCCGGGTAATTCCCACATAGAAAAGACGTCGTTCTTCTTCAATAGCGCTATCGCCATTGCTATTGGTGAGCGGTAATTGCCCGTCGGATGCGCCGATGAGAAATACCCGCTCCCACTCAAGGCCTTTTGCAGCGTGCAGCGTTGCAAGTGTGACAACTGGCATCGTTGGTGGATTGTTCTGCTGAACGCGATCTTCTACTTCGCGTAAATATCCACGTAGCGTTTTTGGTGAAAAATTATCATCATCATCTAATTCGCGAGCAAGGTGTAATAGAGCTGCAATTCCATCGATTGCTTCCCCCGTTAAATATGGCTGAGCAATGGAACGTAATTCATCTATCCACCCTTGACCTTCTGCCGGAATAACGGATGCTTGGCGCACTTGCTTGAGAAAGTCACGAACTTCTCGTCGGTCAAAGAAACGCTCTGTATTGCGAACTTGGTAAGGAATATTCTGCGCAAGCATCGCTTTCTCGGCACCTTTCAGCTGGGCGTTGGTGCGGGCCAAGATTGCAATCTCTTGCGGTTGAGTGCC
>RFSY01000047.1 GCA_009923805.1 Actinomycetota bacterium
GTTCGCCAGTTAGATCCAGATGACCTCATGGTCTGCGATGACCAACAGCCTCTTGCACTTGCTGGCACTATGGGCGGGGCGTTCTCTGAAATATCAGAGACAACGACAGATATTGCACTGGAAGCAGTGCGCTTTGATCCGATGTGTGTTGCGAAGAATTCACGTCGCCACAAACTCTCATCTGAAGCATCTCGCCGACTCGAGCGCAGCGTTGACCCGTCATTGGCACAATATGCATCAGCTCGCTTTGTTCAGTTACTGACTGAAAACAGTTCAGCGCAACATGTTGCAACCATGGTGGATGGTGAGCCTCGCTTTGCACCTGTTGTGAAATTAGACCCTAGTTACGTCTCAAGAATCCTCGGTATTGATGTCGCCCCAGCAAAAATTGCAGAAGTGCTTCGAACAATCGGTTGCGATGTCAATGAGAAGACATTTGAAATTGACCCTCCATCGTGGCGTTCAGATTTGCTGACACCAGCGGATTTCACCGAAGAAGTAGCTCGCATGATTGGGTACGACAAAATCCCATCGGTACTGCCTCCTCGTCCTCTTCACGCATCCCTTACTTTTCATCAAAAGCGTAAGCGTGCTGTTGCAGCTATGTTGGCCAGTCGCGGACTAGCTGAAGTACAAACTTTCCCTTTCACTAATCAAGAGACTATTGATTTCATGGGTTTCAAGGAGGAGCGTGCTTCCACCTATCGCATCGCCAATCCAATGTCTGAAGAATTCCCACTGATGCGCGTGCACTTAGTCCCAGGCCTTGTTGAGGTTGCTCAGCGCAATATCAGTCGTGGTGCAAAAGATTTCGCGATATTCGAGATGGGTTCGATCTTCAGAGGATCACAGAAATTGGTCCCATTTATCTCACCCGATTTGAGTAAGCGACCTTCTAAAAAAATCATAGAAGAGATCTTTGCAAGTGTTCCACCGCAGGCTTATCACGTTGCTGGTTTGTTGGTAGGTAAGAATGAGCAGGAGGATTGGCAAGGAAAAGCTCGCTCCTACACCTGGCAAGATGCCATTGCATTTGCCCAAGATATTCTTCAACTGTGTAACTTGGAATGGACTGTAAAGCGTTCAGATTTTGCACCGTGGCATCCAGGTCGATGTGCAGAGATGATTATTGATGGAAAACCAGTTGCGCATGCCGGAGAACTTCACCCACGAGTCGTTGCTAAATATGGATTGCCTGAACGCACTGTTGCTTTTGCAGTAGGAATGAGCGCACTTCCTGATGCACCGCTAGTTCGCCCAACAACTGTGGGCACAATGCCTGCAGCGCTTCAAGATGTCGCTTTGATAGTAGATGCCACGGTTTCTGCTGCAGAAGTTGAGGGTGCTTTGCGTGCAGGTGCTGGAGATCTGCTTGAGTCCATCACTCTCTTTGATCGCTACGACAAGCTAGGAGAAGGGAAGATTTCCCTGGCTTTCTCACTTACTTTCAGAGCCCCAAATCGCACCCTGACTGGAGCTGAAGTAAGCGCGGCGCGTGAAGCGGCCGTTGCGCAGGCAGTTAAGGCCACAGGCGCCGTTTTACGTACTGCATAAATATGCATTTGTCTGCATAAATATGCTACAGTCTGACTATGAAAATCGGAGTCATTGGGGCAAGTGGTTATGCAGGGGGCGAACTCCTGCGCTTATTGGCTTTGCACCCACACTTTGAAGTAACAGCGGTTACCGCACACTCCAATGCGGGGGAGACGATCACATCTATCCATCCGCAATTGCAGAGCTATGGAAATCAGAAATTCACTGCCTTTGCACCTCAAGAATTCACATCTTGTGAACTTATATTTCTTGCACTGCCACATGGTGAATCTGCGAAGGTAATTTCGCAACTACCAACTGAGGTAAAGATTGTTGATCTGGGTGCTGATTACAGATTAGAGAGCGCAGATGCGTGGTCTCACTATTACGGCGGAGAACATGCCGGATCGTGGACTTATGGCTTGGTGGATATTGAGCCATTTAAGAGTGAAGTAGCGCAATCAACTAAAGTTGCAAATCCTGGATGCTATGCGACAGCAATTTCGCTTGGTACAGCGCCAGCTTCAGTTTTTGCTGATTTCACCGATGTGGTCGTGGTTGCAGCTTCTGGAACAACCGGGGCAGGAAGAAGTGCGAAGATTAATCTCATCGCGAGTGAAGTTGCGGGCTCACTCACATCCTATAAATTCGGAGGAATCCATCAACATACCCCCGAGATAGAACAAGCACTGAGCAAGGTATCTGGCATCGATGCGAAAATTTCTTTCACTCCAATTTTGGCTCCTATGCCACGTGGAATCCTCTCGACTATCACAGCTAAGCTAACAAAGAGTATGACTACCGAAGATGTGCATGCAATCTATACAGAGTATTTTGCTTCATCTCAATTTGTGACGGTACTTCCGCAAGGTGTGATGCCAAAGAGCGCAGCTCTCACCGGTTCGAATTATGTGCAGATGCAGGTAGCCGTTGATCAACACACATCACGATTAGTTGTCTCGGTTGCAATAGATAATCTTGGTAAAGGTGCTGCGGCCCAAGCGATACAGAATGCCAATGTCATGTGCGGGCTCGATGAGGCTGCAGGGTTGAGAATTGATGGGCTCGGCGTATGACGCATCTTCCGAAAGGCTTTCGTGGTGGGGCAGTTGCTGCTGGTTTGAAATCAAGTGGGGCTTTGGATCTAACGGTTATTGAAAATACAGGCCCTCTCTTTGATGCGGCAGCTGTCTATACGACCAATAAAGTTGTTGCCGCACCCGTCATTTGGTCTCGTGAAGTGACGAAGGGGAAACTTGTTCGTGCCGCTGTCTTAAATTCAGGCGGAGCCAATGCGTGTACCGGTCCACAAGGCTTTGCTGATACTCATCACACAGCCGAAAAAGTTGGCGAGCTCCTAGGAATATCTGCCGGGGAAGTTGTTGTTTGTTCCACCGGCTTAATCGGTGAGTTACTGCCGATGGCCAAGATTAATTCTGGGTTGGAATTGATTGCCCTGCAGTTGAGAATTGATTCGCTGGGTGAAGTTTCACAAGCAATTATGACGACCGATAGCGTTCCCAAAGTCGCAACGATAAATCTTCACGGGGCACAATTCACAGGAATTGCAAAGGGTGCTGGAATGTTGGCACCAGCGCTGGCAACAATGTTGTCAGTCGTAATGACAGATGCCGTTCTTCCTAGTAATGCTCAGGAGATTTTTACTCGCGTAATAGATCGTACTTATAACAGGATTGATTCCGATGGTTGCACCTCAACTAATGACACAGTACTTTTGATGGGTAGTGGCGCATCTGGTGTATCACTTACCCATGATGATTTTGAGTCAGCGTTGATGCAAGTATGTGGATCACTAGCTGCTCAATTAATTGCTGATGCCGAAGGATCAACGAAAACTGTTGCTATCACAGTCAATGGCGCGGTTTCTGAAAGTGATGCAGTTGAAGTTGCCCGTGCGTGTGCTCGCAACAATTTGTTGAAATGTGCAATCTTTGGGGGAGATCCCAACTGGGGTCGGGTCCTTGCAGCTGTTGGTACAGCAGATGCTCACATGGATGCTCTCAATATTGATGTGATTCTTAACGGAATTCATGTTGCCAAAGAATCTGCGCCATTTGAAGATAAGAGCAAGGTCTCTTTTGTTGATCGGCTGGTCAGCCTTGAGGTACATCTTAATGTGGGAAGAGCGTCAGCAACGGTAATGACCAATGATCTATCGCATGATTATGTCCACGAGAATTCGGCGTATTCCACGTGATCGTGGTGAAATTTGGTGGTCACGCGATGACTGATAAGGATGGTGCATTTGCCTCAGTTATTTCTGCAGCGATTAGCCAGGGAATAGCAGTAGTCGTTGTGCACGGAGGTGGTCCACAGATAGATCAAGCTCTCAAGAGTGCGGGAATCGAATCCACTTTTGTCGGTGGGTTTCGCGTGACAACCCCTGAAGTATTTGCCATTGTCGAGAGAGTGCTAGCAAAAGAGGTAGGTCCGCAAGTTACTTCATCACTTGTGGCTCATGGAATTGCAGCGCAAGCAATCTCAGGCCGTGAATCTGGAACACTCATAGCTGTTGCGTTAAGAAATTTGGTGGATGGGTCACCGGCAGATCTTGGTTTAGTTGGAGTCGTAACTCAGGTGAATATCAAGAAAGTTAAAGCGCTGGTTGCCGCTGGAATAGTTCCGGTGGTTTCACCTATTGCATCAGATAGCACTGGCACCGTTGGCTATAACGTCAACGCGGACTTGGCAGCAGCTGCCATCGCAGGAGCGCTAGATGCGGAGAGTTTGATCGTGATGACAGATGTCGAAGGTATTTACCGTCATTGGCCAGATAAAGATTCTTTGATTTCCACGATTTCGGCATCAGAGCTTTCGAAAATTAAGTCAACTTTTGCACAAGGAATGGCACCCAAGGTACAGGCCTCCCTTGATGCGATTAGCGCGGGTGCGAAAGCTGTAAGGATTATCGATGGAACCGATCCATTGGCATTTGGGAGAGCTCTACAAAACCAGGGCGGAACGTTGGTGGTTGCATGAAACGTTGGACTCAATCACTCCAAGATAATTACGGCACGCCGTCTATCGAACTTATTTCAGGCAAAGGCTCATTAGTTAAAGGCGCAGATGGAACTATCTATCTCGATTTCCTTGCTGGTATTGCGACCAATGTTTTGGGTCACGCACATCCTGCAATTGTGAAGGCCGTGAGTAAGCAGGTAGCGACGTTGGGTCATGTCAGCAATTTTTATGCTCATCCGAATGTCCTTGAACTCTCCGAGAAATTGCAGAAACTTACGGGCGATAAAAGTGCCCGTGTCTTCTACTGTAACTCAGGTGCAGAAGCTAACGAGGCAGCACTGAAGTTATCTCGCAAGACCGGTAAGTCAAGGATAGTCGCGACACAAGAAGCATTTCACGGGCGCACTATGGGCGCCCTATCTCTTACCGGACAGGCTGCAAAGAGAAATCCATTCAAGCCACTGATAAAGAATATTAAGCACGTTCCCTTTGGTGATTCTAAGGCGATGAAACGAGCAATTAATAAGAAAACGGCAATGGTCATCGTTGAACCAATCATGGGTGAAGCGGGTGTCATTGTTCCGCCGGCTGGCTACTTAAATGATTTGCGCCAATATTGTGATGCCAATGGTGCGCTTCTCGTCTTTGATTGCGTGCAAACAGGAATGGGCAGAACGGGCGATTGGTTTGGCTATGAGTATTCAGGAATCAAACCAGATGTCATTACCCTTGCGAAAGGGTTAGGGGGAGGGCTTCCACTTGGAGCAATGATTGCTTTAGGTAAAGCTTCACACCTACTTGTTGCTGGTGACCACGGCTCTACATTCGGGGGAAATCCAATTGCAACGGCTGCCGCACTTGCCGTCATAAAGTCAATTGAGAAAGAAAAAATTCTGCCACATGTGAATGAAGTTGGGGAATTTCTCCTGGCAGAGATTGCGCTCATTGCAGGTGTCACCGAAGTTCGAGGAGCAGGTCTATTGATCGGTGTCACTTTACAAAGTCCGGTTGCAAAATTGGTTACGAAGAAGTGTCAGGAGATGGGGCTACTCATCAACGCTCCAGGTGAATCAATCATTCGAATCGCACCGCCCTTGAATGTGACCATGAAGCAAGCGCAGAAGTTCATCACCATCTTTTCTCAGTGCGTGAAGGAGGCTCACAATGTCTAGTGTTACAGCTCGTCGGGCTAAAGCAATTTCATTGATTAAAGCTGGACTCATCCATTCGCAATCAGATTTGGTGAAGCAATTAAAGAAGGCGGGATATCCGGTTACCCAAGCGACTGCGAGCCGCGATCTGGAAGAGATTGGCGCAGTTCGTGGCCGCAATGGTTTCGGAGAATCTGTCTATAAAATTTCGGACTCTGATGATGAGTCAATATCTAGAACTATGCCAGTACCGTCGGATCTGATTATCTCTGTTGAAGCTAGTGGAAATCTTGCTGTGGTTCGAACTCCACCAGGGGGAGCTCAATTATTGGCAAGTTCACTCGATCATTCGGGTATCAAGGACATTATTGGCACTATCGCAGGTGATGACACGGTTCTGGTTGTATCGAGAAAAGCCACGGGTGGAGCTCAATTAGCGAGAGAATTGCTTGCTTACGGAAGTACAAAGAGAAGTAGAGGGAAGAAGTAATGGCGCTCTGGGGCGGACGATTTTCGGAAACACCTGCAGATGCTGTCTTCGCACTTTCTCGCAGCGTGCACTTTGATTGGCGTTTAGCACCCTATGACCTTCGCTCTTCACTTGCTCACTTATCAGTCCTGAAATCCAATGGACTGCTCGAGAATTCAGTCGCAAGTGCGATTGCGCAAGCTCTTCATGAATTGCAAAACGAAGTTGCTTCAGGGAAATTTGTTGCGATAGCTACGGATGAAGATGTTCATAGCGCTCTGGAACGTGGTCTTACCGAGAAATTAGGCGCTATCGGAGGATCTCTTCGCGCCGGACGATCTCGAAATGATCAAGTTGCGACCGATTTAAAGCTTTATGCAATCGATTATATGGTCGAAGTTGCCCAACAACTCCTCGCCCTTCAAGATGCATTGCTTTCTAAAGCTTCTGAATATGGCGACGCACCTGCACCTGGATTTACTCATTTGCAACATGCCCAACCTGTTCTTTTCGGCCATGAGATTGCAAAGCACGTACACGCCTTTGCACGCGATCTAGATCGAATTACCGATTGGCTGGCACGAACAGCAGTCAGTCCACTTGGATCAGGAGCACTTGCCGGCTCCTCGCTTCCGCTCTCACCTGAACTTACTGCGAAAGCCCTTGGCTTCACAGCAGCGTCTGCAAATTCCATTGATGCTGTTTCGGATCGTGACTTCGTTGCAGAGGCGCTTTTCATCTCATCGATGATTGGAATTCATCTCTCACGTATAGGGGAAGAGTGGTGTATCTGGGCTACAACTGAATTTGGTTGGGCAAAAGTTGCAGACGCATATTCCACCGGTTCTTCAATTATGCCGCAGAAGAAGAATCCAGATATGGCAGAACTTGCGCGTGGAAAAGCAGGGCGACTCGTTGGAAATCTCACGGGCGTTTTGACAATGCTTAAAGGATTGCCTTTCGCCTATAACCGCGATTTGCAAGAAGATAAAGAACCGCTCTTCGACTCAATTGATACCTTGCTTCTGGTTTTACCTGCAGTCACCGGAATGGTTGCAACAACTGAATTCGATCGCGAGAAGATGGCACTTGCTGCCCCTATGGGATTCTCTTTGGCAACGGAAATTGCGGATTATCTTGTTCGCGCCAATGTTCCTTTCGCGCATGCACATGAAGCAGCCGGAAGATGTGTCGCCCTTTGTGAATCTTCTTCTCGCCAGTTACACCAACTTACAGATGCTGAATTCGCTGCGATTCATCCTGAACTAAAAGGTGATGTTCGAGATGTGCTTACAGTTCATGGTGCACTTGCATCGAGAGCGAGCAGCGGAGGAACATCTCCCGCTTCGTTGAAAGAGCAGATTAAGGTGGCTTCTGCGGCAAATGAAAAAAGTAAGAGAGAATTCCACGCCAAGGCCGTGGCCTTTTCCGAGATGATGGGTGCGTGAACAAGGAGATGACTGACTTACTTGATGACTTGAAATGGCGCGGTCTTATCGCTCAGACAACTGATGAGAAAGCGTTACGTGAAGCGCTTAAAAAGCCAATAACACTCTATGTTGGTTTTGATCCAACTGCGCCCAGCATCCACGTTGGAAACCTCGTGGTTCTCTTCGTGCTTCGCCGCTTTCAGTTAGCCGGCCACAAGCCTCTTCCATTGGTTGGCGGAGCGACAGGTCTCGTAGGAGACCCCAGCGGCAAGAATGAAGAGCGCACACTGAATACCACTGATGTTGTTGCGCAATGGGTTGATCGTATAAAGCTGCAGCTCTCAAAGTTTATGGATTTTGAGTCAAGGACAAACCCTGCAGTGATGGTTAATAACCTCGACTGGACAGCGCCGATGTCTGCCATTGAATTCCTGCGTGACATTGGAAAACACTTCAGTGTGAACCAAATGCTGAATAAAGATGCGGTATCTGCCCGACTTGAAAAAGATGGAATTTCCTATACAGAATTTTCATATCAAGTATTGCAATCAATGGATTACCTAGAACTCTATCGTCGCTATAACTGCACGTTACAAATTGGTGGTTCCGATCAATGGGGAAATATCACCGCAGGATTAGATCTCATCCGTCGCGTCGAGAGCGGTAGTGCATATGCGTTAACAGTTCCACTATTAACAAAAGCTGATGGCACAAAGTTTGGTAAGACTGCTGGTGGAAGTGTGTGGCTTGATCCGTCAATGACGTCGCCATATGCCTTCTTCCAATACTGGTTAAATTCAGATGATAAAGATGTTATTAATTTCTTGAAAGTATTCTCATTTAAGTCACGCGCCGAAATCGAAACTCTTGAAAAGTCGCATAATGAAAACCCAGGTGCACGTGAGGCACATCGTGAACTTGCTCGTGAATTAACTTCTCTTGTTCACAGCGCTGACATTGCAGCGCGAGTTGAATCTGCAGCACGTGCTCTCTTCGGACAAGGAGATATCTCCGAACTGGATGAAGAAACGTTATCTGCAGCTCTTGCTGAGCTTCCTCGAACCGAAATAAAGCAAAGCGACGAAATGGCCACATGGGCAGATCTCTTAGCAGCAACCGGGGTAGTGGATTCGAAATCTGCGGCAAGACGCATCATTAAAGAAGGTGG
>RFSY01000048.1 GCA_009923805.1 Actinomycetota bacterium
GAATGCGGAACTCGCTCAAGGACCAAGGTGAATAATTCTGGATCATAATCAACGAGTGCTGGGACTTGCCCCGGTGAAAGCGCATGGAATGTTTCGATGGCATGCGCTTCAACAATTGCCCTGCGTTGATCTGCCTCCCATTTCGTTGCAACCTTTAACTCAGCAAGTGCTTGCTTCAGCACTAAATCTTTAGATTGGGTTTGAACGGCGAGAACAACGTTAGAAACACCGCCAGTGAGGATTTCAACGGTAGCTTCTTCGTTAGCCGAGATGACTCCTCGAGATTGAAGATAGGCAACAACAGTCTCTTCAGTGAAAAGTTCGACGCTCATTACTTATATAACTCTCGCAACCGAGAATGCGTTATCTACATAGATACTCTGTCCTGAGATCGCTGTATTTGATTCGCACGCTAACAAATAAGCGCTATTTCCTACATCTTCTGGTGTAACAAGTCTTCCGCCTGGTGTTCCATTAGCGACATTCTCAATCTGGCTTGGAGCAAGCAACTTCTCTGCCATGGGAGTTCTGACAATGCCGGGAAGAATTCCATTAACAAGAATTCCTTTTGTACGTCCAAGATCAACTGCCATTGACCTCACTAAGCCACCTACTGCAGCTTTTGAGACGGTATAGGCCATCTTATCTTGACGTGTCAGCAGCTCCCAGAGGGAACTTAAGATAACGATGCGGCCACCTTGCTTAATTTTATTGTGGTGCATCAATCCAGCAGTTGCCTCAGTTATTGCAATGACGTTGCCTTCAAATACTCGCAAAAGTTCAGCAGTCTCTGTATTCATGACATTGCCATTGGAATTAGTTCCTTGAGCAAAGATCACTGCATCAAATTCGACAGATGCAATTTCGGCAGGAAGGTGGTCTTGTGTTATCGGTAAGAGGAAAGAGTTTGGTAACGTGGAAGGCGAACGCACGGCGCAGTAGATATTCCAATCAGCTGCGGTGAATCGGGCATGAATTGCACCGCCCAGCGCACCAGTTGCACCAAAAATTAAAACGTTACTTTTTGCCACGCATTAGCCTTTGTAGTCGTAGCGAGTCAGCATCGAATGGCCAATAGAGGCTCTGCGAACACGCTCGCGAGCAGTTGACTCAACGAGACCTTGGATATGACCACCGGCTGGATAGAGACCAGGAGAGTTTCGTACTGTGAATTTAAGATAAACCGGAGCAGCAACTCGAACTAGATCGGGAACTTCATAATGACGTACAGCCCCACCAAAATCATCAGGACCTTCGACATATACATCTAGCGGAACATCAACTTGGGCACGAATTGCAGCAATCTGTTGCAGCGAAAGATCCGTTGCAAGATTCAATGTCGATGCACCGAGCTCTTCCAAAATCTTTGCAGTGGCAGGGTTTGTGCAAGGAAGTGCAACGGAAGTTTTTAAGATGAAATCTTTTGGAAGATCACCCTTCTTCTTTGCCTCACCAAGAACTGCAAGCAGACCTAAATCTCCGACTAGAACCGAGCGAAGCCCAAGACTGGCACCATGCAATACATCTTCTACGGCATAACGAAGTTGATCTGCACCACGCAAAGTAGGGGCTGCAACACCACCGGCTGATGAGACAGGTTGTTTTCCAATATCCCACGCAGCACGAGGGCCAACGAAGAGACAGACTTCAATCTTCTCCTTCTTGCCTATTGCAACCATCTCTTTGATTTCAGCATCTGTCTGCATCATGATGCCTGAACCTTGAGAAATACGATCAATTTTTAACTTACGCTTCTTTGCTTCCTCAAGAACGATCTTAAATGCTGCAGGGCCTTCTACGGATGGAATCTCAATCTTCCAACGGTCGCCATCTTTAAAGCGCTTTGCAGACTCTGGAATCGCATCTGCATCTTGGCTCTGAACACCTTGATTCTTAAGAAGCGCGATTGACTTCTTCATCGGTCCTTTTGGATCTCGAGTTGAAGGCCAGTTAGCCATAAGTGTCGACCAATCTCTTGAGGCGAAAACTATTTTCGCAGCTAATAAAAGTTAAGCGTAAGTGTAACCATCCTTCTACTTACATAGGGAAGAGATTGGTCACAACTCCTCTGACACCGGGCTTACAGATAAAGGTCATACCTGCCTGCGGTGGTGCATCGGCTGCGCCATTGTGAGCTGTCGTAATTATCAAGGTATCTAATTCGGGTCCGGCAAAGACGCAGCTAGTAACAAATGGCGCAGGAATATTAATTTCGGCTGTGATGGTGAAATCTTTGTCGAAGCGGCGAACAACAGATCCACCCCAAAATGCAACCCAGAGGCCATCTTCGGCATCTATTGACATGCCATCAGGAAGAGCTGAGTCACCCTCAGGAACGCTCCACATTGCTTTTCGATTAGAGATGCTTCGACCATCGGAAGCTAAATCAAATCGATCAACACTTTTTGCCATCGTATCTATGTAGAAAAATGCATCATTATTAGATGACCAATCCATTCCATTGCTGATAGTTACATCATCAACAATGCGCTCTAAAAAAGAACTATTTGGTACGTAGCGGTATAACGCACCTTCATGTGGTTTTACGTCGTACGTCATCGTTCCAAGGATTAAGTCACCTTTGCGAGAAACTTTTGCATCGTTCCAGCGAGTTGGAAAGATATCTACATCGCCTGCAACAGTGGATCGTGTTGGAAGTTGGTGAATTGTTCCGTCAGGATCTCGCAATACCGGACCGCTGACAGTTCCTAGAACTTCTCCGCCTTGCGTGCGCGGGATAGCGAATGAGACGTGTTCGGCAGTTTCATATCCACCTGTCAGACCTGTTTCGAGGTTGCGCCACATCACTTGGTTTTCCAGAATGTTGACCCACATAACATGGTTGTTTCCTGGGCCAGATGAAGTTGGACCCTCGCCGAGGTAGCACTTTCGCTCATCGAAGGTCTCTACTGTGATTTTGGTCGACATCTATAAGCCCCTTAAAACTAGACATGAAATGGGATTACTACTGAATTCAAGTTAGTGTAAATTGGGACAAATACTCAATAGGCGCAAGAAATTTTATTGCGCAGAATCGAAGGGCTCACAATGTCAGAAGACCGTACTTCCGTTACTGGACAGATTTCCGTCGTCACTGGCGCTGCAAGTGGAATTGGTCGCGCATCGGCAGTACTGCTGGCAAGTCGCGGTGCTCATGTGGTCGCTCTCGATGTGAATGAAGCTGGCCTGAAGGCAGTCGTGGATGAAATTAAAAGCAATGGCGGCAGCGCCTCTTATAACCTATTCGATTTAGGCTCTGAAGAAAATGTTCGCTCAACTATCAAAGCTATTGAAAAAGAACATGGCCGAATTGATTCGTTGGTAAATGCCGGTGGAATTACCGGACCAACTGGGAAGCAGACCGAAGATATTAGTTGGGATGATTTTCTTAAGCCTTTAACTATCGATCTCTTTGGAGCAATCTGGATTACTCAAGCTGTCATGCCACTGATGAAAGCGAAGAAATATGGGCGCATCGTGCAAGTAGTTTCTATCGCTGGCAAAGAAGGAAATCCAGGAATGTCGCCCTATAACACTGCAAAGGCAGGGCTTATTGGTTATGTAAAAGGTGTAGCGAAGGAGGCAGCAGCCTCTGGCGTGGTGATAAATTCACTAGCACCCGCAGTTATTCGCACAGCAATAAATGAGAACACAACCGAAGATACGATGAAATATATGATCTCTCGAATTCCTATGGGCCGCATCGGCGAGTCTGAAGAAGTCGCCGAGATGATTGCTTTCATGGCTTCGCCGGCCTGTTCTTTCACAACCGGCTTCACCTTCGATGTTTCGGGTGGGCGCGCAACCTATTAATGGCCCAGGCATGAGCTTGTCTACCGGGCGAATCCATTTATTCTTTTTTTCGCCCCATTAGTCCCTATCAAATTATCCTTAAAAGGAACCTAGAAGCGTGGAGCCTTTAGTTACCCAAACGTTACCTATGTATGACGCAAAACCCTTGTTTTGTCCATTAAGTATGAAGTATAAAAGGAGACGGGTCGATTCTCGACTCAAACTCTAGGAGGAATAAATGTCAATCAAGAAAGCTAAAGTTAGCTTTGTTGCACTTGTCGTTGCAGCTTCTTCATTTGTTGCATTCAATGGTGCGACATCTGCAAATGCAGCAGCAACAAACCAGTGGTGCAAAGGTGTAAAGATCGCCGCATTCCCTGGTGGACCACAAGGTGGCGTCTTTGCTAACAACGTTTATAACGGTTACCGCCAAGCAGAAAAAGATCTTGGTCCAACAGTTAAGTACTACTTCTCAGATTGGGATCCTGCAAAAATGGTAACCCAGTGGAAAGAAGCGATTGCAACAAAGCCAAACGGCATTGCAATGTACGGTTTCATGGGACCAGAAGCTGCTAAGCCACTCGTTGATGAGTCTTTCAAGAAGGGCATCATCATTACAACATTGAACACTTCACTTACAGACCTACAAGCCCAATATTCAACACAGGGATTTGGTTATGTCGGTGCTGTTAACTACAAAGCTGGAGTAGACCTCGCAACAGAAATGGTGAAGCGTGGAAAACTTGCTGCTGGAGACTCAGCATTCGTTTGGGGTCTTAAGGGTCAAGGCGGAGATCGCGGTCAACGCACAGTTGGCGTCATTGATGGCTTCGAAAAACTCAAGGTTAAGGTTATCTACCAGGAGATTGATCAAGCTACAAATACAACACCTGCATCAGGCGGTCCAACATTTGCTGGAATTATGGCAAAGAACCCTGGCGTCAAAGCTGTTGTTACTGATCACGGTGGCTTAACTGCTACTGCAGCAACATACATGAAGGCTGCAAACCTCAAGGCAGGGTCTGTCTACTTCGGTGGATTCGACGTATCTCCTGCAACAACAACTGCTATCGAGAGTGGTTACCTACAACTCGTAATCGATCAGCAACCGTTCTTACAGGGATATCTACCAATCCTTCAGATCTGCCTAACCAAGAAGTTTGGTTTCTCAGGTCTTGATGTGAATACAGCTGGTGGATTCGTTGATAAGACCAACGTTGGGGTTGTTGCTCCACTTGCAAAGATTGAAATCCGCTAATACATAGCGAATAAGTCAGTGCATCGGTTGGGAATAACCTTCCCAACCGATGCACCTTTTCGAAGGGTTTTAGGTAATGTCCAGTAATGCACCGGTAATTCAACTTAAAAATGTTTCAAAAACCTTTGGTGAGGTTCGCTCACTATCCGAGGTGAATCTTGAGATTTATCCAGGAGAGATTGTTGGCTTACTTGGCGACAATGGCGCAGGTAAATCAACCCTAGTAAAGACAATTATGGGTTTTCATAAGCCGGATGAAGGTGGAGAAATTTGGTTTAAGGGCGAGAAGATTACCGATTGGAGCGTGGCGAAAGCCCGTGATCTTGGGATTGAAACTATCTACCAGGAACGCGCACTCTGTGAGCTACAACCCATCTGGCGCAACATGTTCATGGGAAGAGAAATCAAGAATAAGATTGGTCGACTAGATGTCAAGAAGATGAAGAGTGAAGCAACCCGCCTCATGAGCGAACATATGGGCTTCACCTCTACCGCCGTGCATCCAGATAATGCTGTTTTGACGATGTCTGGTGGGGAAAAGCAGGGTGTGGCAATCACAAGAGCACTTTACTTCGATGCCGAACTCGTTATTTTGGATGAGCCAACTGTTGGCTTATCTTTATCTGAAACTAAGAAGACTTTGGATTTTGTTCAGAACATTAAGAAGTCTGGTCGATCTGCAATCTTTATTGATCACAATATTTTCCATATCTACCCAGCTGTTGACCGCATGATTGTGCTTGATCGCGGCAAAGTTGCCGGTAATTATAAGAAGAGTGAAATCACCATGGATGAATTAATCGAGAGCATGTATCGAGTTGCTCGCACCGGGTCTATAAAGGAGTAATGAGATTATGAGCGAGAAAACTGAATCAAAAGCAAAGAACAACGCTGCTCGTCCGCCTTCATTTTGGCGCAGATTTGGCATGCAATTTGGTATCTGGGGAGTCGGAATTGCCATGTGGCTTGTCTTTGTGGTTACAGCCTCCGAGGCTTTCACCTCTAAAGATATTTATTTAGCCTTTGCATCGAGTACTCCATTGTTTGCACTGATGGCTATCCCTCTCACACTCATCGTTATCACTGGTGAGATAGACCTATCTTTCCCTTCTGTGATGGCACTAGCCACAGCAACATTTGCAAAGATTTATTCGGGTACTGGAAATATCTGGCTAGGATTTTTAGGTGCGCTGATTGTGGGAACGCTTGCTGGTTACTTCAACGGTTGGTTGGTGACGTACTTTGCTATCCCATCACTTGTAATCACTATCGGTACCGGATTTCTATTCCGCGGAATTGAACTTGCCTGGATGAATGGCACAGGAGTTGGACTTACAGATAAAGAGTTATCTGGTGTCGCTAACCTGTTAGTCGGAAGATCATTTTTTGGCATAGCAAATCAATTTTGGTGGGCAGTAGTTGCGACCATCATCTTGTGGTTCGTACTCAATAGAACTCAATTTGGTGCTCACGTCTTCTTAACTGGAGATAACAAGACATCTGCTCAATTGATGGGTGTCAATGTCAGCCGAGTCAAGAGACGCACATTTGCAATTATGGGATTCTTTGCAGCATTTGCCGGTCTTGTCGCATCGTTTGAAGTTTCTTACTTCTGGCCAACGCTAGGTGAAGGACTTCTGATGAACTCAATCGCATCAGTGTTCTTGGGTGGCACCTCCGTATTCGGTGGTATCGGAACAGTCACCGGCACATTTGTTGGCTCATTTATTATCGGAGCGATAAATGCTGGAATTGTTGCATCGGGAATCAATGCTTTCTATACCCAAGTATTCTTTGGGCTAGTCATCATTTTGTCTGTAATTATGCAGGCAGTGATTTCGAAGCGAATTAAGCGCTAGTAATTAGGGTAACCGGGTGAGCATCAAAGGAGTTTGCCCGGTTTTATCCGTGCCTTTTTCTAAAAAGGGCGAGGTTGATTACGAAAGTTTCCGTGCGCTCTGCCGCTGGATAATTGAGATCGGAACAAAATCCACTCTCTTCTTCGGGGTGGCTAGTGAGAACATTAAACTTTCAGACCCAGAGCGTTATCAGCTGCTAGATATTTTGCTTTCGGAACGCGAAGGTTCAGATCTGAGAGTAATCACAACTGTCGCAGACCACTCCTCGGAGTTAGCAGTGAACCGAGCAAAAGATTACGAAGCAATGGGTGTGGACTACATCAATATTTTGCCTCCAACATTCTTCTCTCCATCTGCGGCACAAATTGATTTTCATCTTGAATCAATCTTGAAGTCAGTTAAAGTCCCAGTTGTAATCCAACACCTCCCGCAAGCGGGTGGAATGGCAGATGTCTCTGGCTTAATCAATCTTGCCAACAAGTACAGTAATTTGCAGATAATTAAGTGCGAGGCAAATCCTCCGGCAGAGTCAATTAAAACCGTAACAGCGTTAACCAATGGACGCGTAAGAACGCTGATTGGCTGGGGTGGGATTTTTTGGAAAGAAGGCGTTGCTGCCGGAACAGATGGACTTCAACCAGGATGCGGCCTTACAGATTTATATCTGTGGGCAGAGCGCGCACTCGTTGCAGGGGATCAAAAGGAATTTGAATTACGCCTCAATCGTTTTATACCCCACGTGGCAAAATGGATTTCAAACCTAGAACTCCTTATCGCTGCAGAGAAAGATGTTCTTTACCGGCGCGGAATTATCGAGAGTAATTACTGTCGAAATCCAACGGTATCTCTGGATCCACAGACTTCTTTAGAAATCGAAGAGATGCTCGCACTCGTCGAAGAGGTACAGGCAAATGTCTGATCTCTACACACTCGGGGAAGTCATGGCGCTCTTTCTTGCTGTCGATACAGATGATGTGGCGACTGCACAGAAATATGAATTATCTGTTGCTGGAGCTGAAGGCAATGTTGCAGTAGCAGTGACGCGCCTTGGGTTAAGTGCAACCTTGATCTCTCGCTTGGGAGCCGATCAGCTGGGTAAGAATATTCTCGCAAGCCTCAAGAGTGAAGGCGTACATGTAGGTGGTGTTAAAACCGTGGACTCCTATACTCCAGCGCTCGTTCGCAACCGAGGTCAAAAGAATCCGATAGATGTTACCTACTTACGTAAATCATCTGCTGGTTCAACCATCTCTGTTGAAGATGTTGAAGAGAAAGCAATCGCTTCATCCCGCTGGGTACATGTCACTGGAATATCAGTTGCGATTTCTGAAAGTTCTGCGGCCGCTGTGGCAAAAGCTATGGAGTTGGCGCGAAAGAATAGCGTTCCAATTAGCTTTGATATTAATTTGCGACGTAAGCTCTGGAGCGAATTAGATGCTTCCAAAGCCCTACGTACATTAATTCATGATGTTGATTTAGTTGTAGGTGGAGTCGATGAATACGCTGTTGTATGGGCAAGCAAGGATCCAGAAGAGAATCTTCGACTAGCCAGTGCAGCGGGCGTAAAGACAGCCATCATGACTGCTGGAGATCAGATGATGCGTGTGCTACATAACGGTGAAAGATTTGATGTGTCTCCAAATGTTGTAGAAACTGTCGATCCTGTTGGCTCTGGAGATGCATTTGTTGGCGGAACAATCGCGGGAATCTTAGGAGGGCTT
>RFSY01000049.1 GCA_009923805.1 Actinomycetota bacterium
TGTTGTGCAATGGTCACCGACGGTTGATTCTGCAATGGCAGCAAGTTTGGCTTCTACTCGTACCTACCCTCTGCGTTCGTCATTTACTCCAACGTACAACATGTCTATAAATCTCATCGCTCGTTTCGGTCGAGAGCGAGCTCGCGGAAGTTTGGAATCTTCTTTCGCACAATTTCAAGCAGATCGTGCTGTGGTTGGGTTGGTACGACAAATTCGCAAGAATGATTCAGCGGCCGCAGAGCAACTTGAATCTGCGCAATGCCATTTAGGTGATTTCTCGGAATATTCACGAGTGCGCATAGATATTAAAGAGCTGGAACGCCTACTGAGTAAACGAGATGGGCGTCGTTCATTGGACCAAAAACAGCGCGTGCGCCTAGAAAATGAGCTCGATGGGATGCGCAGAGCTCTGCGAAACCATGTCTGTCATTCATGTAGCGATCGCGAGACTCACGCACGGTATGCCGAGCGAGCAGATCGCCTCAACCGCGAATCAGATGGGTTACGTTCCCGTGTGGAAAATCGCACTCACGTTATTGCAAAAACTTTCGACAAAATTTGTGACGTGCTAACCCACCTTGGTTACATCGAGGGGGAGAAGCCACTAGAGCAAGGAAAAATTCTGGCAAAGGTTTATGCAGAGTCAGATCTTCTTCTTACCGAGTCTATACGTCGCGGTGTCTTTGATTCCTTAACTGCTCCAGAACTTCTCTCTGTCGCATCTGCCATGATTTATGAAAGTCGTATCACAGAGAATTACGCACCCAAGATGCCTCACCAAAATGTTGCAAATGCGCTAGCTATCGTTGCCAAGATATGGGTTGAACTGGAAGGTGTGGAAAACCAATTTGATGTGAAGACGCAACGTGAACCAGATTTTGGATTCTGTTATGCCGCATATCGCTGGGCTAATGGACATCCTCTGAGCAATGTTCTTAAAGGAACCGATATGACAGTCGGTGATTTTGTACGCAGCATCAAACAATTGATGGATCTTCTTACGCAGATTGGTGGTGCACAGGAGTCTCTCAGGCCTGTATGCAGAGAAGGAGTCAAACGTTTGGATAGAGGCGTCATCTCATATATGTTGGGTGAATTATGACTTTGATGCTTTTAGATAGCGCATCGCTCTGGTATCGCGCGTATTACGGAATGCCAGATACCTTGTTATCTCCAACTGGAATGCCAGTGAATGCGATCCGTGGCTATCTCGATATGACTGCGAGACTTATTGGCATGTATTCACCCAACCGAATTGTGGCCTGTATCGAAGGTGATTGGCGACCTTCCTGGAGAGTTGACCTCTTTCCAGCATATAAAGCTAATCGTTTTGAAGAAGAGAGCGATGTCGAAGAAGAGCCAGAAACTTTAACGCCACAGATTCCGGTACTTCTTGATCTCTTGGACGCTTTTGGAATTCCGATGCTTGGTGTTGATGACTACGAAGCTGATGATGTGATGGCTACCTTTGCAGTTCGTGAGAAAGGCCCGATACGTGTTGTGACAGGGGATAGGGACCTCTTTCAACTGGTCGATGATAAACGCGATGTCAAAGTTGTTTATCTAGCACGTGGAATCTCCCAGCACGATCTTGTTGATTTTAAGTGGGTCTCTGACAAATACGGAATCCCGGGGGATAGATACGCTCTCTTTGCCATGTTTCGCGGTGATCCTTCCGATGGCCTACCTGGTGTGCGTGGCATTGGCGAGAAAGGAGCAGCTCTGATTGCAAACAATTTTGCAACTATCGCTGAAGTTCAAAAGGCAGCAAACAAGGGAGATGATCGTCTCTCGGCCAGTTTGGCAAAGAAGATTATCGACGGCGCTGATTATCTCAAGATTGCTCCAACTCTGGTGCACTGTGCACAAGATGTTGCCATCCCTGAGATGGATATAGCCATGCCAAAGAAACCAGCAGATTTATCAGATATTTACCGATTCAAGGAAGAGTACGGACTTGGTGCCAGCGTTGATAGATTAATATCAGCGTTAGGTTGGTAGTCGGGGGAATTTATGAAACCAGTCATTCTCATACCTACCTACAATGAAGCGGTTTCTATCGTAGAACTTCTCAAAGAACTCTTACTTCTTCACGAGTCAATTGATTTTGACGTTCTTGTTATCGATGATAATTCACCAGATAGAACAGCAGATATTGTCGATTCTCAAAATCTTCCTTGGGTGAAGATTCTGCGACGACCGGCAAAGGCGGGATTGGGTGCTGCCTATCGCGCGGGTTTTCAGCAAGTTCTAACTTCTGCGAGTTACACGCATGTAGTTACGATGGATGCTGATGGCTCACATCGCGTTGCTGATCTTCCTGCAATGTTTTCGGCCGCTAATCAGGTTACGAATTTGAAGAGATGTATCGTCTTGGGCACGCGTTGGATGCCAGGTGGTTCCGTTGTTAATTGGCCAAAAAGTCGACAGTTATTGTCGCAAGCAGGAACCAAGTACGCACGGATTGCACTTGGAATTCCACTGAACGATCTGACAGGTGGTTTTCGAATTTACAGTATTGATTTACTGAAATCCTTAAACCTTTCAACAATGACAGCAACTGGTTATTGTTTTCAAATTGAAATGGCGATGGCAAGTGTCTTAGCTGGCGCGTGTACCTGTGAAGTTCCCATTACATTCGTTGAGCGAATCAATGGCGTATCAAAGATGAGCAAAGCGATAGTTATTGAAGCGCTGTGGCAGACAACGCTGTGGGGCTTGGCCCGTAGGCTCAGACCTAACGCCGATAAGTTAAATTATGTAAAGTAGTTTAAATTCAGCTACGCGAAGGTCTCTATCGGCGGGCAGGAACAGACGAGGTTCCTATCCCCGAAGGCTCCATCTATGCGCCCAGATGTAGGCCAATACTTGCCCTTCTGACCGATTAATTCACCCGGAATAAGCCCAGTAAAGGTCGCTGG
The DNA here is from genome assembly GCA_009923805.1 of Actinomycetota bacterium. Classification (GTDB taxonomy): domain Bacteria; phylum Actinomycetota; class Actinomycetes; order Nanopelagicales; family Nanopelagicaceae; genus Planktophila. Next base: position 2,922 of record RFSY01000049.1, read on the forward strand.
GAATGCAGCACGTTCACGACTGTAGGCGTGATCCCAATTGCTAGAAGCAATCGCTCCTATTGTGTGCGGCGCATTTCGAAGGGGTGAATCCTCTATCGTCATTGTGCCTTCAATAATTTCATCAATCTCATATCTGATTGCAATCATGGCATCGATGAAGCGATTCATCTCCAAGATATCTTCAGACTCTGTCGGTTCAATCATCAAAGTTCCAGCTACCGGAAATGACATGGTTGGAGCATGGAAGCCAAAATCCATAAGACGCTTTGCAATATCGTCTACGCCAACGCCACTATCTTTGGTGATTTCACGAATATCTAAAATACATTCATGCGCAATCAGATTCTTATTACCAGTGTAAAGAATTGGGAAGTGGTTCTTCAAACGATGCGCCATGTAGTTGGCGTTGAGAATCGCAACTTCGGTGGCATGGGTCAACCCTGCTCCCCCCATTAGGCGAATGTATGCCCATGAGATTGGCAGAATGCTTGCAGATCCATAAGGCGCGCCAGATATTGGCCCGGGACCTGTTGCAGGACCAGCGAGTGAATCCAACGGATGATTTGGCAAGAATGGCGCCAGGTGTGCACGAGCAATCACCGGACCAACTCCTGGTCCCCCACCACCATGTGGAATACAGAAAGTTTTATGTAGATTTAAGTGCGAAACATCTGCGCCAAACTTTCCTGGTTGAGCTAAACCAACAAGTGCGTTGAGATTTGCTCCATCTACATATACCTGACCACCTGCATCATGAATAAGCGCGCAGATCTCGGTGATAGCTGATTCGAACACACCATGTGTGGATGGGTAAGTAACCATCAATGCAGCAAGAGCGCCCTTATGTTCTGCAATCTTCTCTTTTATATCTGGAACACTGACATTTCCTTGCTCATCACAGGCGATGACAACCACCTTCATGCCAGCCATTACAGCACTTGCTGCATTTGTTCCATGAGCACTTGATGGAATCAGACAGATATTTCGCGAAGTCTCACCACGAGAATCGTGATAATTTCGAATTGCTAGCAGCCCCGCAAATTCACCTTGGCTACCCGCATTTGGTTGCAAGGAGACTGCGTCATATCCCGTGATTTTAATAAGCCAATCTGATAACTGGGCAATGAGCTTTCGCGATCCGACACTCTGTGAAACAGGAGCAAAAGGATGAAGGGAGGCAAACTCCGGCCACGTGACAGCTTCCATTTCGGTGACAGAATTCAATTTCATTGTGCAAGAACCTAAAGGAATCATGGTTCTATCTAGTGCCAAATCACGATCCGAAAGAGTGCGCAAGTACCGCATCATCGAAGTCTCCGAATGATAAGTATTGAAAACTGGATGCTGTAGAAACGCAGAGGTGCGCTTTATGGCAGTGGCTATTCCACTCCCCTGGGCCGGCTTAACTTCGAGTGAAAATATCTCCACGATACGGGCAAAAATATCTTTGGTGACTGTTTCATCCAGTGAAATGCGCACATGAGTGTCATCGACTATTGCTAAATTGATCTTGCGTAACTCTGCCTCTTTGTGTATTTCTGAGGCGTTAGTAACTTTGATTGTTAGCGTGTCGAAGTAACTCTTATTTGTAGTCTCAACCACCGTCGCGAGTTGAGAAGTAAATTGATGAACTCTCTCAGCAATCGCGATCAGCCCCTTTGGCCCGTGCCACATGGCATAGAACGCACTCATGTTGGCAAGAAGAACCTGCGCCGTACAGATATTGCTCGTGGCTTTATCACGGCGAATATGTTGCTCTCGTGTTTGCAACGCTAGTCGGAAAGCAGGATTCCCGTGTGAATCGACACTTTGACCTATAAGTCGGCCAGGCAGTGATCTCTCTAAACCAGAACGCACTGCCATAAAACCTGCGTGCGGTCCACCGAATCCCATCGGGACTCCAAATCTTTGTGCAGAGCCAACCGCGATATCAGCGCCCCACTCCCCTGGCGCCTTGATCAGCGTCAGAGCCAATAAATCTGTTGCGACAATGAGCAACGCATCCTTTTCATGTGCAGAAACTGCCACGTTACTAAAATCGTTGATAGTTCCGGTGGTATCCGGATACTGAACGAGTACTCCGAAATACTCAAGCGCTGAATCGATTGCGAGGGCATCAACTTCTAGGACTTTAATTCCAAGTGGCTTAGCTCGAGTAGCGACAACAGCCTTAGTCTGCGGGTGAACGTTGTGATCAATCAGAAATAGCGCATCATCTGGGCTCTTGGATGTTCTGCGGGCCAGTGTCATCGCTTCCGCAGCAGCGGTTGCCTCATCCAACATTGATGCGTTAGATAACGCGAGACCGGTCATGTCGCAGATGACTGTCTGGAAAGCAAAGAGAGCTTCTAATCGACCTTGTGAAATCTCTGGTTGATACGGTGTGTATGCGGTGTACCAAGCAGGATTCTCGAGAACATTACGTTTGACCACTGGTGGAGTAATTGTTCCGTAATAACCAGTTCCAATAAATGAATTGAAGACTTGATTCTCTGAGGCGAGTGCACGCAATTCAGCGATAACTTCCGTCTCACTCTTTGCTGTATCCAGAACTTCATCTAACTTCTGTGCGATTGCAATATTGCTAGGAAGTACATCAGAGATAAAGCTCTGCATAGTTGAGTATCCAAGAACAGATAACATCTCGGATTCCTGAGCGGCCGAAGGACCAATGTGGCGATCCTCGAAACCTTGATAATTACTCACACTTGCTCCTCTTGAAAACCTTCGCTCTACCCGTTAGATAAAGGTTGCCGGAGGAGAAATATAGAAGAGTTAAGCGCCTTTCGCCTTTCGACGGAGTGAGAGTTCATCGTTATTTTCCCCGCCGACAACCTCACCGTTGACTTCACCTTGAAGCGTCGATAGCGAACCTTCCACTTCGTGCCAAACTTTTCCGACCGCAATTCCAAATACACCCTGGCCACCTGCAAGTAAATCGATAATCTCATCTGGACTGGCGCACTCATAAATAGATGCGCCATCGCTCATCAAAGTAATTCGTTCAAGCTCTGTCACGCCACGATTTCGCAAGTGATCTACGGCGGTACGAATATTTTGCAGTGATACTCCTGCATCCAGTAAACGCTTGACGATCTTTAAAACCAAGATGTCGCGAAATCCGTAAAGACGAGCACTTCCAGAACCAGTGGCAGTTCTAATTGATGGTTCTACTAAGCCAGTACGCGCCCAGTAATCGAGTTGACGATAAGAAATTCCAGCAGCAGAACATGCAGTAGCGCCGCGGTATCCAATTTCAAATTCTTGATCTGTCACGAGAGGGGGCTCGCTTTCACGTAGTGGGGTTGGGTAAAGGTTACGCGAGCGGACCCTAGATAGAGGTGAGCGACACGAACAAAACCTCTACTTGAGGTTGAGACTCTCGCTACCCCGCGAAATCCTCCGGGTTTATCTGGTCTAAGAACTCACGAAACGCTTCGAGCTCTTGATCCCCCGCTGCCGAGACTTCGGTGGCTATCTGCTCCGGAATATCAATTCCCACCTGATCTAATAGATCGTTATCGACCAGGATATTGCTCTTGGTCCGAAGTGCCACAGCAATCGCATCGGAGGGGCGCACTGATAAGGCCTCGAGCGGCCCTTGGGCACCTCTGAGATTTAACTCGGCGAAGAAGACTCCATCAACAATTGAGGTTACATGGACAGAAGTCAGTGTTATGTCAACGCGGTCAAGTAGGTCGCGAATCAAATCATGAGTCAGCGGCCTCGAAGCCGTGAGACCTTGTTGCGCGAAGGCAATCGCAGTTGCTTCAACAGCGCCCACCCAAATAGGTAGAAAACGAGTTCCCTCAATTTCCTTGAGAAGCACTATCGGTTGGTTGGAAGGCATCTCAATGCGAACGCCTACAACTTCAATTGGGATAAACATCTTTAACGCGGACGGTTCAATCCACCACGAACTAAAGCCGCATGAAGACGAACTGACAGAGATGCAATCTCTTTCTGAACTTCCTCAGCTCGTGCCTTTGCTTCTGTGCTCTTTTGACGAGTGAATGGAGTAATAACTTGCTCTATCAAACCGATTTCACGATCAGCTGCTGATTTAAATGAACGCAGATGACGTGGCTCGATTCCAAAACCGGCCATCTCGGCAACTGCCTTCGCAACTGCCAACGCATCTCCATCGTAGTGGCGTCCGCGGATAGCAATAAGACCGAAGGATTCGAGCTCGACTAGCTGACTATCATCGAGTGAAGATGCCTTAAGAAGCTCTTCTCGGGAAAGACGCATCTCAGATTGTTCACCGAATGCAGCTGGTGCGAATTCTCCATCAATAGTGGCCAACCCGAGTGTTGGACGTGGTGAATGAACGCCACCTTGTGGCGCCGGCTGCAATCCACGATCCAGCGCATCTAAATTCTCTTTGATTACCTTAAGCGGAAGATACTGATCGCGTTGCGCCAACAATACATAGCGAAGTCGGTCTAAATCGATAGTGGTGAATTTGCGATAACCAGAAGGAGTTCTCTGCGGCTCAATGAGACCTTCGGACTCTAGAAATCTAATCTTTGAAATTGTTATATCTGCAAAGTCGCCTCGAAGCTTGGTGAGTACTTCACCGATGCTGAGATATGCACGTGCTGGAACGCTCAAGTTGATTCTCTCCTAGTTAGACATTGCTGAAATGAAAATGAGATGAAATTTTCCAATCTGAATCTCATCGCCTGAAACAAGAACTTTTTCTGAAACCAACTCGTTATTCACGTAGGAACCATTGAGACTTCCAGAATCTGAAAAAATATAGCCATTATCGCTCTTCGTAAAAACTGCATGTTTACGCGAGACAGTCACATCATCCAGAAAAATCACGCTCTCTGAGGAACGTCCTACTGTTGCGTTACTTTCTGCGATAGAAAAACGTGCACCTTTTTGTGCGCCGCGATGGATGAATATCATCGCTGACTTTCCATCACCATTGATCGTTTTTTCGACTATTTCGCGCTCTTCGGCAGAGGCAGTAGCGAGAAAATCAGCGAGATGGTCGGCAGGGGAATTGCCGACTACTGAACGAAGGCCTAAATGTAAGGTGCTGGTGAGTTCCTGGTGTGAATCTGATTTGGCCATGAACCTCCCCCTTCGACGTCAACTTAAGGGTGACACTAGAGAGTTGCACAGAAGAAATCAAGCCGGAGAGTAAAGCAAATTACGCTGTGATTTCTCCATATTGGGCCGCTGAAAGTAGACCAGAGGGCTCTGATTCCATGGTGATCTCTAATAACCATCCACCACTATAAGGGTCGGCGTTAATCATCTCGGGATTAGCTGCAAGTGCATCATTAATGGCACTTACCGTTCCTGAAACTGGGGCAAATATTTCTGAAACACTTTTTGTCGATTCAACTTCGCCGCAAACTTTATCGGCTACAACTTTTTCGCCAATTTTTGGAAGCTGCACATAGACGATATCCCCTAGGGCACCTTGGGCGAAGTCGGTAATGCCCATTCTCACCACGAGAGTTGCAGAAGTTGTCGCAACCCATTCGTGTTCCTTGGTGTATTGCAAATCCCCTGGAATATTAGACATCGTAAACCCCTATCGACCTTCAATGATGCGTGGACGTACAGTAATGGTCAGAACCCCGGTTCGGAAATACGAAACGGCCGTTCCTAGATAGAGCGCCACTCCCCACAAAG
>RFSY01000050.1 GCA_009923805.1 Actinomycetota bacterium
GCAGCATATTGCTGGGCAATCACATGGCGCTTGAGCGATAGTTTCGCAGTCAACTGTCCACCAGCGATTGTGAAATCTTTTGGAAGAATGGTGAACTTTCTAATCGATTCAGCTTTCGATACAGCTTTGTTGGCATCATCAACTGCAGTTTGGATAACAGCAATCAGATCTGGATCATTGACGAGAGTGTCAATCGTTGCCCCCGTCTTTCCATTGGATGCGATCCATCCTTTGAGCATGTCTTGATCCACGGTGATCAAAGATGCGATAAATGGCTGGTTATCTCCAACGACCATGCATTGGCTAACAAGGGGATGGGCGCGCAATCTATCTTCAAGCACTGCTGGCGCTACATTCTTTCCACCGGCTGTAACAATCAATTCTTTTTTACGACCAGTGATGTAGAGATAGCCGTCATCATCTAGGCGACCCAGATCTCCCGTTTTTAGCCATTGCCCGTCGAAAGTTTCTTTATTTGCTTCATCGTTCTGCCAATACCCACGCATCACAATAGGACCGCTAATTAATACTTCACCATCGTCAGCAATTTTCACTGAGTTTCCAGGAATAGGGCGGCCAACCGAGCCGACTCGCAGATGTTGAGTGAGATTGAGAGTTGTGCCAGCAGTAGTTTCAGTCAAACCGTAACCTTCCAGAACTGTTATTCCGGCACCGCGATAGAAGTGACCTAAACGCGCTCCAAGTGGCGCACCACCTGAGATAGCTGCCTCGACTGAACCACCCATCGCCGCCCGAATCTTTGAGTAGACCAATTTGTCGAAGAGAGAATGTTTGAGGGTAAGCAGAGGGTTAAATCCGCGCTTATCCATTCCTTCGCTATAGGCAATTGCAACGTCAGCTGCCTTTCTAAAAATTTTTCCTTTTCCGGCAGCTTCAGCTTTTGCCTCTGCACCGTTATAAATCTTTTCGAAGATACGAGGAACTGCGAGCACAAATGTTGGTTTAAATGAAGCTAAATCGGGTTGGAGGCGACCAACGGGATCGCTGCAGTGGGCAAGGTGTAGTCCGGCGCGAATAGCACCAATTTGAACCATCCGCCCAAAGACGTGTGCAACAGGGAGAAAGAGAAGCGTAGAACCATCAGGGTTTAGGAAGAGATCACTTGCACCTTCCACGACATTTCCACACTCTGAGAGAAAGTTTGAGTGAGTGAGCTGAACACCTTTTGGGCGTCCAGTAGTTCCTGAAGTGTAAATGAGTGTTGCTAGAGTAGAAGGAAGCAAGGAGCTGCGACGGCGTTCAATCTCTTCATCACTGATATTACTTCCGGCACTTCGAAGCACTGCAAGAACATCATCTGTCATAACCCACACTTGCTTTGTGTGATGAGGCAGAACAGGTGTTACCAATTCTTTATGCGTTGGGGTCTCCACAATCAGTGCAACAGAACCTGAATCATTGAGAATCCAATCTACTTGTTCTGCAGAAGAAGTTTCATAAATTGGAACTGTGCAACCACCGGCATACCAAATAGCGAAATCTAGAATCGTCCATTCGAATCGGGTCCGCGCCATGATTGCTACGCGGTCACCAATTTGAATTCCAGCTGCGACCAACCCTTTCGCCGTTGCGCGAATCTCTTCTTCGACTTGGCTAGCCGTTAGCGGTTGCCATCCATCACCCAATGGGCGCGACATCGTGATGCGCTGAGGTTCATGCGATGCTCGATCTGCGACTAAATCGGTGAGATTTCCTGAGGTTGCAGTAGGGACAATTGCGGGAATCGTGATTTCGTTCATGCCCCAACGCTATATGTGAGACCACCCAAAAGGGAAGATTCAACCTCCAGTAATTGGTAACCTTCGACCATGTCTGAAAAAAGCGTAGCCACAGTAATCATCGACGCACCTATCTCTGAAGTCACAAAAGCCCTGTTCGAGGTGGGCGCCTATTCAGAGTGGCTCTCATCGATTAAGAAATCTGATGTCATTGCAAGCGATGGCGAGGGAAGAGTCTTAAAAGCAAAGCTCGCAATCGATGCTGGCATGATGAAAGATCGAGTAACTCTTGATTACGACTGGAGCCAGGCTCCAGCAGCACTCTCATTTTCTATGGATGAAGCCGATTTGCTGACTCAAATGGATGGCACATACACAATCAAAGCGATTGATGAAGATTCAACACAAGTGACATATGAACTTACCGTTGCGGTTGGAATGCCGGTCCCAGCAATGATGATCACTAAGGCACAACAGCAGACAATTGATGCGGCCCTGAAAGAGCTAGCTGCCAGAGTTTCATAGATGGGTTTTACAATTGGTGTTGATGTCGGTGGAACAAAAGTACTAGGTGGAGTAGTCAACGACGAGGGAGTTGTTGTACAAACCGCGCGCCGAGATACACCTCGCGAAGGCGGAGCAGCCCTGACGCAGGCCATTGCAGATGTTGCTCAAGAGTTAATGGAAGATTTCACAATTAATTCCGTAGGAGTTTCAGCAGCAGGCTTTGTTTCATCCGATCGAAGAACAATGCTGGCGGCGCCAAATATTGTGGGATGGAATGGCGTTGATTTAGATTCAGCGCTCACCCAATTACTTAAACTTCCAGTTGTTATCGAAAACGATGCAAATTCAGCTGCATGGGGAGAAGCACGATTTGGAGCTGGCCGCGGTAAAGAACATATCTTGATGCTTACTGTTGGAACAGGTATTGGTGGGGGACTTGTTGTTAACGGTGATCTCTATCGCGGAGCCTTCGGAGTTGCTGCTGAAATTGGACATCTCTGTGTAGTGCGAGATGGACATCTTTGCGGGTGTGGTGCGCGTGGATGTTTTGAACAGTATGCATCTGGCAATGCACTCCTGCGCCACGCGCGCGAAGCTATTGCGGAAAGTCCAGAGCTAGCACGCGATCTTCTTTCTCGTGGCGATGGAACTATTGATGGAGTTACAGGAAAAGCGATAACCGAAGCTGCCCGAGAAGGCGATTCTCTTGCGCTTGCTGCTTTTAATACAACTGGGCAATGGTTAGGAGCTGGAATCGCATCACTTTCCGTGATTCTCGATCCTCAATGTGTTGTTATTGGCGGCGGTGTCATTGATGCGGGAGATATTTTGCTTGAACCAATTCGAGCTGCATTGGTTCGGTACATGCCTTTTGCGGGTAAGCATCCCTACCCTGAAATAATTGCAGCACAGTTAGGTAATGAAGCAGGGTTAGTGGGAGTTGCAGATTTAGCTCGACTTTAGAGCGCTGTTCCATCATCTAGAAAATCGCCATCTTTATTATTTTTCCATTTGAAAAAGGATTCGCGAGCTTCCCGAAATTGTTGCAAGAGCGATTTCTTTGGAATCATTGGTGGAGTAAAACGATTGGTATCCTCAAAATTATCTAATTCATCTAAATAAGTTGTTGGAGCAGATTCGTCAAGTGAGAGCCCCGCCACCATAGATTCAAATTCGGCGCTGATGAGATCTTCGTCATCGAAATCATCCTGATTGCGCTTATCCCGCTCATCCATGGTTCATGTTCGCACAAATAAGTACTTTCGCGCTAAATTAACCTCTATGAACAACCTGCCATACGGAACCTTGAGGGCATTTCTCACTCCGTTCCTCATGCTCTTGTTCCGTCCCAAGGTAAAGGGTCTTCGTAACGTTCCTGCTTCAGGACCGCTCATCTTGGCCTCTAATCACCTTTCATTTAGTGACTCAATTTTCATGCCACTGGTCGTTCCTCGCAAAGTAACTTTCTTAGCGAAGAGTGAATATTTCACATCACCAGGACCTAAGGGTTTGTTAAAGAAATTAACATTTATCGCGCTCGGCCAAGTTCCAGTTGACCGTTCTGGTGGACGCCGCAGTGAAGCTGCACTTATTACAGGATTGCAAGTTTTAGCAGGTGGGAACTCACTTGGTATTTATCCCGAAGGAACACGTTCTCCCGATGGTCGTCTCTATAAAGGACGTACTGGGATTGCCCGCCTTGCCATTGAATCCGGCGCACCAGTGATTCCGATTGCGATGTTTAACACTGATAAAATTCAACCGACAGGAACTGTGATTCCTAAAGTAATGCGTGTGGGAATTACCTTTGGTGAGCCAATGTACTTTGAAGGAGATTCAACAGATCTTCTCTACCTCCGTGAAATTACCGACCAAATTATGAAACGTATCCAACAGTTATCTGGACAAGAGTATGTGGATACCTACGCGGTGAAGGCGAAAAAATCAGGGATTAATGTAGAAAATAGCGAAGAGAACGATTAATCAATTCCAAGTTCTACGCGCTTGATTAGATAGTTACAGACGTTACATTCAGCGCCAGATTCAGGCATCCCGCCCTCGATAGTGGTGATTAACTCTTCGAGTAAGTTTGTAAATGATGCTGAGTCTCGTTCGACCGGCACGTAGTGCTGGTTTACGCCAAAGCCGTAGTTGTTCGATGCCAACTCGCTCTTTCTTGTCTCTGTTACTCCCGCTAACTTCCAGATGAGAAGTCCCATGGAAGAGACTTGAAACGGTTTGCCCTTATCGGGATTTTCCAGAGCATGTGCATATGCTTCAAGTTGAGGAGCGTAAAAGGGGCCGTTATCGCGCTCGGAATCTGAGACTTTACAGTCAATGATTCCAACAGTGCCATCTTCGTAATGACCTAATAAGTCATAGATGCCCAGTATCTTCCAGCGAGTTTCAAAGCCATTGACTTTAATAGGCGCGCTCTTGAGCCACTGTCCCCATTGCTTGACTGTTCCAGCTTTAAGTTCTGGTGAAATATCTTGCATGGAAGCGCGACGAAAATGTTCTTCTTGGGAATCCGCAAGTGGTTTAACAAGTGGAAATTCTTTCTTGAGATCGAATTTGAACCAGTACTTGAGCCAGAGACATCGTTTGCAAGTTGAGAGTCCAAAAGTGAGGTCAGATGGAGCAATCGTGTCGCGTGCTGGAACTTCTGGCTTATTCATGCCGATATTCTCTCTCTAGTGACTGACAATTGCGCTGATAAGCACCAAGACACCGAGAATTATCATCACTGTGCCACCCGTTGCACGTAACTTTTCTAGACGACCATGATCTGTGGCCAGCCATTGTCTGGCAGTTCCGGCAAGCAGACCCCATGTTCCATCCGAAATAAAGGCAAGGACGCAGAACGCAAGGCCCATAAAGAGAAGTTGCGCAGTGACATGGCCACCGTCAATATCAACAAATTGGGGGAGAACGGCGGCGAAGAAAACGATCGCTTTTGGATTAAGAGCGCCAACCCAGAAGCCATCGCGAATTGATTGAAAGGCTGTTGGACTTACTGGTCCTTGATTTGTCATATCAGCTGCGTGCAGGGCGCGCTTTCGAATCGCATCGATTCCTAAATAAATCAGATAGAGACCGCCACCCCATTGAACTGCGATATATGCAAGGTGTGATCTTTGAAGAATGGGGCCAAGACCGAGTGCGACAAGAGATGAGAGAACAAAAGATCCTGAAACATTTCCGGCAACGGAGAGCACTGCGACTTTTCGACCCCATGCAATCGCCCGGGCGATGACAAAGAGAACGGTCGGACCAGGGGCGAGGATGATGATCATCGCTGCCACGAGGTATTCAGGTAGTCGCGTTGGGATCACAGGCTCAGGGTAACCAAGGCTCTAGGCGGGGTGTCGATTTGGCGAATGAGCTGGCGATGCTGTTAACTAGCGTCTCGATATATCGAGTGGATATAAAGGAGGCTAGATGCGTTCACGCGCCGATTCACTGGAGTTTGCCCTGCTGGGCCTTCTCTCTGAGTCTCCTTTACACGGATATGAGCTCCGCAAGCGTCTGATGGCGATATTTGGCCCCTTCAGAGCCCTCTCATTCTCAGTCCTCTACCCGCAACTCAAGCGCATGGTGATTGCCCAGACGATTGAGGCAAAAGAGATCGGTGTGACTTCCAAGCGAACTCGGATCGTCTACACCATCACCAAAAAGGGTTTGCAGCGATTTTCAGAGCTCAATGGAGCCGTCACTGCCGATGCCCTAGAGGATGAAGGTTTCGGAGTTCGTTTCGCATTCTTTACGCCGACAACGACGATGAATCGCGTTCGGATTCTTGAGGGACGCTTACATCGATTGCAAGAAAAAACTGAAGTTTTGCAGAGAGATCTCAAAATTCAATCTGCAGGAATAAATAACTATCTCGAGGAGTGGCGCCGCTTCTCACTCGAGTCGCTAGAGCGAGAAATTGCTTGGCTAGAACGAATGATAAAGATCGAGGGGAAGAATAAGTGAATATCAAGACAGGTACAGGCGACATCCGTGTTGCCATTGTTGGTGTGGGAAATTGTGCCAACTCATTAGTGCAGGGTGTTACCTATTATAAAGATGCAGCCATCGACCAAGAGATTCCAGGTCTGATGCACGCGGTAGTTGGTAAATATCACATCAACAATGTGAAATTTGTTGCCGCTTTTGATGTTGATAAGAAAAAGGTTGGTCTAGATCTTGCAGACGCAATTTGGGCTAGTGAGAACAACACTATTAAATTTTCAGATGTCGCAACAACTGGAGTTCCCGTACTACGCGGTGTGACTCTTGATGGCTTGGGTAAGTATTACAAGGAAACCATCGAAGAGTCAGTTGCCCCAGCCGTTGATGTCGTTTCCGTGTTAAAGCAAGAGCAAGTAGATGTTCTTATCTGTTACCTACCGGTCGGATCTGAAGAAGCTGCTAAGTTCTATGCGCAGTGCGCTATTGATGCAGGATGCGCATTTGTTAATGCCCTGCCTGTCTTTATTGCATCTGATCCAGTGTGGGCGAAGAAATTTGAAGATGCTGGTCTGCCTATCGTCGGAGATGACATCAAGAGCCAGGTCGGGGCGACTATTACTCACAGAATCATGGCAAAGTTATTCCAAGATCGCGGGGTGCATTTAGATCGCACCTATCAGCTCAATGTTGGTGGCAACATGGACTTTAAGAATATGCTCGAACGCGATCGCCTTGAGTCAAAGAAGATTTCTAAGACCAACTCGGTTACATCTCAATTAGAGCATGACCTCGGTAAGAAGAATGTTCATATCGGTCCTTCGGATTACATTCCATGGCTCGACGATCGCAAGTGGGCCTATGTCCGTCTTGAAGGCCGTGCATTTGGTGATGTGCCCCTCAACCTTGAATACAAGCTAGAAGTGTGGGATTCACCTAACTCTGCAGGCGTCATTATTGACGCACTTCGCTGCGCAAAGATTGGTCTTGACCGCAAAGTCGGAGGACCACTTCTTTCACCTTCTTCATACTTCATGAAGACCCCACCTATTCAATTCACAGATGAGCAGGCTCATGACAAGGTGGAAGATTTTATCAGTGGAGTACTTGCTTCGTAATCTCAAAGATATCCGTCAAATAAAAACCCCGGTCCTAATCACTTAGGGCCGGGGTTTTCTTTTTTCGATATTGCAGAAATTTCGTGGTTCAGAAGAGTGCTAGTGAACTTCGCGAGTGCAGACTGGCTGACCTTGTCCATTGATTTCTGTGTGAGCACAGGGAACACCTAGTCGATCGAAAGCTGCATCACCGTATTGCGCACGAAATGCAAGTGCCAGTGTTACTCGCATATTTGTATCAGCATCTGATGTAATTCCAAAAGATTTAGCTGAGCGGCTGATGGTATTTTCAACAATTTTCTCAGTGTGATTAGTTTCGCGTGCGATTGCGCTATTAGTTTTGCCCTCGCATACAAGACCAAGGACTAAATACTCAAAGGGTGATAATTCCCTTGTTGAGATGGTGATGTCTCTGGCCATGAAGGCCACCTCTTTCCCTGCGATGGCCTCCAGTATGCGCTTTATTTCTTCGTCCTCACACCATAAGATGCCCGGATGGCAGAAATCACGAGAACCTCTCAGGGTCAGACGCTTGTCATCCGCATCAATCGCCCCGAAAAGATGAACGCTATTACCCGGGATATGTATGCGGGCTTGGCAAGTGCGCTCAATGATGCCGCTGGAGATTTCAGCGTTCGATGCGTATTGATCACAAGCGAAGGCGATCACTTCACTTCTGGAAATGACATTAAGGACTTTATGTCCAATCCGCCAACTGAGGAAGATTCTGATGTCGCACGTTTCCTAGCGTCGCTTCTTGATTTCCCGAAACCCCTGATTGCAGCCGTCAAAGGAAATGCAATCGGGGTTGGAACTACGATGCTCTTGCATTGTGATGTAGTCGTTGCTGCACCTAATGCGAATTTCTCTATGCCCTTTACCTCACTCGGATTAGTTCCTGAGGCTGGTTCATCGAAGTTATTCCCCGAACTTGTTGGGTATCAAAGAGCTGCAAGAATTTTCCTTACCGGTGATTCCTTTGGTGCTGATGAAGCGAAAGAGATGGGTCTAGTCGAGAGCATCGCAGCTGATGCAGAAAAAGCTGCTCTGGATATTGCCGAGAAGATAGGCAACCAACCTCCGCAGGCAATCATTAATACAAAAGCACTGATGAAAGCTGGCAAGCATGACGCTGTGGCTGCTGTGATGAAAGCTGAGTTTCAGATTTTTGCATTAGCGTTGCAATCTGAAGAAGCGGCAGAAGCGTTTATGAATTTCATGTCTAAGAGA
>RFSY01000006.1 GCA_009923805.1 Actinomycetota bacterium
CTTCATAAAGCAAACGTCCGAGTCTGCGACCTTCTGCGTGATAGTTAGCGATGGTGTCTTCATTATGGATTGCAGAGATCAAACGTTCGTAGGCAATAAAGAGAAGCGCCATTCCGGGTGCTTCATAAATTCCACGAGATTTTGCTTCAATAATACGGTTCTCGATTTGATCAGCCATCCCAAGACCATGGCGACCACCAATTTTGTTTGCTTCATTCATGAGAGCAACAACATCAGCGAAATCTTTTCCATTGATTGCAACAGGTCGACCTTGGACAAATTGAATCTTCACATCTTCAGATGCGATTGCAACGTTTGAATCCCAGAACTTCACACCCATGATTGGGGTTACTAACTCCACCGAAGCATCAAGATTCTCAAGGTCTTTAGCTTCGTGAGTTGCACCCAAGATATTTGCATCAGTCGAGTAAGCCTTCTCAACGCTATCGCGATAAGGAAGCTTGTTGGCAACCAACCATTCAGACATCTCTTTACGACCGCCGAGTTCACGGACAAAATCCGCATCTAACCAAGGCTTATAGATGCGCAAGTTCGGATTAGCGAGCAGGCCATAACGATAGAAACGTTCAATGTCATTGCCCTTGTATGTCGAACCATCGCCCCAGATTTCAACTTTGTCGTGAAGCATGGCGCGGACAAGGAGTGTTCCAGTTACTGCGCGCCCTAGTGGAGTTGTATTGAAATACTGCTTTCCACCAGAGCGAATATGGAAAGCTCCACAAGCAATTGCAGCAAGCCCTTCTTCAACTAATGGAGTTTTGCAATCAACAAGACGTGAAATCTCTGCGCCGTATTCCTTTGCGCGAACTGGGACTGAATCAATATCTGGTTCATCGTATTGGCCAAGATCTGCGGTGTAGGTGCATGGAACTGCGCCTTTGGCACGCATCCAAGCAACAGCAACAGATCGAGTCCACCTGAAAAGGCGATACCGACTTTTTCGCCGATTGGAAGTGATGCTAGAACCTTAGACATGTTGCGAAGTCTAACGGCTGATAAGTGATGCTAGTGCGGGTTTTACTTTCCAGAGGCTGAGCATCTGCTCATATTTAGCCGCTTCATTCTTATCGGCTGGCGCACCAGTCTTTACTGCTCGAATCATGAGATTTCGTGGGGTGTGTTCTCCCCCAACAAATTCAATAGCTTCCACTCGATAGCCACGCAATTTCATAATCTGCATACGTAGGGCATCGGTCAGTAAATCTCCGAGACGTTCCTTCATAATGCCATTTCGCGTGATGAGCGACCATGGTTCTGGAATCTCATTCATCTGTGCCTGAATATCGTGATGGCAGCATGGCGCAATCAGTGCCAATTTCGCATCAGTATTTATAGCCCAGGCGATTGCATCATCGGTAGCGGTATCACACGCATGTAGCGCAATCGCTACATCAGCTGTTGTTAAGGTCGTATCTGCAATCTCTTCAGCGCGAAATTCAATCGACGATGAAATTCCAAGTTGTGAAGCGATTTCATTATTTCTATCACGAGCAGCAGGTCGAATATCAATTCCAATAACTTTCACTGGAATACCTTGGCTACGTAGGTACTGATGGGCTGCGAATGTCAGATATGCATGACCGCATCCGAGGTCCACAATTGTTAATGGCTTTGCCTCGGTTGGTTGAGCAATATGACCAGCACTAATAGCCCCCGCCAAAGTAGGTGCAAGGATTCTTAAGAATTCCTCTACCTGCATATATTTATCAGATTTGCTGGGTTTGACTTCACCTTGCGCATCAGAGATGCCGATTGCAATGAGAAATGGATCTGATGCATCGAGCAAGCGTGCTTTGCTTCGGTCATGCGAGAGCTCTGGTTCTTTACTGGACTTTTCGCGATGAAGTAAGGCTTCACCCTTCTTTGTTATCCGAACGTTGAGAGTTTCAGATGTTCCTTCCAGAAGAATATTTGCGTATCCAGAACGTAGTAACTCCGCGAATGGGGTTTGAAGGGGAAGATAATTCTTAGTAGTCATTTGTCTGCCATCGCTATGGCTCACTTGGATATGTAATACCTCTTTGATAAGCACAGGGCGCATATCAATGCGCTCATGCAAGGTTTGCATATTTCTGCGGCGGCCCGAAAGAACTACTCGAACCAGATTATTAGAATCTAGAAATTTGGCCTCAAGCACTGAGAAGGTCTGCTCTAAATCAGTCTCAGCCACATTCCCAAGTTTAGTCTTTCGACAATGGCAGGTCGACCACAACTGCTAAGCCACCCATAGAACTTTTACGAAGCGAGAGTTTCCCGTGAAGCTTTTCAATAACCGCAGACATGATGCTCATCCCAAGGCCAGATCCACCATGCTCGCGGGAACGTGATTTATCGAATCTATTGAGCGAACGTAGTTCTTCTCCGTATGCACTCTCTGGTAGCCCAGGCCCAGCATCTTCAATCTGCACACGTGCGTACTTGCCGCTCTTGGAGCAGGAAATGCGAACTGAAACATCGTGCGCTGTGTGTCGCATAATATTTGTTAACGCATTCTGAATAAATCTGCCTAAATAATCACGAGAACCCATGATCTCTATATCGGATTCAATAACTAATTCCACTGAACGTGTTGGGTTGAGCGTCTTAAAATCAGTTCCGTGAGCTGCAAGTAATTCGCTGACATCAAGTGCTTCAATATCGCGGCTACCACTTTCTCCTAGCTCGGCAAGAAGCAGAAGATCCTGGATGAGATCTTCCATTCGATTTATTTCATTGCCAACTCTGAGAAAGGCGCGCTCCTGATCTTGCTCAGTTACTAACTGCTTTTTGCTCAGCATTTCAACATAACCTTTAACAACTGTTAGGGGTGTGCGCAATTCATGTGATGCATCACCTAAAAACTCTTGCATGCGCTCTAGAGATGCAACTTGGTCACGGCGATTAATGCGCCTGAAATAGAAGAAAAGCAAAAGAGCTGCTGCGCCATCCAAAAGAAATGTGAAGAGCGCAAGTGAAGCGATATTTGCTGCAAAGTGACGGTCAATGAGTCTCGTATTCTGGGCGATGATGATGTAGTCGCCAGTTGAAATCAAAATTGAACGAATCTGATACGGCGCAGGGCCAGCGATATGAACAGGGTGAGCAGCGGCTTCTTCTACTATCTTCATTTCTGGCGCACCAGAATATTGAAGTGAAGATTCATTGATAAAAGTTTCTTGTCGGTCTCTCGTGAGCAAGGTGAGGGTCATATCTAGCGTTGATTGTTCGATTGCAAAGAGTGCTGCGCCCACTGGCTGTTCTGGGTTTTCAAAAACTGATTGCGCAACAAAATTAAGCGAAGCATTAACTTCGGAAAGCTCGGCATTTCGAGTGTGGACCGCGGAATAGCCACCAATACCAACAGTCAGTAAAGTAATCAGAGATACAACAAAAATACTTGTGCGCGATGTGCTTGAAACTCTCACTTCTTCTCCGCTTGAAGCTGGAAGCCAACCCCTCTGACGGTGCGAATACCTTCAAAGCCATCTTTATGAAGTTTCTTTCTTAGGTATGAAATATAGGTATCAACAACGGTGCTCTCGGATTCGAAGGTAATTCCCCAAACTTCATCAAGGAGGTATGTCTTACTAAGTACCCGACCTTTGCTCTCAAGAAGCACATGCAGCAATCGAAATTCCGTAGGTGAGAGATCTACAACTTCGCCACCAAAAGTTACTTGGTGGGAGTCGCTATCTAAAGTTATAGGCCCACAAGAAATCGTCGCTGATGTTTCGGCCGAGAATTGTGAGCGACGGAGAATTGCCTTAATACGTAAAACTAACTCTTCTAGTCCAAATGGTTTAGTCACATAGTCATCAGCACCCAAAGTTAGCCCTCGAGTTACATCTGCGCGGTCACCACGTGCACTTAACATCAGCGCCGGAGTGTTATCGCCGTTGCTACGAATTCGTTCGATGAATTCAAATCCATCCATCATCGGCATATTGATATCGACAATTAACAAATCAGGTTTAGTATTTCTGAGAAGTGTCTGGGCAATCATCGCATCGGCGGCTGTGATTGTTTCAAAGCCAGCAAGTTTGAGGGCATCTCCTAAGAGGTCGCGAACTCCCGCTTCATCATCAATGACCATAATCAGCTGCGCCATACCCATACCCTGCCATGAGCACGCAATGATTACTACCAAAATACAGACACGCACACAGAACTTCTAAGAAGTTCACAGAGAATTCACACCACTATCGAATTAGCATGGTGGCATGAGAAAAGGCATCAGCGCTCCCCTAGTTACTGCCGTTCTCACTTTTTCGGTCATGTCAGGTAGTGCATACGCTGATAATCAGCCCTCTCCTGCCCCCAACTCATCTGCGCAATTAGATGCATACAAAATCGCACTCGATCAATATAAGCAAGATCGCGATATCTATATCCAAGCAATGCGCGATCGCGAACAACAAATTCGAGCAATCAATCAATCGTTTAATCAAGCAGTCAATAAAGCTTCACAAGATGCAAAGGCCATCATCCAAGTAACAACTGGGCCTGAGCAAAAAACAGCAGCAGCAAATGCAAAGCGTGCAGCGGTAGCCAATGCAATCATTGCTCGTGAGAATGCAATTACAGCTTTAGGTCAACCACCTCTACCGCCGATGGAACCAGTGCGCCCGCCAAAAACTATGAATACAATGAAAGATAGCGGTGGAGGAAAGAACCGCCGCTAAGCAGTTTTAATTCTGAGTATTAATTTTCATGGTGCGGACAGAATTTCGATCATGGCTCTTATTTCGTTCATGAATTTTTCGAATCTGAAGTTCAATACTTTTAATCGCACCATCAAAAGCAGCTAGATCATTGAAACCGGTCTCTTCTGCTCGCAGTAGCGGACCTGATCCATGAGAAGTTATCACAACCTTATGTGAATTCTTTCCCTGACGCGGATTGGCCTCGTGCAATATTTCAACTTCGATGCGATCGATTGTTACGCTAAATCGCTCCATTGATTGAAGTTTCTCTTCAGCTATGGATTTAAAATCACTTGCGAGTTCTGCATGGCGAGTATGGATAATTATTTTCACAAGTTACACAATGGCACGACAACTGCGGAAAGGAAAGAGCTAAGTAGGACTTACTTCAGAGGAAGTAGGTAGACCGCAAAGGTGAGGATTGCAGCTAATCCCAATGATTGCAGCAAGATGCTTGCCGCTGTTTTGCGATCAGCAGCAAGAGATGCCTTATCTACAACCTTAGACATCTTACCCAGCCGAGCAAAGTTAAATGTGCCCATAAATCCAAATGCTAAACAGAACTTTTTACGTGACTGCACGTAGCCCACTGAGAAGATCGTGAGAGGCAAAAATATTCCCAATCGTATGGAAGGAGAAGCCTTCGTTGAGATAAAGCCAATAAGAGCGCTAACGCTCAGGAAGAAGCCAATGAGTGCAACTACTTGGCGCTGGCGAATCTCAGCCTTGCCAATATTGCAACTACCTGCGATGTACTGCGTCTCTGACATTTAAGCTTCTTCGAATTCGTCTTCGTCGATCCATGCATCTGTCTCGTTCTCATCTTGTTTTTCAACCCACGATAAGAATGAACCAACTGCTTTAAAAGCTAAGAGCGCGACTGTAATAGCTGCAAGGAATCTACGGAGCGCTTTCATATGGCTAAAAATACTCCACTTTGAATCAAAGCGCCTGATTTAACCCTGGGACAGGGCGGTGTCGATATCTCGCCAGAGATCTTCCACATGTTCACATCCAACAGAGAAGCGGATTAAATTCTCGGGAATACTCTGACTTTCAATCGGCCAGCGACGGCGGCGCTCCCATGTTGATTCAATGCCCCCAAGGCTTGTGGCATTTGTTATCAGTTTCGAGGCGTTACAAATTTTTTCAGCAAGCTCTGCGTCGCCTGCTATCTCAAATGAGATAACTGCGCCAAACCCAGGGTAGCGAACTTTACTTACAGCAGAATGGCTAGAGAGTTTCTTTGCTAAAGCAGCAGCATTTTCCTGAGCGCGATTGAAGCGAAGGGGAAATGTACGAAGGCCGCGCAGTGCCAGCCATACTTCAAAAGGTCCAGCAATTGCTCCAAAGGAAGTACGGGCATCAAGCAAGCGCGCGTGCAAGGCGGGATCTTTCACCGATAGTGAGCCAATAAGTACATCGCTATGGCCAGCCAAATACTTGGTAACTGAATGCATCACGATATCTGCCCCAAATGTGAGTGGCTTCTGAGTTAGCGGAGTTGCAAATGTATTATCGAAGCCAACACCCATATTGCGCTTCTTAGCTTCCCCAATAATTACAGAAACTTCTGCAACGCCGAGTCCGGGATTAGTTGGTGATTCAACCCAGAGAAAAGCGGCGCCTTGTAATTGCGCAAGGACCTCTTTTGTATCGGTGATATCAACAAAACGCACATCTAATCGACCATCTGCATGATGGCGCGTGAGTAGAGACATGGTTCCGCTATATCCCTCGTGTGAAGCAACGACAACGGCGCCATGAGGAAGTATGGAGAAAGCTGCAGTGATTGCTGACATGCCGGATGCAAAAACCAGCGTCGATGTCGCATCTTCTAATTGACTTATTGCACTTTCCAGTTGGCTCCAGGTTTCATTTCCAAATCGTCCGTAGCTCACAGGTCCACTTGCAACAAAAGTTGAATTAAGAGAAATTGGAATATTTACTCCAGCCCCTGGTTCTGATTCTGGGCGGCCAGAAGAAACTGCAATAGTCTCGGGATGCAAGTTCTCAGATGACATGGCATAAGAGTAATCGCTTCAGCAGGAAGTAGCGAAAGACAGGTTGGGCGGCTTGTAACTATCCCGCTCATAGACGAAGGGTGTGACCCTCCATATTCTTTATCCATGAGCCAGATCGTCACGGATGCTGCGATGAAGAAGATTGTGAAAGATTTATCTGCTCGTGATGCTCGCTTTGCAAAGGTGATTGCAGATAATCCCCTGTGCACAGTGGGCCGAAACCCTAAACCTATAACTCATTTTGAAGCGTTGGTGGAATCAGTTATTTCTCAGCAACTGGCTGTAAAAGCTGCAGATACTATTTTTCTTCGGGTGAAGAAACTGGCGGGGGGACGAATCATTCCTTCTCGCATCGCAGCAATCACTGAAGGTGCGATGCGTGAGGCTGGTGTATCCGGTGCTAAATATAAAACTATTCAAGGCCTTGCAAATGCCGCCTTAACTAAGAAGATTCGTATCAACCAACTGCATGAAATTGAGGATGACACTGTTATTTTTGATCAACTCACCGGCCTTTGGGGGATCGGTCCATGGACGGTAGATATGTTTATGATGTTTCAACTTGGTCGACTTGATATCTGGCCAACAGGTGATTTAGGAGTGCGCCGTGGCTGGGAGAAGATTCACGCGCTGAAAGAAGAGATTGAGCCCAAGGTACTAGAAAAGAAAGGGGCAAAGTTTGCGCCGTACAGAAGTGTCATTGCTTGGTACTGCTGGCGAGCGCTTAATTAACTACTGCAGGAAATTGCACACCTGTGCTTGAATGGCAGTCATATCCATTGGGATTCTTCTTTAAATACTTCTGGTGATACTCCTCGGCCAAGTAGTACGGCACGCCTGCTGAGCTCTGAATCTCAGTCACAATCTGATCAATGCCAGCTCGACTCAAGGCCGCTTGATAAACGTCACGAGTAACTTCGGCTTGTAATTGCTGTGCTTCAGAAGTTGTGAAGATTGCACTTCGATATTGAGTGCCGATATCCCCTCCTTGACGATTCAGTGACGTCGGATCATGCATGACCCAAAACTCTTCCAAAAGTCTGCGATAAGAAATTACAGATGGATCAAAGATAACTTCAACAATTTCAGCGTGCCCTGTTACGCCTGTGCACACTTGCTCGTAAGAAGGGTTAGCTCTCATTCCACCCATATATCCAACACTTGTCTCGAGCACGCCTGGTAAATTCCATAATCTTCGTTCTGCGCCCCAGAAACATCCAGTTGCAAAATATGCTTTCTCCGAATTGCTCATAGTCAGATAATCTCTTCTACCTGCGCCCCCGTAGCTCAGGGGATAGAGCACTGCCCTCCGGAGGCAGGTGCACAGGTTCGATTCCTGTCGGGGGCACGCGATATAAATCACCCTCTAAAAAGAAATCCTTTTCCGTACCTTCTTGTTTATATAAGTAACACAAGGGAGAATAGGGCTCTTGTGCGACTAGTTCGTACACAATCAAATGAATTTTTTAGGAGGCTGTGCCATGGACTGGAGACATCAATCAGCATGTCGCGATGAAGATCCTGAGCTCTTCTTTCCTGTTGGAAATACTGGCCCTGCCATTACTCAAATCGAGGAAGCTAAGAAAGTCTGCAATCGTTGCATAGTTAAGGAACCATGCTTGGCATGGGCCCTGGAATCTGGTCAAGATGCAGGTGTGTGGGGCGGACTTTCCGAAGATGAGCGTCGCGCGCTCAAACGTCGCGCTGCACGTAATCGTGCTCGCCTCATTGATAACAGCAACTCGTAAAACGTGCGACTAACTAACGGGCGTTAGGAAATTTAAGAATCGCTTGCGTTTGAACTTCATCAGATATCAAAGTCAGCGTTCCTCGCAACTCATTTTCCGTCAATGTGCGAACAATCTGAAGTCCAAGATTGGGCGATGTTGCGATATCAAATCCAGTAGGTAGCCCAACCCCATCATCGGAAATAATGACAGTTATTTCTTGAGGCTCGATACGTGCATGAATTCCTAACGCTGAACCTTCTTCGGCTAAGCCGTGTTCTAGAGCGTTATGTATAAGTTCGGTAATAACCAGCGCAAGTGGGGTCGCGATACGAGGCTCAAGGGAACCTAACGTTCCGGTGCGCTCAATCTTTAACTCACTCATACGCGGACTGAGTTCGAGTGCATGTGAAACTAAACTATCTAGAACTTGATCGAAGGCAACCGATGCATCTGGACTATTGGAGAGCGTCTCATGAACGAGTGCAATGGAGGCGATACGTCGAACTGCTTCATTGAGGGCAGCACTTGCACCTGGATCTTCAATACGCCTTGCTTGTAAACGTAATAGCGCAGAAACTGTCTGCAGATTATTCTTCACGCGATGGTGAATTTCACGGATAGTGGCATCTTTTGTAACAAGTTCGCGCTCACGCCGGCGAAGCTCGGTCACATTATTAAGTAGAACAATCGCACCAATTCGATCTTCGCTCTGCATCAATGGCAATACAGTGAAATCAATTGTTCCGCCTATATTCTCAATTTCGACTCGCTTCAGCGCTTTGCCACTCAAAGAATTTGCAATTGTTTCCTCTTGTGCATCAGCACTTACTCGTGACAATGATTGCGCGATTTCACCAAGTTTGTGTCCTTCTAGTTCACTCATCCAACTTAATCTGCTAAATGCAGAACGTGCATTGGGGCTTGCATAAGAGACTACGCCATTGACATCAAGGCGAATTAATCCATCACCAACACGTGGTGCCGGATCAAAGAGGGAACCTGCATTGGTAAATGGAAATGTGCCTTCAGAAACCATGCGATATAAATTATGGGCAATTTCGCGATAGTTAAGTTCAAGTCGACTTGGTTGGCGCATCAATTCAGAATCGCGATGTCTAGAAATCACAGCCACGACGTGACCATCAATCATGACTGGGATTGTCTCTTCTTTGACTAAGTGATCTCCCAATGGTTCTGGTTGTGTATCGCGAATAATCTCGGCTGCAGAAAGTGCTTGATCAATATGAGGACGTTCTCCATGCTCAATCTCATTGCCGATAACATCAAGTGGGAATAACGTTGCTGCTGTAGTTGGACGAATGTGCGCAACAGCTACATATCCCGTTGGCCAACTCTTGAAATCTTTCCGCAGTGGAACCCACAAAATTAAGTCGGCAAATGAAAGATCAGAGAGTAGTTGCCAATCGGCTATTAGCTCTCGTAATCGGTGGATGTGTTCTGCAGAGAGCGGACTTCGGTCTCTCACATATTCTTCGATGGATGCCATCTATCTGCCTATGCCAACCACGATGAAAGATTATTTGAAATCTCTTGAGTCGCAAACCAGGTTAATTCTTCACCATCTTCCGATACTTCAAAGAGGCACTGGACGTACTCCCACAAAATAGCTGATGAGACAGTAATAGACATGTCGTGAAATTCTTGAATCATTGAATCAGGTAGCTCAAAAGCAAGAACGCACGCAGGTCCCGATGTATCACTTTTTAACTCAATGGCATCTTCAGCTGCGACTAATGAGAGTGTGTATTCAATTTCTTCCTCATCCAGATCACCATTTTCCGCAATAAATTTTGGTGTCGGTGCGTAGATACCAGAAACCTCAAGTAAACCGGATGAGAAGAAATCACTCACTTCTTGAGCGGTCACTCCGGCATATGCGCGCATATGCGAAGCCTATAAGAAGTTACCTGATTAATTCGCCTGCAATATCTACCACGCTCTTGCGCAGCAAGGTCTTCTCATTCGATTCATGCAGTGGCAGGCGTTCATTCTCAGCCGACGTTATTGATCTCGAGTCCATCGGAAAGCGAAGCACTCGGTGAGGAATCAGCGGCATCACAATCTCTAGGAATCCCTCTTCCTGCGCAGAGGCCTTCTTGCCTTGAATGGCATGAGAATGAACGAAGCTCAATCTAGGTTTTATGGAATTCTTGCTCAACTCTTTACTCAATCTTCGTAGACTTTCGAGTGATAAGTAGTCAGATTTTGAAAGCACCAACATCTCATCTGCATTAGTACTTGCCCACACAAGAATTTCTCCCGACCATCTGCGTCCGCTTAGAGTTTCTGGCAAATCTGGCACTACTCCATTATCGATAACAATGACATCAAATTCTCCAAGGGCTTTCTCCAAGAGCAGCAATGACTCAGCAATATTTTCTTCTGTGACTTCTAGAGCACTCAGGTGTGCTGAAATCTTATGGAAACTATCTGCTTGCGTGATGCCTCTCTGAGCAAGTCGCACTGCGACTGCGGGAAAATATGCGTGAGCATCAATCAGGAGAACGCTCCTATTTAATAGGCTTAGCTCAGATGCAAGATTGATACTCAGAGAAGTACACCCTGCGCTGTGGTGAGCACCAACTACGCTAATGACTCGAGCATGAGGCTTTAGGCTCTTCACTTTCTGCGATCGCAACATAGGAGAACGTAGTGAACCTCGGATTAGATTTATGAGATCAAGTGAGTTTTTAGATTGAAGATGAGCACCTGGATATTGGCTCAACTCTTCCTGTGAGGTGCAGAACAGGAAGACCTTTATTCCTTGGCTACGCAGCTTCTCAATAATCTCTTCACTGATACCGAAGAGATCAGTTGAAATAAGTAGAACTTCTGGCATCTCTGTTGATCCTGCGATAAAGGTAATTAGTGAATCAGTATCGAGCGCTCGAAATTGCACACTCCATCCCTGCCCAAAGAGCGTACTTGCAGCGAAACTTTCAAATTCAGAGTTGTGAATAGCTGTTACTGCAGTTGAAGCAAGAACATCAACCATGTGCTCGGACGACAACAAGTCGGCCACTTGTCGTGGCATCTAATAGCTCTGGAATTTGGGCGCGATCGATAGAGATAGTGAGTGCGACTTCCCCGCCAAAATTTGAACCTTTTCTGTCGATAGAGGTGACAAATACTCCCCCGAGTATGTGCCTCGGCGGAGTTGAGCTTTCGCCGTTCTGCGCATCCTTGAGCTGATAAATACTGACAACTTCACCAACAAGAACTTGCTCAGGAATATCCACTGACCGCAGGCTGATTGAGACCTGCTGGTGTGTAAGAAAATTTGCATCATTGGAAAGTGAATCTATTTCTAATAGTTCACCCGAATAGATCTTTCGCTTGGTGACTGATCCAATTGGATTTGAGTATGAAGCTAGATATCGCCCCTGTGATCGACCTAGTGTCACAGAGATGAAGCCAACATCAGATCTCTCAACTTGCGTCCCTGAGGCGATGGGACGAATTGCGACCCAGTATTTCTCTTTCTGATTCGCAGCCACAGACATTGCAAAAGAAGCGACAAGTGCTGCAATGAATAATGCGACAGAGATAATCAAACGTGAATTATTTTCTTTCTTGGCAACCATGGCGGCAGGCTAAGAGTGACTTACGCCATCATCAGATGGGTTGTCCACACTCATCCAAAGGTATGAGAGATATTCATCAAATTTTCTGATTTGTAGCACTTTCATTCACTGAAGCATCCGCGGTATGACAACAGAGATACAGAATCCATACCAATTAACGAAGAAGCCTTTCCTGCAATTGATTTCTAGTACTGAAGATCCGGCCCTTTGGAGCCACCCCGTGCTAGATCTCTTCGCACCACCAGTGCGAACCATTGCGCCCCAACGAGCAAAACTTTACTTAGTGCCTTCAACATTTGGCGAAGATCTTGAATCGGATGAGATGCCGATACCTACATCAGCAAGTGAGCTGCCCGATTTGCATGCTTGGACCATGAAGTTTGCGGTCAGTGTTGTCGAGATATGGGCTGGCCGACGTCAACCCGCACAACTTATTCGCTCGTGCCACAGAGTTATTTATATGGAACTACTCCGCAAAACTGGTTCGCAGAATGAAATTGGAAAGATCAGGAGTATTCATCAATCAGAACCACTCGATGGAATTTGTGAATCAACAATTACGGTGCGATATGGAAAACGATTGCGAGCAATGGTTATTCGCTTGGAAGGCGTTGATGGTCATTGGTTATGTACCGCCTTGAGACTTATTTGACTTTAAGCAGCACCATGACAACGTTTGAATTTTTTGCCTGAGCCACATGGGCAAGGGCTATTTCGTGAAACGTCACCGCTCTTCACAACCCCATTTTCATCAGCTGCGCTGTATTGCAATGGAGCACTTTGAGTTGGTTTGTCATTAACGCCGCGCGCTTTAACTTCTGAACCATCTCCTTCGACAGTGACTTCAACGTTAAATACCAGGCTGGCCAGTTCTTCTTTCACTGCATCCATCATCGCTGCAAAAAGTTCATAGCCTTCGCGCTGGTATTCCACTAATGGGTCACGTTGCGCCATGGCACGTAAGCCAATTCCCTCTTGCAGATAATCCATCTCATAAAGATGCTCGCGCCACTTACGGTCGAGAACTGAGAGTAGAACTTTGCGCTCTAGTTCGCGCAAGATTTCAGTTCCAAGCTCTTCTTCACGTGCTTTATAAGCAATTGCTGCATCATCGAGAATTCTAGATTCGAGAATCTCAGTGTTCAGCGCGGATAGTGAGCCAAATTCCTGAACTAAATCTTCCGGTGTGAAAGAGATTGGATAGATAAGTTTGAGGGCTGTCCATAATTGAGCTAAATCCCAATCTTCGCCATATCCCTGTGCGGTAGCAGATTGCACGTAAGCGGTCAGTGTTTCGGCCATGAAGTCTGCAACTTGAACACCAATATCTTCGCCTTCAAGAACAAGTCGGCGCTCACCATAAATTACTTCGCGTTGACGATTCATGACATCGTCATACTTCAAAACATTCTTACGGATTTCAAAGTTCTGTGCTTCCACTTGAGTCTGTGCTGATCGAATCGCATTAGAGACCATTTTTGATTCGATTGGTTCATCTTCAGGAAGGCCAGCTGCAGCAAGTACGCGCTCTACGATTCCGGAATTGAAGCGTCGCATCAAATCATCCTGCAACGAGAGGTAGAAACGTGATTCACCAGGGTCACCTTGACGTCCGGATCGACCGCGCAACTGATTATCGATGCGCCTGGACTCGTGTCGTTCAGTTCCTAAGACATACAAACCACCGAGAGCAACAACTTCCTCATGCTCCTTGGCGATAGCTGCTTTCTGTTTTGCAATCTCATCGGGCCACGCTGCTTCATATTCAACAGCGTTATCTACTGGTGAGAGTCCGCGTCGTTGTAATTCAAAATCAGCCATAAATTCTGGATTACCACCGAGCATGATGTCGGTTCCGCGACCAGCCATATTTGTAGCAACCGTTACAGCGCCTTTAACACCTGCGCGGGCAATAATTGATGCTTCGCGTTCGTGATGCTTGGCATTGAGAACTTCATGTGGAACTCCGGACTTCTTGAGGAAAGTTGAGAGCTCTTCAGATTTTTCAACGCTCACTGTTCCAACAAGTACGGGCTGACCTTTACGGTGACGTTCCACGATATCGCGAGTCACTGCTGCAAATTTTCCGACTTCAGATTTATAGACCAAATCAGGTTGATCAATTCTTTGCATTGAGCGGTTGGTTGGGATTGGGACAACGCCAAGCTTATAAATTTGATGGAACTCAGATGCTTCCGTCATCGCCGTTCCAGTCATTCCTGAAATCGTCTCGTAAAGGCGGAAGTAATTCTGTAATGTAATTGTGGCAAGAGTTTGATTCTCATCTTTAATCTCAATGCGCTCTTTGGCTTCCAGTGCTTGGTGCAAACCTTCGCTATAGCGACGACCGGCAAGCATGCGGCCGGTGTGCTCATCAACTATGAGAAGCTCGCCATTCATTACTACATAATCTTTATCGCGCTTAAATAACTCTTTAGCTCGCACAGAATTGTTAAGGTAGCCAATCAGGGTTGTATTTGCCGCTTCATAAAGGTTTTCAATACCAAGAAGTTCTTCAACTTTAGTGACTCCTTCTTCAAGAATTCCGACAGTGCGCTTCTTCTCATCAACTTCATAGTGTGCATCTCGCTGTAATTTTGTTGCGATATTTGCAAACTCCACATACCACTTGGTCGCCTTATCAGCTGGTCCACTGATGATGAGCGGCGTACGAGCTTCATCGATAAGAATTGAGTCCACTTCATCGACTACGGCAAAGAAATAATCACGCTGTACGCAATCTTCGAGTGACCAAGCCATATTGTCGCGAAGGTAATCAAAGCCAAATTCATTATTTGTTCCGTAGGTAATATCTGAAAGATATGCCGCGCGTCGTTCCGTAGGTGTCATGCTATTTAAGATCACGCCAACGGATAGTCCAAGGAATCTGTGGATGCGTCCCATCCACTCGCTATCGCGCTCTGCTAAGTAGTCATTGACTGTAACAACGTGGACTCCGCGTCCGGCAAGAGCATTCAAATATGAAGGAAGTGTTGCAACGAGAGTCTTACCTTCACCTGTGCGCATTTCGGCAATATTGCCCCTATGAAGCGCTGCGCCACCCATGATCTGAACGTCGTAATGACGTTGTCCGAGCGTGCGCTTGGCCGCTTCACGAACAACAGCAAAAGCTTCTGGCAATAATTCATCAAGAGTTTGACCACTCGAAAAACGAGATTTAAATTCAGTAGTTTTGGCTCGGAGTTCTTCATCGCTTAAAATTGAGATTGAACTTTCGAAGGCGTTGACCTGGTCGACGATCTTGCTTAAGTCGCGAAGAATCTTTCCTTCGCCGGCTCGCATGATGCGATCGATAATTGAAGCCATCTGACTACCTTCCAGTTACTCAAGACTTGAGTTCCTCTTTCGAGACCCCTTATCGTAGAGGTTCAGCCACACAAGCTGTTACAGCAGCCGCTACATCGATCCCCTTGGCCCGCAGGGCTCGCGCAGCTTCGGCAAGAGTGACCCCTGTTGTGACGAGGTCGTCAACCAAAAATACCTTTCCCCTCAGATATTGCAGCGAGATAAGCGCCCCTTGCAGATTAGCAATTCTCGCGACTGCATCCAGATTTGATTGGTCACGTACCTTTCTGGTGTGGGTCAATATATTAAATACCGGTAGTTTTTCTCTTGCCCCAATTTCTTTCGTTAACTCATAAATGAATTGTCTACCTCGGTGGCGGGCAACTGATTTACGTGATGGAATCGGAACTAGAGATCCAAATCCATTCTCATCTCGGCATTTTCGCAAGGCATGTGAGAGCGCGGTTATCATCAAATGGTCTGCGTGCAATAAAGAACTTTCTTTTGCCGACAACAGAACTTTGCCGGCGATTGTCGAGTACTGAATTGATGAATAGATTGGGAAATTCGGTGCCTCGCGTGACCATGTTCGATAAATATGAGGATGCCACGATGCTCTGCATTGAGAGCAAATTTCTATCCCGATTGAGCCACACCCTAAACATCGGGAAGGAAAAATTAACTCTTGCAGAGGTTGGAGAAAGTTCATTGGCGAATTTTGGCGCCAGGAATAGAGAGATTATTGGTAGAAATTTTCCTCGTGGAAATCTTTTGGCGATACCTTAATCGGGCGTTCATTGATGGGTTCACCTGCAATGCGCGGCAACGTGAGCACAAAGTGGGCGCCTTTTCCTGGACGCCCCCATGCATCAAGTTCACCATTGTGAAGTCGAGCGTCCTCGAGTGCGATAGATAATCCCAGACCAGTTCCTCCACGCACACGTGCTCGTGAGGGGTCCGCTCGCCAAAAACGATCGAAGACTCGAATGAGTGCTGATTCATCTAAACCAGAACCAAAATCTCTCACACCGATTCCAACATCATTATTCGATGCAACAACTGTGACCACGACTTCTTTTCCATCTGCGTGGTCGAGGGCATTCGATAGGAGGTTGCGCATAATTCTTTCGAAACGGCGGATATCAGCCTTGATGATTACATTTGAATTTTGAGATTTAATTTGAATCGGAGGGGTTGAGTCACCACCTGCGACTTCAAAATCGTGCACACAGCGCTTAATGAGTGTGAGCACATCAAAATCAACTGGCTCAAGGACAGCTACCTCCGCGTCGAACCTACTTACCTCAAGAAGATCTTCCAATAATTGTTCAAAGCGATCAAGCTGTGCGGTAAGAAGTTCAGAGCTACGAGCGACAAGCGGATCAAAGGAATCACGCTGATTGTAGATAACTTCTGATGCCATGCGAAGTGTTGTCAGAGGAGTGCGTAATTCGTGTGAAACATCTGAAACAAACCGTTGTTGCACCCGAGAAAGGTTTTCTAGCCGAGTAATTTGTTGTTCGATAGATGCTGCCATCTCGTTATAGGAGTGAGCAAGCGTTGCCATTTCATCCACTGACTCGATTTTCATACGCTGGCTGTAATCACCTTGAGTAAATTGTGTTGAAATTCGTGCAGCTTCACGCACAGGTTTCACTACTTGACGAACAACAAACCATGTAATCAGACCAATAAGAAGCAGAAGGGCAATAGCGGTAAGAAGAAGTGAGTTCTTAATCAAATCAATTGTTGTTGCTTGATTCTTCAGTGAAAAGACTATATACATTTCGTATCGTCCACCAGAAGGAATTCTTATCTGTTCACCAACAAAGAGTGATTCTGCTGGAGCACCCTTGTTATAAATGGCATCTGCATATGCATACTGAAGTACAAGTGATTTTTGGACTCGAGTTCTTAGCTCTTTTGGAATCGAAGAATTTTTGATGATATTTGATGACATTTCATATGAAATTGTTGAACTGCCCGAACTTGGAACTTTCAAAAATATGACTTCTCGTCGCTCTTCATTGATTCCCTGCGCTGAAGCCTTGACGACTATATCTGCAAGAATCTTCTTGCGCTCTTCTACTTTCAAGCCCTGTGAAATAAGCATCTGATACTGCGCGTTGAAGAATGTGTATCTTGACTCAGCCAAAGATGAGTTCAGGCTTGTAGATCGAATTCCATCAGATAAACGTGAGTAGAGCGCTGAGCCGGTAATCCAGACCACTCCCAGTGAAAGCAGAACAGTTGAGAGAATGACCTTTGTAGCTAAAGATTGTTGAAGCCTTCTGCGAATGCCTGTCATATTAGGCAGTACCGCCCGCCTTATAACCAACTCCACGGACTGTCATAACAACTTCAGGGCGCTCGGCATCATGTTCAATTTTTGACCGTAAACGTTGGACGTGCACATTAACCAAACGAGTATCGGTGCTATGGCGATAGCCCCACACTTCACTTAATAGCGCATCTCGTGTAAATACACGTCCAGGTTCTTTGGCAAGTGCAACTAAAAGATCAAACTCAAGTCTAGTGAGCGCAATCAATGTACTTCCACGATGGACTTCGTGAGCGGTGACATCGATAGAGATATCGCCAATGGTGAGCAAACCTGTCACGTCAGAGTTTGTACGACGCAAACGGGTTCGAATTCGAGCTATCAGCTCAGCTTTATCGCGAAATGGCTTCTGCATATAGTCATCGGCGCCTGCTTCAAGTCCTCGCACAATATCTTGCGTCTCGCCTTTAGCACTGAGCATGACGATTGGAACCATAGATTCTTTTCTGATTAAACGACAAACCTCGATGCCATCGATTCCTGGCAACATGACATCAAGTAAGACAAGGTCTGGAGGATTATTTCTAAATACCTCCAGCACCTCATCTCCTCGACCAACAAGATCAACATCAAAGCCTGAACTAGTCAGAACAATTCCAAGCATTTCTGCGAGGTCTTGATCGTCATCTACGACCATGATGAGCGTCATGTGGGAAGGTGCGGCTCTTTAAGAACCGTGCTCCCATGAGTTTAAGTACATATCTTGAGCAGGTGTTAATACATCGATGAGGCCACCCATTGATTTGAGCTTGAGTGATGCAACTTCCTTATCAATGTAAGTTGGAACTTCATGTACACCGGCTGCGAGATTCTTTGCTTCCTTCACAAGATATTCGGCAGTTAGCGCTTGATCCGAGAATGACATATCCATAACAGATGCTGGATGTCCCTCTGCCGCGCCTAGGTTTACAAGTCGTCCTTCTGCAAGAAGTAGTAGACGGCGACCATCCTTCATCACATATTCGTCAGTCTGGTGGCGCATCTTTGCATTCTTCTTCACTGAATTCTGCTCCAGCCAAGCTACATCGATTTCAATGTCGAAGTGCCCTGAATTAGCCAAAATTGAACCATCCTTCATTACTGCAAAGTGCTCATCGCGAAGTACATCGCGGTTACCTGTAACAGTAATAAATACATCGCCAACCTTTGCTGCATCGAGCATTGGCATGACGCGGAAGCCTTGCATCATTGCATCGAGTGCCTTAGTTGGATCGATTTCAGTAACGATGACATCTGCACCCATACCTTTTGCACGCTCTGCAACACCCTTGCCACAGTAACCAAAGCCAGCAACGACAACAATGCGGCCTGCTAGTAGGAAGTTTGTAGCACGAAATACTGCATCAAGAGTTGACTGACCAGTTCCGTAGCGGTTATCAAACATATGCTTTGTATCAGTGTCGTTAACGGCAATCATTGGGAATGTAAGAGCGCCATCCTTAGCCATCTGATTTAGGCGGATAACACCTGTAGTTGTCTCTTCACAACCACCGGTGATATTTGGAAGTAATTCCTTACGTGTTGTGTGAAGCGTATTGACGAGGTCGCAACCATCATCAAAAACTTGGTGTGGTTCGGTATCGAGTGCGGCGTTGATATGTGCGTAGTAACCATCACGATCAACTGAATTTCGAGCAAATACAGAAATTCCGTACTCATGGACAAGTGCTGCTGCTGTGTCATCTTGTGTTGACAGTGGATTTGATGCACATAGTGCAATCTCTGCTCCACCGGCCTTAAGTACACGCATCAAGTTAGCTGTCTCGGTTGTCACGTGCATACAGGCTGCAATACGAACGCCAGTAAATGGTTGTGACTTTTCGAAACGTTCGCGAATCTGTGCAAGTACAGGCATGTTGCGTTCTGCCCATTCGATGCGCTTGCGACCTTCTGCTGCAAGTGATGCATCTGCAATGTCGTGCTTTGGAATTGTTGTTACAGGTGTCATTTTTATATATCTCCCCTAGATAAAACGGCTGTTTTTCTTTTCGCTAGACCTTCGGCGTAGGGCTCTACTGTGCTAGTCGGCTATGAGCATAGGTTAGTGGAAGAGTCTTAAAATAGTGATTTGGACTTAACTCCGAATTGTGTTGAGTACATCATCACGCACCTTCTGCATACGCGCGGGGGTCGAAGCCTCGACATTGAGTCGAAGGAGGGGCTCAGTATTTGAGGCCCGGAGATTGAACCACCAGTTATCACCGTTGATGGTCAAGCCATCTAAATGATCCACTGATACATCTTTGAGTGTGCCATAGAGCTCTTCAATAATTTTCATGGACGCTTGGGCATCTGCAACTGTGGAATTTATTTCCCCACTTGAGTGATATCGATTAAAAGTTGATAGCAAGGAAGAGAGTGACTTTTTGCTTTCCCCAAGTGCTGCAATTGCATGAAGAGCTGCCAACATTCCCGAATCAGCTCGCCAGAAATCGCGGAAATAAAAATGGCCAGAATGTTCCCCACCAAAGACCGCATTAGATTCGGCCATTAATTTCTTAATGTAGGAATGCCCTACGCGGGAACGAATCGCTGTTCCGCCATTTTCTTCCACAACTTCCTTTACTGCGCGAGAGGAGATTAAATTGTAAATAATGTTTGAGCCTGGATGTCTATTCAATTCACGACTAGCGATGAGCGAAGTGAGCGCCGATGGATTAACCAGTGCACCTTTTTCATCAACTAAGAAACAACGATCTGCATCGCCATCAAATGCAAGTCCGATATCAGCTCCATGCTTCTTCACCGCCTTTTGCAGGTCGACTAAGTTTGCGGGCTCAATTGGATTTGCTTCATGATTGGGAAAGGTTCCGTCAAGATCAAAATACATTTCAATGACTTCGGCATTTAAACGCTTAAACACTGCGGGTGCTGTGTAACCAGCCATTCCATTGCCAGCATCTATAACAATCTTGAGTGGACGAATTTCAGAAAGGTCAACAAGTGAGAATAAGTGATCCACATACTCTTCGAGCATGTCGCGATGCTTCTCTACTCCGGGATGCCTCATGGCCATTGGTGAACCTTCTTTAACAAATTTTTCAATTGCAAGAAGTCCTGATTCTTTACCGATGGGGCGAGCACCACTTAAGCAGAGCTTTATCCCGTTGTAAGCGGCTGGATTGTGGCTTGCGGTAAACATCGCACCAGGAAGATTTAATTTACCTGCAGCAAAATACAACATATCTGTTGACGCTAATCCGATTCGAATCACATCGAGCCCTTGTGAGGTAACACCTGCAGAAAATGCGCTAGCCAGATCTGGTGACGACGGACGCATATCTTCGCCAATTACTACTGTTCCAGGTTCGCGCTCTAACTCAAGAAATCGAGCAACGGCTACGCCCGTTGAAAATGCAAAATCAGGAGTTAACTCACTGTCAACCAATCCGCGTATGTCATAGGCCTTAAAAATTGAGGAGCTCATGCATCTATCGTAAAGAGTTAACTGGGTGGATGAGAAATTAAGATGGCACGGCGCGCAAGTGGCCGCGACGGCCTACGCTTGATTGTGAAGGTGATGTTGAAGTTAGCTCCGATTCTCCACGTGCACTCTGAGCAACCTCTCGAACAGCATCTGCAATCGCCATCAAATCATCATCTGTCGGACCACTTACATGATCATCGACTGCCTGCTTAATGACGTTCCAACCATTTGGCACTGTAAGTCTCGCCGAATGCTTCTCGCAAAGATCGTACGAATGGGGTTCTGAAAATGTAGCAAGTGGACCAAGTACTGCAGTGGATTCAGAGTAAATGTAGGTAAGAGTCATCGTTGAAATAGAACGACAACTAACTCGCGAACAGGTGCGCCCTGATCGAACCTCGGAACTCATACCTACAAGGCTATCGGTGGCACCTTAAAATTTAGGGATTTAACACTCGAATATTTGAAGATGGCACTGAAGATTTCGTCAGCACACTTCCTGGAGTTAACGGGATGTACCCATAGCCGCTCTTGGATGAGATGAGCGCAGCACCGGAAGTTCCAGATGAAATCTTTGTAAAGGTGACAGAGCGAGCCTTATCGCTTAAGACCAAGGTCGCAATATCTTCACCGCGAACGCTAATTTCTTTCGAATCACCATTTGTTAAAGTCACTACAGCTTTCAGTTTGATTGATTTGCCTGTGAAGACAAGTGTTGGAGCTAGCCCAGTTGTGGCCAAAGTAAATTCTCTGAGATCTGGGACTGCAGTGCTCCAGACAAAGTCACTCTTTCCTTGCGAAATGGTCTTTGAAAAAACTGAGCCCAGTATCGGTTGGTCCGATGTAATGTGCAGTGCAAATTTTCCTGATTTCATAATTAACTCGAATGGAATCTCAATTACCTTCTTGTGGGCAATTACTTGACCGTCAAGGGCTGTCGGAGCAAAAGTTCCATCGGTTGATCTAATTTCAGCAGAAATATGGGCATCAATATTTCCGGGCACTAGGAGTCTGAGCGTGTGAGGCGTTGCAGTCTTCTTGCCTTTCTGCTGAGGTATCGCTGGTATCTGAAGTGACTTAGTTGGATCTCCGGTTGGGTTCACTAAATCGCCACCCAGCGCTCTTAATCCACGCCCTCTTTCGTCCACGACAAAAGCATTGACGCGACCTGCTCGTGTCTCGACGTGAATCGCTATTACTTGTGAACCTGGTGCCAACGATGGAAGTGGAAGTTGAACAAATGAGTTCGCTCGTATGACTATATCTCGCGGTGTAAGTTCGCCATTCTCGCTAAATACCGTTACTCGTACAACAGCTTTTCCAAGACCACTGTTTACTAAATTCAACGAACCTTTAGATGTGATATCTGCTGTTGCACCAACAAACCATTGCGAGGTCACAGGAGCGCTACATGTCACTGCGCCCGCCCATACTCCCGTACGCACTTGCCACACAACTGGTGTAACAGATCCTGCCTCAATGACAGCTGACTGCGAAGCTATGGCGTAGCGACGAATTCCAACAGGTTTAGATTTCATGGAAGAAGTTCCAGTTTTACGAATAAGAGTTTGTGGTGACGAAAGCGAAATAGCTGTGCTCAAACCGTCAATATTTGGCGGACACACCACTGATGGGTAGGTGATATTAAATCTGCTGGTAGTTGCGGAAACATTGAGCAGGCTAGCAATTGCAATAGTTAATACAGTGGCGATCGCCAAGGTCGCATTTCTTCCAAGTTTCATGAAAGCTCCCGCGCAGAAATCTGACTTTTCCGTCTACCGGCGGGAAGCGCCAAGGTGATAGTTGTGAAGAGTGCTATGAGAAAGATTGAAATCCAGCCTCTGCGAAGAGTGCCATCGTGGAAAATTGAGATATGTCCAGCATTGGTAATTTCAAAAGTCGGTAGACCGTTTTGATTTTCAATCCTTGCCACGCGATAACCATCTTGAAAAACTTGCCAAGCGCTGCCGTAATTTTCGGTCAGAGTTAGCGTCCCGGGCTTAGAGATATAAGAATTTACACCCTTGCTTTTAAGAATAGTTACTTTGCCAGAATAATCTGTAAATATCAGACGCCCAGTTGGAAAATTTACTTTCCAAACGATTCCAGCTTTAGTTGCTGAGGTTCTGCTAAATCCACCAAGGCCATCAATTGTTTGTATAACTTCTTCACTTGCGGGATTCTTCAGGAAGACATATTTAATTCCATATGTTGCAAATATCTTGCTCGAAGTAACTCCGGTGTTATCGATAAGCCCCTCTACGGCTCGAGAAATAACTTCGGTGTCCTTGGGTGCAACGTCAGGCTCTCCGAGTGAAATATCGTGCCCACGCGAAATGTAATATGACAGTGTTGCCTGACCTTCGCGACGATAGGGGCGAATGACGAGAGTTTTCACATTCTCATCTACAGCTAAAAATGCAGGCAACACTTGTTTCGTAGAATTTCGAAGTGGCGAGTTTGAACCTGCCGATACCAACCAGAACATGCTAGTTGCGCTATATGCAATGGTGAGAATGAGAACAGCTGCCACTGAAAAATGTCGATAGTTGATGTTGGATTGCTCAAGACGTGCCCGGATCTTGTCGAACATGACAACGGCTGCGGTAATTGATAGCAACGTCGCGAGTGATAGCAAAGTGCCAGCATAAACACGTGTGCCGTTAGCAGATCCGTTTCCGGGAGCAACAAGTGAACTCATTAACACTCCGGCAAAAAGGAATGCAATTCCGGGAGTAGCAAATTTTCGAGCAGCAGTGGAAGAGAAGTAAGCCACAAGTAAAATTGCCGTAATCGGACTGATGCACCACCATGGAAGAGAGCCCGGCCCTCCTGGATTGGCGAGTAAGGCCACATTCGGTCCGCCTCCTGGGAATGAAAGACCTATCTCGCCCAAAAGTTGAGATGGATGACGAATCATTCCTAGTGAATGTGGCGCGGTGAGCACCACTGGAAGTGCGATGAGGGTAAGTCGCCGATACAGGCGACTGAGAAAGATTGGATTCTTAAAATCACGTGCTGCTTTGTTGTAGTCGTTAAAAATCGCAACTGCACCAGCGAGAATTAAAATCAAAAGTATTGAAGGATTGAAGGCAAAAAGTAAGGCGAGAATGAGACTGTATCCATACATGCTGCGCCATGAACGGTTATCGATTTCTGCCCAGTGCTGGAGTTGCCCCACCAAAAAGGGAAGTAAAGCTAAGAAAACAATCACACCTAATCGCCCTGAATTAATTGACGCTATCGCAACGGGAGACAGGGCATAGAGAAGAGCTGCTCCGGTTGATAACCAGGTCTGCGTTGTGAAACCTTTAAGAAAGCGATGTGCGGATACGAGCAAGATGAAGGGCGCAAAAAGGAAGAGCAAGGTAATAAAAATAGAGACATTTCCAAGAGTTATCAGTGAGGCGCCTGCAAGTATTAAAACCCACGTTGGCGTTGAAAGGCCACTACCCATTGCAACTTCATGCCAACTAGAAAGGTAAAGCTTCCACAAATCGCCAATGTCGCGTGGGGATTCTGCAAGTGCTCCCCCGGCTATTGCGCCGAGTCTGTGACGAGTCCAAGCAATAGATATCACTGCAATGATGGAAGCTGCCACCACCATAGGTCGCGTGAATACCGATTTCCATGTCTTATGTGAAATCGGAGTTAATAGATCTTCATCCTCATTTATTGTCAAATCACTCGTGACAACTGAATCGCTCTTTCCTGATTCTGGAATTATCTTATCTCTCAGAGATTCCAGTCCTCGATTAATGGACGTTCGAAGCTGAGATAATTGGGAAGGAATAAAAATTCTCACCACGCGAGTTGAAACAAGCTTTTTCTTTTTTCGTAACCTTCGCGCGAGCAGCAACTCTTGAGGTTGAATAATGAGCGAGGCAATCGCAAGAATTTCATCAGATGCATAGCCCGGAAGTTTGGCGAAGAGATAACCTAATGATCGAAGCAGAGCACCTGCTAAAAGCTGAAGTGAGAGCCACGGTAGAACCCACCAACTTGAATTTGATAGCAACACATATGCAGCATTGCGACGATCGAGAAGAAGTGGCCGGTGCAAGAAGGCGCCCTTTACATCAACGCTCCTTCGCTCCGTTGCAGAAGCTTGTGCGTGATATCCAATTGCATCACTGACAACAACAACCGCGTGGCCCGCCACTCGAACTCGCCATCCGAAGTCAACGTCATCTCGAAACAATTCGAGGTTGAGATCAAAGCCGCCTAGCTCTTCAAAGACATCTCTGCGAATTAACGCACCCGCTGTACTTACGGCTAGGACTTCATGCACACCATCGTGTTGCCCTTGATCGTATTCTGAATTTTCAAGTCCAGTCCATCGCGCACCATTGGTCGCAATACTTATACCTACTTCAAGTAAGTGTGTGCGGTCGTGCCATCCAAGAAGTTTCGGTCCAGCCATGACAACGTTTGGCTTTTCATCGATTGCTGCAAGAAGTGATTCAAGTGCTTTCGGATGCAGCACGCAATCATCGTGAAGTATCCATAGCCACTCATTACTTCCTGCAATATGTGGCGGAAGTTGCTCAACACCATA
The DNA here is from genome assembly GCA_009923805.1 of Actinomycetota bacterium. Classification (GTDB taxonomy): domain Bacteria; phylum Actinomycetota; class Actinomycetes; order Nanopelagicales; family Nanopelagicaceae; genus Planktophila. The sequence goes on from RFSY01000006.1 coordinate 25,695, forward strand.
TGCAATTGCGGCGCCAAAACCGGTCTGGCGATCAACCGTTGAAACGGGAATGCGAGCGCCTTTAAGTAATTTCACCGATGAATCTTGCGAGCCAGTATCTATAGCGATTACTTGTTCTGCACTTCTTGTTTGTGATGCGATAGATGCAACAACTTCAGGCAACCACGTTGCACCATCATGCACAACAAGGATTGCAGTAACCTGCTGCGAACTCATAAGGGAAACCTACCTAATGAGATTCTGAACATTGAAAAAGTGAGAGAAGTCGCTTGCGATTACGCAGGGCGACGCTTCAAACGGCGGCGCTCACGCTCGGAGAGGCCACCCCAAATACCAAAGCGCTCATCGTGAGCCAATGCGTATTCAAGGCATTCTTGGCGAACATCGCAGGAAAGGCAGACTCGCTTTGCTTCGCGAGTAGAGCCACCTTTCTCAGGAAAGAAAGCTTCTGGATCTGTTTGAGCACAGAGTGAGCGCTCTTGCCAGGAGAGTTCAATATTCTCTCCGCTAGCTAATTGAATAGTCGGTCCAGCAGTAGGGGCTGATGGCTTGCCAGTCGAACTTCCTTCTGGGCGGATTGGCATCTACAAATCTCCTCAAGTCATTTGGGGCGGGCGATTCATGGTGAATTGCTCGCTCTCTTAGGATGAATTACATCGGTGTAATCCCTTTGAGTCAACCCCAGATTGGTCAATTTTCCCAATTTCAGGCGCAAAGTCGGAGGATTTTAGAGCGAAATCGGTAAATCAGCGGTTGTCGAGAGATAGTGATGTGATTTTTTCACTCCTGCTTGCACTGCTGTTCCATGAAAGATAAACGAGTGAATGAGTTCTGCCCCAGCTCCGATGGTGACGTCATTGCCAATAATGCAATCGTGGATGCGTGCTCCGGCACCGATGGAGCAACCAGATCCGATAGATGTTCCACCCGTAATGATCGCATCAGCTGCGATTGTGCTCCCTGGCATCACTTGGTATTCGCCAACAACGAGATCTCGCGAACCTTTAAAGAGCGCAGCAGGGCTTCCCACATCGAGCCAATATGACTGATCCTTAAAACCAAATACTGCGCGGCCATCGGCAACTAACTGAGGGAAAGTCTCCCGTTCGATACTGACAACGTGTCCAAGTGGAATTTCGTCGATGACTTCGGGAGAAAATACATAACACCCTGCATTAATGGAACGAGAAACCGGGTTCTCCATTTTCTCGAGGAATGCAGTAACGCGACCATCAGCATCGGTAGGGACACAACCGAAAGCTCGAGCATCTTCAACATCAATCAGATGCAGAGTGACGTCTGCTTTATTGGCGGTATGAAATGCAATTTGATCTGCAATTGAATGTCTGCTCAGTACATCGCCATTAAATACGACAATCGGCTCATCCCCGCCAAGTAATTGCGCGGCATTGCGAATTGCTCCACCAGTTCCCAAGGGTTCTTTTTCAACTGCATACAGAATCTTCATTGCCCATCGTGAGCCATCGCCAAAATAAGGGGTAAAAACTTCGGCAAGGTAGGAGGTTGCAAGAACGAGTGTGTGGATTCCAGCTCTCTTTGCCGCAAGTATCTGATGCTCTGTTACAGGTAATCCTGCAACCGGCAACATTGGTTTCGGTGATTCATTTGTGAGCGGCTTAAGTCTGGTTCCAAAACCTCCAACAAGGAGAATCCCTACAGTCATTTCTTCATACTCACTTTTGCAAGAATTCGAGTCGCTGCTTCAGAAATCTGTAAGTCAGTGGCAGTTAGCGCAACGCGAATGTGAGAACTCCCATTTTCACCGTAAAAGTGGCCAGGAGTAGCGATGATTCCGATTTCGGCAAGCCATGCCACAGATTCCCATGAATCTTCACTTCGGGTGGCCCAGATATAGAGACCAGCTTCAGAATTTTCAATTGTAAATCCAGCAGAGATGAGAGCGGGTGCCAACAGAGCGCGACGTGCGTTATATCGTGCACGTTGTTCTGCAACATGTTTGTCATCTGAAAGCGCTGCAATCATCGCGTGTTGAACAGGTAGTGGAACAATCATTCCGGCATGTTTGCGAACCTCAAGAATATTTGCGATTAATTCTGGGTCGCCCACAACAAATGCAGCTCTGTAGCCCGCCATGGATGATCGCTTGGAAAGTGAGTACACAGCTAATAGGTTTTTATTATTACCGTCAGAATATTTCAACATAGATGTTGGGGTTGCACTGTCTCCAAATTCCAAATAACACTCATCTGAAACTAGAACACCATCTGTTGCGCGCGCCCAAGAAATCGCAGCGCGAAATTCGGACTCAGAGTTGACTCGACCCGTTGGATTCGAAGGTGAATTAATCCATGCCAGATCGGCAGGTGGCCAATCCGACGCGTCAAAATTAACTGCGGTGGGATTGGATTCGCCAAGCAGCGCACCAACAAGATAGGTCGGATACGCAACTTCTGGATAGAGAACACTCTGTGCCTCTAAAAATGTGGGAAGCCATGCAACAAATTCTTTTGAACCAATGAGTGGCAAGACTGCAAAATCTCCCGTAATACCTAGGGTCTTAACTGCCCATTGCGTCATTGCGTTTCGAAGATCTGGAGTTCCCATTGTTACGGGATAACCTGGAGAGTTAGCTGCTGCCTTAAATGCTTCCTGAATAAATTGTGGAGTTGGATCTACCGGAGTACCAACCGATAAGTCGATTGCTCCTTGTTGATGTTTTCGTGCTACCGCTGCATAGGGAGCTAGCGCATCCCAGGGAAAATCAGGAAGTTTTTGGCGCAAGAGCAGCTACATCGGCATGGTCGGTATTTGTTTCTCCGACCTTTGATGCTCCTCCAGGTGAACCGAGTTCAATAAAGAATTCAGTATTAATCTTCTTATAGCCATCCCACTGACCAGGAACGTCATCCTCATAGTAGATAGCCTCTACAGGACATACTGGTTCACACGCTCCGCAATCGACGCACTCATCAGGCTGGATATAGAGCATGCGAGTTCCGTCATAAATGCAATCAACTGGGCACTCTTCGCGACAAGACTTATCTTTAACGTCTACGCAAGGTTCGGCGATTACATATGTCACGAAAATTCCTCCAACGGCTTGTAACGGTAGGCGGTAATTCTAACCCTGCAAGAGAGGCAATGCACGATTATGGTTGCTATATGAGCCTTGAACAGTTGCGAGCCGCGGTAGGCCAACGTGCCACTATTCGCCTTCATGAGGCTGGCGGTGGGTTTCGCGACATAGTCGGGGTATTGCAGAGTGAGACGAGTCTCATTAATCGCCGCGGTGAGATCATTGAATTTAGCGTTGCAGATGTTGCAATCATGCGAGTGATTCCCGTTTTTAATCGTCGCGATGCATCCACTGGTGAACTTCATATATATGACACGCTCTCACGAAAATTGAAGCCTGTCACAAGCCAGGAAGGCGTTGTAGCAATGTATTGCTGCGGCCCCACTGTGTACCGAGATGCCCATGTTGGAAACTTAAGAACATTCTTACTTTCAGATTTAATTGCACGCACACTTCAATTAACCGGATTAGATGTTCGCCTTATACAAAATATCACCGATGTGGGCCATATGTCGGATGATTTTGAATCACAAGATAAATTGCTTGCCGAATCTGCTCGGACAAAAGTTGATCCATTCGCGATAGCCCGAGAATATGAATCACGTTTTCATCAAGACTTATCGTTATTGAATATTGAAGTTGCCGATCAATATCCGCGTGCATCAGAGAGTATGCCGCTGATTATCAGCGCAATAGAGAAATTGATTGAGAAAAAGTGTGCCTACATCGGCAGTGATGGTTCGGTCTATTTTGATGCAACTTCATTTCCGACGTATGGCGCAATCAGTGGAAATAAATTAGAGGCGCTTAAACCTGGCCACAAATATGAATACGGTGGCGAGGATGGAAAGAAGTTTCACGCTGATTGGGCGCTCTGGAAATTAGCTGGCACCCGCACCGAGATGATTTGGGATTCACCGTGGGGAGCAGGATTTCCAGGGTGGCATATTGAATGTAGCGCGATGTCGATAGATTTTCTGGATAAGCACGTTGATATTCACGTGGGTGGAATTGATCTTCGCTTTCCACATCACGAAAACGAGCGTGCGCAGTCGAACTCGATAACAGCTACTGAAGTAGTTGATACCTGGGTGCACGGAGAACACTTACTCTTTGAAGGACGCAAAATGTCTAAGAGCGCTGGAAATGTGGTGCTGCTGAGCGATGTCATCGCCCGCAATTTAGATCCACTAGCCCTTCGATTCTCGCTGATGGAAAACCGATACCGATCTCAAATGGATTTATCATGGGCATCACTCGAAGCATCGCACGCGACGTTGAAGCGATGGCGCAATCAGGTAGCTCAATGGGGCACATCGCTAGAGATTAAAATCGATTCTGAAATTACTGATGCTCTGACGCAAGATTTAGATACTCCCCGTGCGATGCAGAGATTACGAAGTGTTGAGAAAGATGTGACGATTGGTGCACAAGATAAGCGGGCAATTTTTCTGTATGCAGATCTCGTACTTGCACTAGATCTTCAGAGAGCCCCCGACAATAAACCTCTCACTGCGCAATTAGAAGAAATTCTTGAAATGCGTGCACAATCGCGAGCAGAAAAGAATTGGCAGAAGAGCGATGAATTACGTCTGGAACTTGAGTCTCATGGTTTAGAAATAAACGATGGCCCACAGGGACAAAGTTGGAGCTGGAAGTAATTTAGACTCTGCGAAAGAGCGCAACAACCCCAAAGATAAATCCAAGGGCTAAGAGCGCGGTTCCTGAGTTATCTCCCTGGATAAGAAGTTCATGGCCGGCACCGAATGAGCCAGCTCTGAGAATAATGATTGACCAGGCAATAAGGGCTGCAAGCTTGTATCTCCTCTTTCCAAAAAATCTACCAAGCCACCAGATTGCTATGTAGGTTGCAATGATTGCAATCAGAACGCCAACGGGTGGATAGGACTGATGAATTAATGTGGCTGACACTCCAATTGCAGCGCCA
>RFSY01000051.1 GCA_009923805.1 Actinomycetota bacterium
TCTGGGTTTTCACGAAGAAATTTAATATCAATCATGAACGCGCCTCTCTTGGGTAAGAACCTAAGAATCTGATGTCATCGCAAATTGTGCGAAGTTCGTCCACAGATTTCCCAACAGGGACATCCTTGATATGACCTTCAACATCAATGATGAAATGGTAGTGACCAAGCTCGCGACCTGTTGGACGTGACTGAATGAATGTCAGGTTAACTTCATTTTTTGCAAAAACTTGAAGAATCTCAAGGAGCGCACCAGCGTGATCGATATCGATGAAAACTGCCATCGATGTTCGGTCATGGCCAGTTGGTTCAGGCATCCACCCTGGCTTCTGTGCACAAATAAATCGAGTGACAGCTCCTGAGTTATCACCAATATCGTCCTTGCGAATCTCTAAATTAAAATGTTGAGCGGCGGCACTTGATGCGATAGCTGCATCTAACTCGCCTTTGCTTACTGCTTCTGCTGCTGCAGAGGTTGAGTTTGTAGAAACTATTTCTGCATGCGGGTAATTTTCAGCGATATAAGTGCGGCACTGTGATTCTGCATGAGGATGCGTACCAATTCGATTAATTGTGGTTGCACCAGGTCTAGTCATAAATGCAAAAGTAACTGGAAGTGTTACTTCCTTTGCAATCGTTAATGGGTCACCAGTTGCAAGTTCATCGAGAGTACGAGCGACAACACCTTCTACAGAGTTTTCTATGGGAACAAGTGCGTAATCGGCCTCGCCTTTGCGCACAGCATCGAGTGCGGCAGTGACATTGGCGTAAGGAATTAGGAGATCGCTATCGCAGGTAATTTTCTTAAGAGCCGCTTCAGTAAATGTGCCGACTGGCCCTAAATAGGCGAAAGTTTGGCTATCGGCGTTGCTCACTGGTTAAGGATACCGGAGTACTTCACGTGCATGCGCCGGCTTATTAGTGATCAGAATATCTACGCCTAGCTGGTTGCAGAGTTTTATATCTGCATCTTTATCCACGGTCCAAACGTTCAGACCACGCCCCAAATCCTTAATTCGCTTTGCTTGTATGGGTGCTGCGCGCAATTCATTTATCCCTGGGCCGATGGTCTTCGCCGATGAAAATTTTGCTTGAAACCAAGGGGTGTTCTTATGCATTAAGAAAGTAGTCGCAATCGCTGAATCTAACCGTTTCATTTTTTCAATGGCTAGCCAACTAAAAGACATCACAGAAACTGGAATTTTTGAGAGTGTTTTTTTCTGACCCAACATCTCGACGACAATCTCTTCAACTCTGTTTCCTGAGATCACAGGATGTTTAGTTTCGAGCAGTACGCCTTTCTTCTTACTCATTGCAAAGTCTAAGAATTCCTCGAGTGTCAGAATCTGCGGATAAGCGCGGCTTACCTCTTTATATGACATCTCTGCAATGAGTCCGGTGTTGCCAGCCCGCTCCAACATCGAAGCGTTATGCCAGAGCACAGGGATTTCATCTTTTGTAATGCGCACGTCGCATTCGAATCCATCGGCGCCTTCAGTAACTGCACCTTCATATGCAGCAAGGGTGTGCTCCGGAAAATTGGCGCTAGCACCGCGATGAGCATAGATAAGCATGAGACCGAGAGTAACAAAGAGATTACTCTTACCCCCATGAGTCAGCTCTACTTCGCCTCGGCGGCACGTTCTGCCGTAGGACTGGTCCGCAATGGAAATGAAGATAGTGCTTTCAGCTCTTCTCGCGTTATTGCTGTTGCCGACGGAATGGGCGGACATGCTGCAGGAGAAGTCGCTTCAAGAATTGCAATCTCTAAGTTAAGTGAAATTGCTCAAGTAATCACGAATCCTGATGTCGATACAGAATCTGCTGATGATCTATTTATCAACTCGCTCTACACAATTGATTTAGAAATTAAGGAAGCGGCGGAAGATCGCCCCGAACTTTCTGGTATGGGAACAACTCTGACTTCGCTTTTCCTTGCAGGGGATGAGATATCTCTGCTTCATATTGGCGATTCTCGCGCTTATCGCTTGCGCGGTAGCGCTTTCGACCAACTTTCCGTTGACCACACAGTGATCCAAGAGTTGCTTAATCAAGGTGCGATTACAGAAGGTGACATTGCGACTCATCCGCAACGCTCTGTCCTCACGCAAGTATTGATGGGTGAAGGGATTCTCAACGCTCCTTTACAAATATTCGAAGGAAAAGTTAAGGATCGCTACCTACTATGCAGTGATGGCTTGAGTTCGGTACTCACTGAAAAAGAGATTAAATCTCTCATAAAAGGTAAGGAGCGAGTCGAGGCAGTGAACGCTTTAATCGATGCAACATATATCAATGGTGCACCTGATAACGTGACTGTAATTATCGCCGATATCGTGGAACTTCCCGAGTCAGATTTAACTGAGAAGATTGGAGCTGCACAATGATGAACTCATTACTCGGCGGCCGATATCTCTTAGGAGAAATGATTGGCACCGGTGGCATGGCCGATGTTTACATCGCTCAAGATCAGCGTCTTTCGCGTCAAGTCGCAGTTAAAATTCTTCGAAGTGATCTTGCAAAAGATCCTTCATTCGTAGCCAGGTTTAGAAAAGAAGCAAAAGCTGCCGCTGGGCTAAACCATCCTGCCATTGTTGCTGTGTATGACTCTGGTGAAGAACCTGCCCCTTACATTGTGATGGAACTCGTTTCAGGTCACACACTTCGCGAGATTGTTCATAATGGAGAACGTCTGCCGCTACAGCGTGCACTTGAAATTGCTGAAGGCATACTTGCTGGGCTCGAATATTCGCATTCTGGCCACATTGTTCATCGCGATATCAAACCTGCCAACGTCATGATTACTGATAACGGCGATGTAAAAGTAATGGATTTCGGCATCGCACGTGCCATGGATGATTTAGGTGCAACACTTACCAGCACCTGGAATATTGTCGGCACTGCGCAATATCTTTCACCAGAACAAGCAGTCGGTGAACCTGCAGATTCCAGAAGTGATATCTATTCTGTCGGCTGTTTATTATTCGAACTTCTTTGTGGGCAACCTCCATTCACGGGCGAAACTCCGGTATCTGTTGCATACCAACATGCATCAACTGTTGCCCCTTTAATCCGCACCATTAATAAGGAGTTACCTGAAGGAATTGAGATAGTTCTAGCAGTTGCACTTTCCAAGAAGCCAGAAGATCGATATCAGAGTGCACAACTTATGCTCGATGACATCGCACGCGTGCGCGCAGGTGAAGAAGTGCTGACAAAGATTGCTACAGAGCCATTCTTAACCCGCAAGAGAGCGCTGATTTATGGCAGTTCATTTTTTGCAGCAATTGCTCTTGCAGTCTCTGGTTTCCTCTTAAGTGGCGGTGGAAGTGCCAATCTTCCCGAGATTCCAAATGTGGTCGGCTTAAGTGAAGAGATGGCTAGAGCGCTACTTACCAATTATTCAGTGACAATTCAGCACGCTCACGATGGTGCGATACCTCGTGATCGCGTTGCTAGTCAGATCCCATTAGCAACTACTCACGCTAAAACTGGTTCCTCTGTGGTTCTTACAATTTCTGATGGTCCAGGTGATGCGATAGTGCCGGATAACTTAGTTGGCATGTCACTTATCGATGCACGATCGGCCCTTACCTCTGTTGGACTCTTAGTTTCTCAAACTATCGCCGCACCATCAGATCAACCGCAAGGAACTGTTTTGGATGTTTCACCTGCTGTTGGTTCTGTTACCGAGGCTGGAAGTTCTGTAATCCTCACGATTGCAAGCGGTGAAGTAACTGTTCCCAATTTAATCTCAATTGAATCTATCCAGGCAAAAACTTTGCTCATTCAAGCAGGATTCTTGATTAAAGAATTCTATGACTGGGATCCAGCTCAACCTACAGGCGTAGTCATTAGACAAGCACCAGATGCCGGCACCACACAAACAATTGGTAAATCAGTAACAATTACAATTAATAAGCAACCGTAATTTACTTAGCACTTCCCACAACCGGTGAAAGTCCTACTGCACGTTGTGGCGCACCAGAATCACCACAAGTTACTAACCAATTAGCAAGCATGAGATGTCCATGTTCAGTGAGAACGGACTCTGGATGAAATTGCACGCCTTGAATTGGAAGGGTCTTATGTCGCAGCGACATGACAACACCAGAATCGGTAGAGCCAGTTATCTCAAGTACCTCTGGAACTGTTGCGCGCTCAACTGCAAGTGAGTGATAACGAGTTGCTGTAAATGGTGATGGAAGATTTGTCAGCACTCCAGTGCCGTTATGAATCACTTGTGAAGTTTTACCATGTAACAATTCTGGAGCTCTAGAAACAGTTGCACCGAAAGCTTCTCCGATTGCTTGGTGGCCAAGACAGACACCAAAGAGTGGGATCGAATTCTCTGCGCAGTAATTAATCATGGCGATGCTGACTCCAGCTTTATCCGGAGTTCCGGGTCCCGGAGATATAAGTACTCCGTCATATTTGGAAGCCTCATTAGCCGCAACCTCATCATTGCGAACCACGGTGCACTCAGCGCCTAATTGTGCGAGATATTGCACCAAGTTAAAGACGAAGGAGTCGTAGTTATCGATTACGAGGATTCGAGCCATGTGGTAATTGTGCTGTAACCTAGCCCCTATGCCAAAGTCGAAATTGCGTAAGAAAGTTCAAGACCAGCACGCTCACGAAGAGCAGCACCACATTGAGGAAGATTCACCTCTTCTAGAAAGTCCAAAGTGGCTTGCCCCTGTCATGGTTGCTAATTTTCTTATTGGCTTGCTCTGGATCGTAATTTTCTACATCAGTCAGACCGCCTATCCGATCCCAGGAATCGGCGCATGGAACATGATTATTGGATTTAGCTTTATCGCAGTTGGGTTTTCGCTCGCTACCAAGTGGCGCTAAATAAAGTAACCCCAAAGAGTTCACGCCATGGCTAAGAATGTAAAGCGTCAATTCCCTAAGCCTTCTGAGCTTGCTCCACTTCTGCAATTTTCATTACCTACTCTTCGCCGCAAAAAACGCCGCCTATCACAGGCGTACACAATCTGGGATCTGCGCGATATCGCTAAGCGGCGCACACCTAAAGGTCCATTCGATTACACAGATGGCTCTGCTGAAAGTGAAGTAAGTTTGGAACGAGCACGCCAAGCATTTAGAGATCTGGAATTCATCCCGAGTATTCTCAAAGATGTTTCTACTGCAGATTTAACTCGCACAACCCTAGGTGAAACATTCTCCATGCCAGTTGGAATTGCCCCAACAGGATTTACTCGCATGATGCAGACTGAAGGCGAAATTGCAGGCGCACGAGCTGCAGCAAAATATGGAATTCCATTTACGCTTTCAACGTTAGGCACATCAACAATTGAAGATGTTGTCGCTGCCGCACCTGACGGCCGCAATTGGTTTCAGTTATACATGTGGAAAGATCGCGATGGCAGCATGGCGCTGGTTGAACGCGCTAAGCGTGCCGGTGTTAAGAATTTAATGCTCACAGTTGATGTACCTGCGGCAGGTCAACGAATTCGCGATTATCGCAATGGTCTTACAGTTCCCCCACGCCTGACTGCAGGAACAATTATTAATGCCCTGCCACGACCAGCATGGTGGATTAATTTTCTAACTACTCCTTCCATTGAGTTTGCCTCCATGAAAAATTGGGAAGGCACTGTCGGAGAACTCTTGGATTACATGTTTGATCCAACAATGACATGGGAAGACCTCAAATGGATTCGCCAGCAGTGGGATGGAACTCTTACCGTTAAAGGTATCCAGAACTTAGAAGATGCAAAGATGGCAGCTGAACTTGGTGCCGATGCAGTGTTGCTCTCAAATCACGGTGGCCGCCAACTAGATCGTGCTCCCGTCATGCTCCATTTATTAAAAGATGTCAGACAAGAGTTTAAGAAAGATTACGAAATTCATATCGATACCGGAATCATGCATGGTGGAGATGTCTTAGCAGCTATCGCACTCGGCGCTCGATATACATATGTGGGCCGTGCTTATCTATATGGATTAATGGCAGGCGGACAAGATGGTGTTGAGAGAGCCTTAGAAATTCTGCGCACTCAGATGGTAAGAAATATGAAGTTACTTGGTGTTAATTCACTTGATGAACTGACACCTGCGCACGTGCGCTTCCTAAATCGCCAATAAGCATTACCCTAACGTTTATGAAATTGGCTCTGGCTGGTATCTCTTATCTGATTACTGTCTTTGCGCTCATTCTTTTAACAGTGCGAGTACGGCACTTAATTGCGCTGTACAAAAAGCAACAACCAGATCCAACACGCAGCGATAATAAATCTGCTCGTTTAAATAATATGTTTAAAGAAGTTCTTGGTCACACCAAGATGCTTAACTTCAGCGGTTCAGGAATTGCACACTGGTTTGTGATGATTGGCTTTGGGGCACTCTTCGGAACTCTCATCACCGCATATGGACAAGTTCTTAATCCAGATTTTGCGCTTCCAATCATCGGTCACTTCGTCGGATATGAATTATTCGCTGAATTAATTGCCGCTCTTACCGGTATCGGAATTGTTACCTTGATTGGAATTCGCCAAGTCACGCGTTTTCGTATGCTCAATCGTTTTAGTGGTTCAGGTATGGGCAAGGCGTATTACGTGGAAGCGACAATTCTCGCAATTGTTTTCTGTGTTATCGCGCTCCGTGGTCTGGAAGGCGCACTTGCTGGTGAAACAAAGTGGAATTGGCATTACGCAATCTCATGGCCAGCAGTACTCGCATTTAACTCAATGTCTGCAACAAGTATTGAAAGTGCAATTCTTTATGTGGCAACTGCAAAGATTGTTGTATCAATGGCGTGGTTCATCGTCATTGCAACAAATCTAACAATGGGGATTGCTTGGCACCGTTTCTTGGCATTCTTTAATATCTATTACAAGCGAAACATTGATAAGCCGGCGTTGGGCGCACTTCCTGAAATGCTCTCAAAGGGCAAGCCAGTTAACTTTGAAGATCCTGCCGAAGATGATGTCTTCGGACTCGGCACTCGCCAAGATATTTCTTGGAAAGGTCTGCTGGATATGACTAGCTGCACCGAGTGCGGGCGTTGCCAATCTCAATGCCCTGCTTGGCATACAGATAAACCACTTTCTCCTAAGTTATTGATTATGGCTATGCGTGATCACGCGATGGCAAAAGTTGTTGAGACTGAAAATCTTGTTGGTGAAAATGCACCTATCTCACTCGATGTTTTGTGGTCCTGCACATCGTGCGGTGCCTGCGTTGAAGAATGCCCAGTAGATATCGAGCACGTTGATCACATCGTTAATATGCGCCGCTTTCAAGTCCTTGTTGAATCGGAATTCCCTGCCGAACTTGGTGGAACTTTTCGTAATCTTGAAAAAGCAGGCAACCCATGGGGTGCTAATAAGCAAGATCGCGAAGGGTGGATTGCTGAGTGTGACTTCCCTGTTCGCGTAGTAAGTGGTGAACTTCCTGAAGAAGTTGAATATCTATTCTGGGTTGGCTGCGCAGGTGCCTATGAAGATCGCGCAAAGAAAACAACGAAGGCCGTTGCCGAGTTGCTGCATATGGCTGGAGTCAACTTTGCAGTTCTTGGTAAGCGCGAGACATGCACCGGAGATCCTGCGCGTCGTTCAGGAAATGAATTCCTTTATCAGATTCTTTCGCAAGAAAATATTGCAACCTTTAATGAAACTTTTGGGGACCGACCAAAAGGAAAGAAGAAAGTTGTGGTTACCTGCCCTCACTGCTTTACAACCATCGGGCGCGATTATGAACAAAGTGGTTTTGAACTCGAGATGCTTCATCACACACAACTACTGAATACTTTGATTAAAGAGGGGCGTCTGAAGCCAAGTCCTCACAAGTCAGATAAGAAGCTGACCTATCACGATCCTTGTTATCTCGGCCGCCACAATCAAATATATGCACCACCACGCGAGCTGCTTGAAGCAAGTGGTTGTGACGTGGAAGAGATGCCACGTAATAAAGAGCGATCATTTTGCTGTGGCGGTGGCGGTGGCCGCATGTGGATGGAAGAGAAACTTGGAACTCGAATTAACTTAAGCCGCGTTGATGAAGCGATCGATACTGGTGCGCAAGAAGTTGCTGTTGCCTGTCCGTTCTGTCGCATCATGGTTGGCGATGGAATGGTGGCGCGTCAATCAGATGTTGAAGTACTCGATGTTGCTCAAGTTCTACTTAGGAACGTGAAGAGCTAAGTAAGACTTTGGTAAAGAGGGCGCCTGTAATCAAGCCCCCTAAGTGTGCGCGCCAATCAACTCCGCCGATGGTGAATCCGAGAGCGAAGTTCAGCCCGATAATCACATAGGTGCTCTTTACTTCTGCGCCTATTCTGCGGCCAATAACTATCCATGCGCCAAAGAGTCCAAAGACCGCACCTGAAGCTCCGATTGAATAACCGTTATAACCAAGGAACATTGCTGATGTTAGCGATGCGCCAATGAGTGATACGAAGAAGATCAGAAGAAATTTCGCACGTCCCAAGAATGCTTCGATTGGCGCGCCTAGTGAGTGCAGCGCAATCATATT
>RFSY01000052.1 GCA_009923805.1 Actinomycetota bacterium
TTACATTCGATTAACGAGGCTATTAATAAGCGCGCTGGTCGAAAGTTACTGCCCTCTATCGCAGTCAGCGTCTTCTTAGTACTTCTTGTCTGGTTCTCGCTTTCCACATACAGAGTAATCTTTGCTGCAATAGTGACAGTCGCTGTTGTCCTCGGAATCCGTGAACTACATAATGCTTTTCACGCTATTGCGATTGATATTCCGCTCTGGTCGCTGACCACTGCAACTATTGGGCTTTCTGCCTCAACTTGGTTCGGGGGAGTCTCGGGTTTAGCTGTTGCAACTGCAATCGCACTTCCTTGCCTGCTCGTACTTCTACTGCCACGCGGAATTGAAAACTTTGTAAAGACTGCATCCGCTTCTGCTTTAGCGCTTATTTATCTTCCATTTCTCGCAGGCTTTCTGATTCTCCTTGCACGTCCACACAATGGCCTTGCACGCGTTATGACTTTCGTTGTCCTTGTTGGCTGCAATGACACCTTCGCATACCTGACAGGGGTTCTTCTTGGTAAGCATCCACTTGCACCAAAGATCAGCCCCAAGAAGACTATTGAAGGTCTGATTGGCTCAATCATTTTCACAGTACTTGGTGGCTCACTCGCTTTCCACTACATCATGAATTCACATTGGTGGTTAGGTGCAATTGCTGGATTACTTACAGTCTTTACCGCAACAGCTGGTGATTTGATTGAATCAGCACTCAAACGCGATATGGCTATTAAAGATATGGGCAGTCTCTTACCAGGTCATGGCGGAATCATGGATCGCCTTGATTCGGTTCTCTTTGCAGCTCCTGCCTTGTGGCTTGCACTTGAAGTAGTGCGACGTGCCCAAGATTCTGGGCTGCTATGACAACTAATTCAGAACTTAAATTAGTCTTTGATGAACCGGTCCAACGCAAGAAAGCACCCAAGCATCTTGCAGATTTCGCGCCAGCAGATCGCAAAGCCTGGGCTAAGGAACTTGGATTCCAACCATTTCGTGCAGCACAAGTTGCAACACACTACTTCTCACATCTTTCTAACACGCCAGATGATTGGTCAGATATCCCAGCTGCAGAGCGACAAGCTATCGCCGATGCGCTAACTCCTAAACTGATTGAGTTAGTCACAACACGCACCACAGATAACGGCATGACCCGGAAAGACTTGTGGAAGCTCCACGATGGTGTTCTCGTTGAATCAGTTTTGATGCGTTACACAGACCGCACAACAGTATGTATCTCATCTCAAGCAGGATGTGGAATGAATTGTCCATTCTGTGCAACTGGCCAAGCAGGTCTGACGCGTAATCTGACTGCCGGAGAAATCACCGACCAGATTGTTGCCGCGGCACGTGCATGCGACCAAGGTGAAATGCCCGGCGGACCAACTCGTCTTTCCAACATTGTCTTTATGGGAATGGGTGAACCACTTGCCAACTACAACGCAGTGGTGCGCACACTACGAAATATCACCGATGCAAATCCTGATGGCCTTGGTATCTCAGCTCGCTCTGTGGTTGTTTCAACTGTGGGTCTTGTTCCTGGAATTGAAAAGCTTATGGATGAAGGGATTAACTGCACTCTGGCTGTATCACTTCACACACCTGACGATCTGCGAGATTCACTCGTACCTATTAATAATCGATTTAATGTTCGTGAAGTTTTGGCAGCAGCAGATGCGTATGAGAAGAAGACTGGACGCCGCTATTCAATTGAATACGCACTGATTCGCGATATCAACGATCAGTCATGGCGTTCGGATTTGTTGGGCAGATTGCTGAAAAATCGCAATGCGCATGTCAATCTCATTCCTTTGAATCCAACTCCTGGATCTAAGTGGACTGCCTCCCGTCGTGAAGATGAAGCTGAATTCGTGAGAATTCTTGAGTCATACGGCGTTCCAGTAACAGTTCGTGATACTAGAGGGCGCGAAATTGATGGTGCGTGTGGGCAGTTAGCTGCTTCCGAGAAGAGCAAGAATTAACTAGAATTTTGCAGGATTGTTTACTGTATTGAAAGGGTTAATCGCGTGAGTTTAGGTACCGCTCTTAACTCAAAAAGTATTTCAGCACTTGTTTCATTAGCACTAATCGTTTCGACATTGACATTCATTTCAATCAAGCCTGCGGGTGCTGCTACTCCTGCAGCTGCGAGGTTGATTGGAAACGGTGGAAATTCTCGCACTATTCTTAATCCAAATTCGGTAGCAAATTTTGCAAGCTGTGGCTCTTCCACGGGCATCAGAGGAATTACATCTGACGGTACGTATGTTTATTACAGACCCAGCGGAGATTTAAGAATCATCTGCAAAACAACACTGAGTGGTACTTTTGTCGAGTCAAGAACAGTGACCAACTTATCCAACTACAGTTCAGAGCAGCGCGCATTAACCTTCGCCAATGGATGCATCCTATTTAGGGATAGTTACGTAAATGGTTCTGGAATCATGTGTGTTGATACAACATCCTTCATCATGTATGGACCATTCACCCCCACTGGCGGGGAAATCCCACAAGGTGGTGGCTGGTTAACTTCAAATATTATGAACTTTCCTGATGGTCGCGTCGGGGTAGTGAGTGCACCAAATGCTGGAGTAGGAACCGGACCTGCGTGCAGTGCTACCTACTGCAAATATTTGCGTCTATACAATGTTACACGTACAGGCAATTCGTTGACATTTGTATTTGATCGTGACATTACTCTGGCAGATTCAGAGAATGGATGGCCGGACGATGATCATGGAATGGCCACTGACGGCACTTATCTCTATCAAATCAAGTACAACTCTGGATACAAAGTTTGGCAACTTTCAAATACTGTAGCTTCGACAATTGTTTTTAATGGCTCTGGATCGGGAAACTGTGGTGCAGCGACTGATATATCTGGCGGGATGTGTAACATTAATACCAGTGTAGGATGGACAACATTAAGTCCGAATGCAACTTTTTTTGGCAGAAGTCACGCGACCAATCAATATATTATGGGTGACTACACTGGCAATAGTAGGTTTTGGACCAGTGATTCAGTAGCACCTCCGGCTGGCATAGGAAGTGATGTAACGGCGCCGGTTTTATCTGCACAAACTGCATCGTCAATAACTCAAACTACAGCAACACTTAATTTCACATCCGGTGAAGCTGGAACTTATTACTATTTAGTTTATGCATCTGCTTCATCGCCACCTGATACAGCGACAATCGTTGCCCAAGGTGCAAGTTCACCCACGATAGTAAAGGGAACGTCTTCGGCCACAGTAGATACCAATACTGTCGCAGTAACTGGATTATCTGCGGGAACTGCCTATAAAGCTTATGTAGTAGTCAAAGATAGTTCAGGCAATGTTTCCTTGGTTTCAACGATTTCCCTAACAACAGCAGTCGCAAATCCAGCATTTTCTCTTTCAGCATCATCAGAAACACGTACATATTCAACTTCTGGGACCGCATTCACTTCGACATCAACAGGTGGCCTGATTGCAAGTTATTCGATTTCAGCAACGCCGGCAGGAATGAGTTTTGATACCTCAACAGGAGCTTTGACGGGTACCCCAACGACTATTGCCGCCGCGACCACTTACACAGTAACAGCGACTAATGCTTCAGGAACCGCTACAAGAAGTTTTGTTCTCACTGTTACGGCTCGTCCAATAACAATCAAGGCTGCAGCTAAATCTGCTACATATACGGGATCTAGTGTTTCAGTAAGTAATAGTTACTCGATTTCCGTAGGCTCTCTCGTTGGTTCAGATACTTTTACTGTTTCTACATATACATATTCGTCTGCTGGATATAGCGCTTCGCAAACAGCTCCAACTAACGCAGGTAGTTACACAATCACCCCAAGTGCAGCCTCGTTTTCGATTGGATCTGCAAGTAATTACAGCATTACCTATGACACAGCGACTTTAACTATTGGAGTTGCCGCACAAGCAGCTCTAACTTTGAGTTCAACCTCCGGAACTTATGGAACCACTTTGAAACTCACCACAAATGGGGGTTCTGGTACCGGAGCAGTTACTTATTCAACGGGAACAGCTGGTTGCACTATTGCAAATACAGATTCCCTCACAGTAACCAGCGCGCTGACCTGTTCGGTAACTGCAACAAAAGCTGCAGATTCAAATTACACTGCGACTTCATCTTCTGCTACAAACGTTGTATTTGGTGCTCGACCCATTTCCATCAAGGCTGATGCTAAATCTGGGACATATACAGGCTCGAGTGTTTCAGTTACCAATAGCTACACAATCTCCTCTGGAACACTAGCTGGAACCGATACATTTACAGCACTGACATACACCTATTCATCTGCAAGTTATAGCTCCTCGCCGACTGCACCAACTAACGCAGGAAGTTACACAATCACTCCAAGTGCGGCCACTTTCTCCGTCGGATCTGCAAGTAATTACAGCATTACCTATGAGACGGCTACGTTGACTGTATCTAAAGCCAGTCAAGGTGCTTTAACAATTACTACTTCTACAAGTAAATATGGAACTCCGCTCAACCTGCGCACATCAGGTGGTTCAGGAACAGGTGCACTCTCATTTGCCATCACTAGCGCCGGCACAGCATCGGGATGTTCAATCTCAACTGAAACTCTTACGGTGAGCTCCTTTGGAACTTGCAAAGTGACAGCGACGAAGGCACTTGATACTAATTACAATGTCATAAGTTCTGCTGAGACAATAATTACTTTCGCAAAGGCTGACACAATTACTGTCACAACAACACTTTCGACAAGTTCAGTGACTTATACAGAATCTCCTGCGGCAATCACTGCGACGCAGACCGTTACTGGACTTGTTAATTCTGAAACTGGAACAATAACTACCACTTATACGGGTTATTCGTGTGAGTACGGAGGCACGTGCGTAATCGGCGATGTCGCACCCGGTGGTGGGTATGTCTTCTATGTTTCTGCAACGACGATTGATGTCGCTTCTGGGATTAGTACCGGTGGTATTTATCTGGCCACTGCACCTCAAACTTGGGGAGGTGGATCAGTAGATCCCACTGCAAAATGGGGGTGTTCCTCAACGATTTCAGGAACATTTAGCAGCGCGGTCGGTTCTGGTGCTGAGAACACCAGACTTATTACCGCTGGTTGTGCAACTTCAGGAATTGCTGCTCGATTAGCTGCAGATGCAAGTGCCGAAGGATTTACCGATTGGTTCGTTCCTTCAATTGGTGAATTAAATTTGATTTATACCAACCTCAAGCTCAACTCATTAAGTAATTTGAATGGAACCGACTACTGGTCTTCGACTCAAGATGCATCTAGCCCAAGTTCATATGCCCAATATCAATGGTTTGGCGGAGGTTCGTATGGGCCAACAGATAAGAACAACACTTTATCTGTTCGAGCAATTCGAGCATTTAGTCCTACGGCGCTGGCCACCAACACAATCCCTACCGATGCCGGCGTATACAAAGTCGGATCAACCTTTGCCATTTCAAGTCCAGCATCTCTAGGCAATTATCTGGCAGTTGAATCCGTAACAGCGACTTTAACAATCAATAAAGCTCGGCAGAAGACAATCACTATTGGTCAATATGATGCCTATCCAAATATTTCTTCCTATCCACTTAATGTTTATGGTGGGTCTGGTCCAGGAACAGTGACTCGTACTTTGGTCTCGGCAGGAACAGCGGGATGTTCTCTTGCATCAACATTTATCCTGACAGCAACAAGTACTGGAACCTGTACCGTGAAAGCAGAGAAGGCAGGAACACGAAATTACATTGTCGAGTCAACGACGGCCGTAATTTACTGGATTGCCTGGAGCAATAACTACGCAGCTCAAACCATTGAGGGGAATCACGCAATTTCAGTGAGCGGAAGCAACGGGATAGTTGTCAGAACTGAAACTGTGACTGCATCTGCGTTTTCAAATACAAGTGGAGGTGCAATTACTAGCGCAGCTATCGGAGCCACTATTCGCATCAACTCGACGGGTTTCTCAGGGTTATCACCCAGCGATCTCTCGGTGACTTTTAGACCATATGAGGATGCAGTGATAACTGCTGTTACGAGCACTTATGTTGAGGTTGTTATTCCTGCGGGTGCAAGCACGGGCGTGATTGCAATCGATAGCCCAAGAGGGGTTGCCTACACCCAATCCTTTACGATAGCCCCATGACCAACTTCCTCCTTGATGATGGCGCACAAGAGGAGGAGCTCGATTCATCACCGCGCAAGTGGTACCACAGCCCAAAGACAATTTTTATTTTGGTTGCGGCACTAGTGTGTGGAGGAACGACACTTGCTTCTACCTTTTCCATCAGCAGTGGTCGAATTGAGTTTGGACAAGGTCTCTTTCAGGTTAAGGCGTGCGATAGTTGGATTTCAGTTGGATTATTTCCAACGGCTGCAACCTACAATGGTTTATCTTTATCTCGCGTGCAGTCGGTTGAATTAATTGGCTTGGATCCCAATGCCTGCAAGGGTAACGTTTTACGTTTTCAATTCTTCGATTCAACTACTGCAACAGCGCTACCTTTGTATACTGGTGTGATTGCAACGGATACGGCTACATCAACTGCGACTGTGGGATCAGCAACCATTCTCTCAGTCTTTGACACTAGTACAGTCTTTTCTAGTGGCACATATGCAAACTATGCAAGAAGGGCGCTAACACTTGTAAATCAAGCAGGTGTCAATATCGGTTACTCGGATGATTACCTTGGCATTACTTATAATTCAAGTACGGGAAGCTGGAAAATCAATCTGGTTCAACCACTATGTCCCATGACATCGGTCTATCGAATTACCGTTGAAAGTGCATCGAGAGTGGCTTAGTATCACTGCATGGATATGAAAGAAGCAGCAGCGGCATATGAAGCAGGAACTCAATATTTTCTTAATCTAGCTCGTGCGGTAACTCCAGATTTAATGGATGTGCATGCAGAAAATGAATGGTCTGCTCGTCAATGTATTCATCACATGGCAGATTCAGAGGCTCAGTCATATGCGCGCTTGCGCCGATTGATTGCAGAACCCGAAGGTTCAATTATTCAAGGCTATGACGAAGGTGCATGGGCCAATGAACCAAAGCTTGCCTATGCAGATGGCCCTGTGGCCAACTCCATTGCTGTTGTAGCGGCAGTGCGCGCAGCATCTTTAGAGTTAATAAAGCGATTGGAAGAGAGTGATCTCGAAAAGTTTGGCGAGCACACCGAAGCTGGTAAATACACGGTTGCGCGCTGGTTAGATTCTTATACAAAGCATCCATACGATCACGGCGATCAGATGGTTAGGGCGACGAAGGGTCAGGCATAAGAAGTGAAGAAGTTACAGAATTTCATCAATGGAAAGTCAGTTGATAGCGCATCTGGTGAAGTCACAACACTGATTAACCCTGCAACGGCGCAGCCTTTTGCGACAGCCCCTAAATCAAATGCGGCAGATGTAGATAAGGCGATGAAGGCGGCAAGTAACGCCTTCGCTGATTGGCGAGATTCCACGCCATCTGAGCGCCAAAGGGCGTTGCTGAAAATTGCTGATGCCATCGAATCTAGAGCAGATGAATTTGTAGCAATCGAATCTGAGAACTGCGGAAAACCTATGGGACTTACCGCATCTGAAGAAGTTCCGCCGATGGTGGATCAGATTCGTTTCTTCGCAGGAGCTGCTCGAAATCTTGAGGGCAAATCAGCTGGTGAATATATGAAGGGGATGACCTCTTTTGTTCGCCGCGAACCAATTGGTGTCTGTGCGCAAGTAACTCCATGGAATTACCCGATGATGATGGCTGTCTGGAAATGGGCACCGGCAATTGCTGCGGGAAATACAGTTGTTTTAAAGCCAAGTGATACAACACCGGCATCAACTGTTTTCATGGCACAAATCATGAGCGAGTTCTTACCTGATGGTGTAATCAACGTTATTACCGGCGAGCGCGAGACAGGTGCAATGCTCGTAGATCATGCGACACCTGCAATGGTTTCTATTACAGGTTCTGTGCGCGCAGGTATGGAAGTTGCAGCAGGGGCGGCAAAGTCACTTAAGCGCGTGCATTTAGAACTCGGCGGCAAAGCACCGGTTGTTGTCTTTAACGATGCCGATTTAGCAGCTGCTGCAGAAGGAATTGCAATCGCAGGGTTCTTTAATGCCGGACAAGATTGCACAGCAGCTACTCGCGTATTAGTTCAGGAAGGCGTCTATGACGAGATGGTCAAACTCTTAGCTGATCAAGCAAGTAATAACATCGCCATGGGTATGCCAAGTGAAGATGTATTGGTGGGGCCAGTAAATAATAAGAACCAATTCGATCGCGTCAGTGGCTTTATCTCTCGTGTGCCATCACATGCTCGGGTTGTCGCAGGTGGTGCTCCAACTAATCTGGCGGGCTACTTCATCCCTCCAACTGTCATTGCAGATCTGAAGCAGAGCGATGAGTTGATTCAATCTGAAATCTTCGGACCAGTCATC
>RFSY01000053.1 GCA_009923805.1 Actinomycetota bacterium
GTTGTGCGCGGAATTTGTTCAATTCGTCTAAATACTCAAGCACGCCGGGAAAATATTAAGGTCCGTTCAATTCTGGGCCGCTTCTTGGAGCACTCACGTATCTATTACTTTAGAAATGATGGTGCAGAAGATTACTTCATTGGCAGCGCAGATATGATGCATCGAAATCTTGATCGTCGCGTTGAAGCACTTGTTCACATTGAATCTGATAAACACAAAGTGCGCCTGCAAGGTATTCTTGATGATTCAATGTCAGATCAGTACTCGACATGGAAGTTAACTGATGAGAATCAGTGGCAGAGAAATATTAAGGATTTTGATGGAAATCTTCTTGTGAATTTCCAAGACCACTTCGTGGATCGACATAACCGTTCATGATTAGAGCTGCCGGTGCACTCTTATGGCGCGAAAATTCAGATCTAGTAACTGAGGTAGCGCTGATTCATAGGCCACGTTATGACGATTGGTCACTTCCGAAAGGCAAGATTGAAGTGGGCGAGACTGCGCTGCAATGTGCCTACCGCGAACTTCTTGAAGAGACTGGAATCAAGGGAACTTTTACGCGTGAACTAGGTTATGTGGAGTACGAAGAATCCGGAGAACAGAAGCGAGTCAGGTATTGGGCCGCCAAATGCGCACTGAGCAATACGCAATTTACTGCTAACGAGGAAGTAGATGAAATTAGATGGCTAAAAATTTCAGATGCTAAAGCATTGGCAACGCATGATTCCGATCAATCAATAATTGATACTTTTGCGAGTCAAGATCCACATACAGATACGCTAATTATTCTTCGCCACACAAAAGCTCTCGAGCGAGGCGATTGGGATGAAGAAGACTCACAGCGCACATTAAGTGAATCTGGTTTTGACCAAGCACAACTTCTGATTAAACATTTAGAACCGTTTGCCATCGATGAGCTCTACACATCTAATTACACCCGTTGCGTGCAGACCGTGACTCCACTGGCTCATCTACGCGGGCTCACTATCACCGAAGTTCCAAGCTTGAATGAAGAGACGTTCAATGAAGACCCAGAACGCTCAATCTCTTTTGCCAACGCGGTTAAGCAGGATGAGAAAAATATTCTGATCTGTAGCCATAATCCGGTGATTCCAACAATGGTACGCGGCATCCTGAATACAAAGTTAAAGAATAAGGACCTCATCAAGTTAGAACCTGGCGATGCCTGGATTGTTCACCGACTGCATGGTGAAATCGTGGGGCTGGATTACCTAAGCATCTCTGGCTAGCGCTCAATCCAATCGAGGCGATGCAGGACAATTCCTTCACGCAGCGCCCACGGACAGATCTGAACTTCACGCAGAGAAAGCGTCTTCATTAACTGTCTTGCCACCATCGCACCTGCAACTATTTGTGGAGCACGCTCGGCAGATATTGCGGAAAGTTTCTTGCGAGATTCAAGATCGAGTGACTGTAGTTCTGGCACCATCTCATTGAGTGCGTTCAACGTTAGATGCTGACCAAATTTCGGATATAAATTCTGTGAAATTTTTGCCAAAGTTCTAAAGGTCTTACTTGTGCCAGAGGCAATATCTTTTTCATAGCTCGCCAGTGAATCTGCCAAAGGTGAAATTTCTTCTTCCAGATACTCTTCTAATGACTTTAATGATTTAGCAGAGTACGGATCGCCTTTGAGGAATTTTCTAGTAAGTCGACCAGCACCTAATTGAATGGATGTTTTAAATGCAGGATCTTCATCTGGACCTCGTGCAATCTCAAGTGAGCCACCACCGATATCCAAGACGAGTAAATCACCGGATGACCAGCCAAGCCAACGGCGTGCTGCGAGAAATGTAAAACGCGCTTCTTCATCACCGCTAAGAACCTGTAAATCAATTCCGCATTCCTTATTCACATGGGCAATAACAGCATCAGAGTTTTCAGCTTCTCGTATTGCAGATGTCGCAAATGCAAGCAGTTCATCAATATTAAGATGTGCGGCGTTAGCCATATTCGTGAGAATCGATTCAGTTATTCTATCTATTCCGATTTGGGTAATCGCACCAGCTTCATCAAGGTATTCAGTTAAGCGAATGATGGATTTATGCGAAGAGTTTGGAATTGGTGGTGCACCAAGGTGGGCATCAACTACCTGAAGATGAATAGTATTTGAACCAACATCTAATACACCGAGTCTCACGCTGCGCAGTCTAACGAGATTAAGCGCTCACACCTCTCAAATGCGGAAAAGCCATTTGGTCTGGTTCACCTGAGGTTAGGAAGCGAAGGTTCCGGTCACTAAGAAATAAACTCGACGAGAGACAGAGACCGCGTGGTCAGCAAATCGTTCGTAGTAGCGACCAAGGAGTGTGATGTCGATTGCGGATTCAACTCCGTGGGTCCATGTTGCATCGGTCAAGGATCCGATAAGTTGACGGTGTAACTTATCCATTTCATCATCATCTTTTTCAACCTGCAACGCCATAGCTGTATCGCGAGTTTCAATCACCACTGCTATTTTGCGTGAAATGTTTTCTGCCACAGTTCCCATATGGTTAACCAAATCGCGCAGCTCTGCAGGGATAGCATTTGCTGGATGGCGTAGTCGAGCAACCTTTGCGATGTGGTGCGAAAGATCTCCCATCCGCTCTAAATCAGCGCTCATACGCAGGGCGGTAACCAGCGCTCTTAGATCTGATGCAACAGGTTGTTGGCGTGCAATGATGTCAATGATTCGCGAATCTAATTCATGCTGGTTTGCATCAATTTTTTCATCTGAGGTAATTACTTCTTCTGCACCTTTGAGGTCACTTTCAAGAAGAGCGTGGGTAGCCTTCTTAATTGATTCGGAAACCATATTGGAGAGATCAACAAGTGATTGCGAGACCCCATCGAGCTCGTCTTGGAATACTGAACGGATGAGTGCCATGGAGGTGAATTTAGGCGCAGTCGGTGAATAACGCAATGCGTAAAGGTAAACGGACGGTAAACTGTCCTAACGAGCAGTTAGGCTACCCGTATGTGGCGTCGTCATGAAGAGTTGAGTGAATCTACTGAAATATCACCCGCATTTTTCAACGTACTTTCACAATTAGATCAGGATGCCCTTCTTGTAGCCCCAGGTGAAGTAATTCTCTTCGCAACTGAAGGAGTCGAAACACTTAACATTCTCAAAGAGAATCGCATCAATAGCCCCGAGCTTGTTGCTCTCATTCGAGTTGTACGACGCACACATCAGACTCATCTTGGGAAAGTCGAGATCCCACGTGGACCAATAGGTGAAGGCTTGCGAGAACTAACCGTCAGAGCTATTTATATTGCCGAGCTCGACAATATCGTTGTGCTGCTCAGCGATGAAAGTGAAGCTGAGCGCGTTCATGAAGTTCGCCGCGACTTTGTTGCAAATATTTCACACGAATTAAAGACTCCTATCGGTGCGTTATCACTTCTGAGTGAAGCAGTCCTATCTGCCGCCGACGAACCGGATTCTGTCATCAAATTTGCTACTCGAATGCAGTTGGAAGCAAAGCGACTCACAGATTTAGTTCAAGAGATTATCAATCTTTCGCGGCTACAAGATTCAGATCCACTCATGGTTGCAAATGAAAACTCTGTTGCCGAATTAATTAATGAAGCAATTGACTTGGTAAAAACAACATCCGAATCCAAAGGGATTTCTGTAACAACCACCGAACTCCCCGATGTGATTGTGCTGGGCGATGGCGAACAACTCATCATGGCGCTCACTAACTTGCTGGAAAATGCCATCAACTACTCTCCAGAGAACACCAAGGTTTCAGTCTCCTCAACCATCAGTGATGGCATTGTTGAAATCATCGTGGCGGATCAGGGAATAGGCATACCTGAAGGTGAGCAAGACCGAATTTTTGAACGTTTCTACAGAGTAGATCCTGCACGTTCCCGTGAAACCGGTGGAACTGGCCTCGGTCTCTCCATTGTCAAGCACGTCGCATCCAAGCATGGCGGTGAAGTAAAAGTGTGGAGCTCTCCCAACGTTGGCTCCTCATTCGCACTTCGCTTACCAATTTTCATATCAACAGGGGGCAGTTCAGAATGACAAAAATTCTTATCGTTGAAGATGAGACTTCTTTCTCGGAGGCGATCGCATTTCTACTTGGCAAAGAGGGATACGAATGCGACGTTGCAGCAGATGGTCGCACAGCACTGGAACTCTTTAAGAATAGTTCCTTTGATCTCGTATTACTCGACTTGATGATTCCGGAAATCTCTGGCATCGATGTCTGCCGTTCTATTCGCACAACATCTATGGTGCCCATCATCATGCTCACTGCAAAAGATTCTGAAGTCGATAAGGTCGTAGGTCTTGAGTTAGGTGCAGATGACTATGTGACAAAGCCATATTCTTCTCGTGAATTAGTTGCCAGAATTAAGGCAGTTCTGCGACGCGGAATTCCGGATGATTCACAGAGCAATGAGGGAAGTTCGATTCATGCAGCCGGTCGTATTCGTATGGATATCGAGCGTCACCAAGTGAAAGTCAATGAAATACTCATCAACCTCCCGCTGAAAGAATTTGAACTCCTGGAATTTTTGATGCGTAATTCAGGTCGAGTGCTAACGCGCGGCCAACTCATCGATCGCGTATGGGGTGGCGATTACTACGGTGATACCAAGACTTTGGATGTTCACATCAAGCGTTTACGCTCAAAGATTGAAGATGATCCAGCGAATCCAGTCTTGATTCAAACTATCCGTGGATTAGGTTATAAATTCGAAGCGTAAAACTTCACCCCTGGGGATGGCCCCCTCTGGAATCGAAATATTGCCTCAGGTAATCGCTAGGGATATGGGTAACCCTGTCTTACTCTTAAGGTATGCCAAAGACGCTGTCGCAAGCAGCACGTGTTCTATTAATTAACGATGATGCCTTTGAGCTTGCCACGATGGCCGCCTCACTTCGCTTGCATAGCGTGAATGTCGTTGGAGAAGCTTCAAATATGTTGGTTGCAGAAAACCTCTTTCGCTCACTTGAACCAGAAGCTGTTCTGATTGATTTGCAATTCTCTGGTGAAGAAGCAGTAGGTCTTTTGCAGAGATTGCGTAGACAAGAACCCGAACTGGGGATTGTTATCACAACATCATGCCCTGATTTAAGGCTCTTTGGTCTTCTTGAAAAGAATATTCCCCATGGCACAAAAATCATTCTGAAACGTTCAGTCTCAGATCTCTCAATTATTACCTATGCACTCATCGAGAGTATTGCTGCAGCTAAGGATGGCTCTGCAATGAAGTGGATCAATATTCACACCTCAATTCCAGAAAACTCATTTATCTCAATATTGAGCGAACTCACTGATATCCAAATTGAAACTCTTCGACTTGTTGCCTTGGGCTTGAGCAACTCAGAGATAGCAAAAGTGCGATTTGTCTCAGAAAAATCGGTAGAACAAATCGTCGCTCGCATTGCACAGCACCTCTCAATCACCCCAGATCGACGACGAAATTTACGAGTTGTCTTAGCCGGTGTTTATTTCAAATGGCTCGGTGCGCCAAGACATTAAACACTTTGCGGTAAAGTCTGCGCATGGCTGCAGAACTCACTCTTACTGAACTGCGCCTGCGCTGGAATGAAGTCCTAGATCTTGTTGAATCCAGAGACCGCATTGTCTGGATAGCCTATTTTGATGCGCGCCTTGAATCATTTGAAAATGGCAGACTCACTCTAGATTTTAGTGATAGCAATAAGTTGGCAACTGGCCATGATTACCAAGAAGCTCGCCTGCGACATAGATCTCTCTTACAAGGAGCAATCTTTGATATTTTTGCTCAATCCATTGTTGTGGTCGAGAAGTGAGAAAGTTTTTTACACTCCTTTCGGCACTGACCTTTCTATCTCTCTCATTTCAAACAGTGCAAGCGAAAGCTCAAGATTTGAATCTAGTTGGACCTGGCGCAAGAATTCATGGCGCCGATATCAGCAGATGGCAACATCCCAACGATAAAGCGATTGATTTTCAGAAAATGCACGATGCTGGAATCGGTTTCGTGATGATTAAGGCATCAGATACGCGCGATGATGCCGACTTACTATCAGCGAGGTTTTATAAGAGCGATCGAATGGCAGCACAAGCTGCAGGGATTTATACCGGTTTTTATCACTACGCAATCTTGCCAAATGTCAGTACCGCATCAGCAATTACTCGCGATGCCAGAGTGCAAGCGCAGAAAGCAATTTGGCGCATTAGTGCGGTAGGGGGTTACAACAATCTCGATCTGCCATACGCACTGGACTTAGAGAATAATTGTGTTCTCAAAAGCTCAACTGGTGTCTGCAAGAAATATGCCACTCGCACTCTCGCCACTTTATGGAGCAAGACATTTCTACAAACACTTAAGACCAAGACAGCTCGTACCCCATTTATCTACTCCTCTCCCCATTTTCTTGAGACTTCGCTAGTACGAGATAAAGAGCTATCTACATACCCTTTGTGGATTGCCCAGTACGCGATAGATCCTGCTAAGCCAGGTGCTAAGCCAAATGTGAAGCCCGGTGGGTGCTTTGTTCATTCATGGACTAACTCACAATGTTCTGCGAATTGGACGCTCTGGCAATACACATCATGTGGAATCGCACCTAAATATGGAGTTCCTGGATCACGATTAGATCTCAATGTATTTGCTGGTGGCACTGAAAAATTTCAAACTCTGCTGACTGGGTCATGGTCACCAGATCCTGCAGATGAGATGCCTCAGGGCGAGACCTCAACAATTACGATAACTTCAGTCTTTGCTAGTACCACCAATAAAAACGCCGTTATTTCTGTAGAGGTGAAGCGACCTGATAATTCACCGGTAGTAACCGGTAGCGTTAAGTACTATTTCACTTCTGCAAATACAGTAAAGCCAACAGTCGTTCAAACAGTTCTCCGTGAAACTAGCGGGTCATGGAAACTATCTATTGCTGGACTTCCTGCAGGGACTTGGTTTGGCAACGTTGGATTTAAGGATGAATCTGGAACTCATGCTGAAGTAAAGCTGCCTCTTGATCTCACAATTGCACAGGGTCCAACACCTCCCCCCGTTGTGGCGAAGAAACCTCAGGTGAAACCTGCAACTGATGGCTGCCGTAATCAGATTAAGAATTAAACTCTCACGATAGAGTAACTCCACTATGGATGAGATTGTTGAACTATCTGCAGGCGTAGTGCGCACAAGCCGCACCATGAACGATGGGCGCACCATCCGCTATTACGACACTGCAGGACAAACTCGCACAGTTGTAGATCAGCGGCCCCAAGAAGATCAACCAGGAATCGGCGAACTGCGCCTTGATCCACTCGTAAACGAATGGGTTGCCATGGCAGCTCATCGCCAGACTCGCATCTTCTTGCCTCCCAAAGAACTCTGTCCATTGTGCCCAACGACTGGTGATTTACTTACTGAAATTCCAGAAAATGATTTTGAAGTTGTTGTTTTTGATAACCGCTCTCCTTCGCTTCGACCACCCAATGGAGATTTCGCACTCCCTGATTTAGTGGGCGCAGATACCGATGAAGGCGCGGCTGCAGGAAAATGTGAAGTCATTTGTTTTACCGCAGACCACGGTGGTGGATTTAAATCACTTTCACCTGCGCGAGTTCGCACCTTGCTTGAAGCATGGCGCGATCGCACCCGCGAACTTTCACAGCTACCTTTTATTGAACATATTGCACCCTTTGAAAATCGTGGCGAGGAAATCGGTGTAACACTCGCCCATCCTCACGGGCAGATATATGCATATTCATATCTTCCGCCACGGGTTATGAAGATGTTAGAAGTTGCCAAAGTGCATCACGCAAAAACTGGGCGAGTGCTCTTTGATGACGTTGTAGCCCGCGAATTACGCGATGGCGTTCGCATCATCGCCCGCAATGAACATTGGGTTGCCTACACCCCTTATGCATCTCGCTATCCATTTGAAATCCATGTAGTTCCGCTTGTGCCAGTAGCCGATTTATCTGAACTCCAGCCCGCTGCCTGCGATTCATTCCCATCGATTGCAATCGAGGTCATGCAACGTCTTGATGGAGTCTTTGGAATTGAGATGGCATATATCGCCGCCTGGCATCAAGCACCTGTGCGCGTTGGTCG
>RFSY01000054.1 GCA_009923805.1 Actinomycetota bacterium
ATTTCCTTTGCTATTCATAAATTGTGCCAAAACTAGCGTTGAACCGGGTGCAACAGCGGTGACTTCAAGGTTGAGCTGCAGGCGAGATTTAGCTGCCAACTTAATGTTATTTACATTCTGAATCTGCATCCTTGAGTTCATCGGAATAAGTGAAAGGTTGAGGATGGTTGCTGTATCAAATTCATTAACTAAAGTGACGGGAACCTTGGATGTGGTTGAGGTCAATTGATATCTGCCTGTAACTACCCTTAATTTCTTAAGAGCCTTCTGGGTCGCTATTTCAGATGCGTAAGAAAAATATGCGCGATCTTCCTTATTCAGCGCCGGGTTCAGAACGATTGCAAGACGGGCACGTAGATCAATAATTTCCTGTGCGCCAGAAAGTGTTGAAAGCCCTGTTATTTGTTGGCGGTGATGTGAATAAGCAGCTCTAAATTGATAACTGAGGCGAGAAACTCCTTTACCCCAGCCGTTTTCAGTTGTAACAATTCTTCCTAATTGTGCTTCTAACCGCTCTTTTCCATAAGTGGAGTAGAAACGAAGTTCACTGGGCGCTAATCGTTTTGCAAGAAGTTGATCTGGGTTTCCATATGGAAGTGCGATGACAGGATTATTTGCAGAGGCATATTTAAGTTGCGCTAACCATTTTTGTGCAGCAAGTTGTCCAGCGTCATCCTTCTTACCATTTATTGTGTACCCACCAGCCATAGTTGCAATTTCATCAATAAGTTCAGGATCAATGACCCACGTTTTCTTAAGGGCAGAAGTGTTAAAAACTAATCTCCCTAATTTTTGGTCGGGCAGAATAAGAGTCGCTAATTCGTTATTGCGAAAAGTGCCATCGAAATTCATATGTGGCTGATCGGTAATTCTTACAACAGGGGTTTCTGCCTGCGCTTGAGGCAGTGTGAAAAAAGTGAGAGCAAGAAGGGAAATCACAATCTTCTTCATAGCGCTGCCATCTCTTCCGCGGCGCTAGTTCGGGCAATTAATTTCTTCTCATCTGGATATGCTAAACGTTCAACAATTTCACCCAATGGAAACCAAGCGACTTCATCGACTTCACTTTCTTGGGCCGCAAGAAGGCCGCCATTTTCACGGAATCGATAATGATGCACTGTTTTGTGGATTCGCTTTCCACCAGCCATAAACCAAAAATCAATAACACCAAGTGACTTCTCTATTACTGAAACTATTCCGGTCTCTTCTTGTACTTCGCGAAGCGCGGCCTCTTCCGGAGATTCACCTTCTTCGATATGTCCTTTAGGAAGTGACCAGAGAATTCTTTGTCCTGTGGCGTCCTTTAAATCGCGACGGCCGATGAGAAGTCCGAGCTTGCCTGTGCGATCAACTACAAGACCGCCTGCACTGACTTCATCTACTCGCTTGGCGTAGGGAACTTTGGTAGGTGGTTTTTTTGCGCGCTGTTGCACAGGGTTTGTTGGGGTGGTCGAATCTTGATTTTGTGGGGAGCGATTAGCAGGGCGCCTGCGCCTGCGTTTCTTTTTCGTACCTTCGCTGCCCGCACCAGGTGCCGGGGTCATAAGAGAAGAGTACGCGACTACGCTTATCTATTGTGAGCGCAGAGAAGAGCAATTTGGGGGCGGCTGGCGAATTAGCCATTCAATCGCTCATCACCGCAGCACCGCTCGCATCATCGCTGGCTCAAGCCTTTCAAGAGAAAGGTTTTCGCCTGGCGCTAGTTGGCGGACCTGTGCGCGATGCAATCATCGGACGCCTTGGCAATGATTTAGATTTCACAACTGATGCGCATCCGCATGAAACAAAGAAGATTCTTAAATCGTGGGCAGATAACGTTTGGGATACCGGAATTGCATTTGGAACGATTGCTGCAAAACTTGGCGATACAACTGTTGAAGTTACAACGTATCGCTCTGAAAAATATGAAGAGAATTCTAGAAATCCGGATGTGGAATTTGGTGACACCATTGAAGGCGATCTCTCGCGACGTGATTTCACCGTCAACTCTATGGCGCTGGAATTAACAACAACACAACCAGAATTTATCGATCCATTTGGTGGACTAGAAGATTTAAAGAAGAAAGTCTTACGCACACCAGCAAGTGCCGAGCAATCTTTTTCAGATGATCCACTTCGAATGATGCGTGCTGCACGTTTTGCAAGCCAACTCGATTTTGATATTCATCCTGATGTTTTAGCTGCAATGAATTCAATGGCTGGACGCATTTCAATCATCTCTGCAGAACGTATTCGTGATGAATTTGTAAAGATGTTAATGTCTGCAAAGCCACGATTAGGAATAACAATTCTGGTTGATACCGGGTTAGCAGAACTTGTCTTGCCTGAAATTCCAAAATTGCGCTTAGAGGTAGATGAACATCATCACCATAAAGATGTGTACGAGCATTCCATTACCGTTCTAGAGCAAGCCATTTCGCAGGAAGAGCGCTTAGGTGGCCCCAATCTTGTGAGCCGACTAGCTGCGCTCCTGCACGATATTGGAAAACCAAAGACTCGTAATTTAATTGAAGGCGGTGGCGTCTCTTTCCATCATCACGAAGTTGTTGGTGCGCGCTTAGCAAAGACGCGGATGAAAGCGCTCCGCTTCGATAATGAAACTATCGATGCAGTGGAAACTCTTGTCGCCCTGCATCTGCGATTCCATGGCTATGGCGACGGGGAATGGACCGATTCTGCGGTGCGACGTTATGTTCGCGATGCCGGTGAATTACTTACACATTTACACGTTTTAACCAGAGCAGATTGCACAACTCGCAATGCCAAAAAAGCCGACCGACTTGCTCGTACATATGACAGCTTAGAAGCACGGATTGCAAAGTTGGAAGAGGAAGAGGAGCTTTCAAAGATTCGCCCTGATCTAGATGGCGCACAAGTAATGCAATTGCTTGCACTCAAACCATCTGCAGATGTAGGCAAAGCACTGGATTTTCTTATGGAACTTCGCATGGAACATGGGCCTTTAGGTGAAGAACGCGCCACACAAGAACTTCTTCAATGGTGGAAAGCTAGGCGACATCCTTAAGAAAGAACTTTCCTGGGCGAAGAAGAACCACCGCAACGAGGGCCCAAGAGATTGCAACCAATAATGGAAGTAACCACGAATCTCCAGAGATTGGTAGCACCCAAGCAGCAACGAGTGCTCCAGTAACAATTGCGGCATTGACTACAACGTCGTAGACAGAAAAGACGCGGCCTCGGTAGAAGTCATCAATCTTTGATTGAACAAGTGCATCATTTGTAACTTTCACACTCTGCCCACATAAAGCGGTAAAGAATGCTGTGAGTGCCAATAGCGTTGGAGTCCTATCGATAACTAGGATTAGCGCACTGATACTTGCAGCTGATATTGCAAGTCTCATAAAGCGATGTCGGCCAACGCGAGCAACTCCATAAGGTGCAATCAAAGCACCGATGATAAATCCAGTCGCCGCGATAGAAAGTGTCACACTTAAACCTGCTAACCCTGCCTCGCTATCAGCTGGATTGTTAAAGGTATTTCTCTCAAGCAGTAACGCAGTCAAAGTCAACGCAGTTAATCCACCGCGGTGGATTGCAGTTGCGGCAATTCCACGAGCGGCATCTGGATGGTTTTCAAGAAATACAAAACCATCACGCATCTCTCTGAAGCCTTGCGTGAAACTTCCTTTAACTATTTCGTGCGGACGAGGGCCAATCTCTGTTTTATGGAGCAAAGTCGCAAGAAGTGCGGTGATGAAGAAACCAGCGGAGGCAACCAAGATTAAGAAGGCATCGGCGTGATCTGCGCTGGTGCTGAGATCAATAAAGCGGCGAAGTGCCAATCCCAATCCGCCACCGATGACAACCCAGACAGATCCACCAGTTACTGCAAGTGCATTTGCAGAAATAAGAGATTGCGGAGTTGTCATTAATGGGATTCCTGCAGAGAGACCAGCAAGAATCAATCTGTTAACCCCAAATGCGATAAGAACAAAGACCGTTATTTCAACCCCAGTGAATCCTTTAAACATAAGGAAGGCAATGACAACAAGTGTTATGGCTCGCGTGAAGTTGGCAAGAACGATTGCGCGCTGACGAGAAAAACGATCGAGGACTGTTCCAACAAATGGTCCGATGATGGAATATGGAAGTAGCACGACTGCAAATGCAACGGCAGCGTTAACAGCACTTGCTTGACGTTCTGGTGAAAAAAGTACGAAGGAAGCAAGGGCGCTTTGAAACAAACCATCAGTTATTTGGCCAGACCAGCGCACTCGAAGTAAACGCAGCAGCTTTCTATCGCGGATTAGTTCCCAGAAAGTCATATAGCAAGCGTAGTTAAAGAAAGGGGATTATTCTTCTCCTGCTATGAAAACTAAGCGAGGGTTCATCGATTATTCACTTGATAAGCGTGCGACTTTGCTCGCGCTCTTCCGTGGAGTCGTTGATGCATGCGATGCAGACCCATATTTAATCCGTGCCGCTAAGTACCACGGAGAAAAAGCAGGACGTAATTGCCCCGTCTGCAAAAAAGATTCACTCGTTGAGTTGCGATACACATTTGGAGATCAACTCGGACAGTTCTCAGGTCGCATTAAGAACGGCGAAGAATTACTAGAGATGGAGAATGAATTTGGTGAATTCGCTGTCTATGTTGTTGAAGTATGCCGCGACTGTTCATGGAATCACCTCTGCTCCACCTACTTACTAGGCGATGGACGCGAGCGTAAAGCGCCTCGCAAACAACGAACTTTGGAAGATGAAGACTTCGCTTCGCTGAAGTGAGCGTAGTTACCTAGTAATCTAGGCAAATGATCAAAACCAAATTAATAAGAGCCGGAATATTCCTCGCCGGCTTTGGTTTTGTCGCGGGCGCAACTCTCTTTGCCTTCGCCTGGTTTACCGTCTCTATTCCAGATCCCAATGCATATGTAAATAGCCAGTCAACAATAATTCAATATTCAAATGGATCTGAAATCGGCCGAGTCGGAACACAGAACAGACAGATTCTTCCACTGGCAAAAATTCCACTCAGACTTCGCTATGCAGTGATGGCGGCTGAAGATAGAAATTTCTATTCAAATAAAGCATTTAGCCCAAGCGGTATTGCCCGCGCCTTACTGAACAATTTAAAATCTGGCTCGCTCAATGGCGAAGGTGGATCAACGATTACACAGCAATATGCAAAGACTGCCTTTCTTACGCCAAGCCGGACAGTTCAACGAAAGATCAAAGAACTTGTCATTTCGCTCAAACTTGAAAATGCGCTTTCCAAAGATCTCATTCTTGAAAATTACCTCAACACTATTTACTTTGGCCGAGGTTCCTATGGTGTACAAACTGCCGCGCAGCAATATTTCAACCGCAACGCTAATCAATTAACCGTTTCCCAATCCGCGGTTATCGCAAGTATTTTGCGATCTCCTGGTTATTACGATCCATCGCTATCGAAAGAAAATGCCGCACGATTAGAGAATCGATTCCACTACGTGATTCAAGGAATGCTTGATAACAAGTGGATTACAGAAGCTGAAGCCAACAATGCGAAGTTGCCGGTCGTTTCACCGCGCACTACTTCAGGACAACTCAGCGGACCTAAGGGTTACATCATCGATGCAGTGCAGAAAGAGTTATCCAAAGTTGGCTACACGCAAGAACAATTACTTGTCGGCGGATATGTCATTAAAACAACCCTGGATCAGCGTTCGCAACAATCTGCCATTGATGCAATCAACAAATTGACACCGAAGGGCGCACCAGAAAATCTTCACACCGCCCTCGTTGCGATTAGACCTGGAACAGGTGAAATAGTTGCGATGTATGGTGGAAAAGATTATGTGCTTCGCCAACTTAACGATGCGACACAGTCAATTGCACTAGCCGGCTCTACCTTTAAGCCGTTTGCATTGGTCGCTGCACTTGAAGCAGGAATTCCGCTTACTTCTATGTGGAATGGAGATTCACCACAAACATTTGATGATTTAGGTAAGCCGTACATAGTTTCCAATTACGGCGATGAAGGTTGGGGTCAAGTCGACCTTATGACTGCAACACAACACTCGATCAATACCGTGTTTGTACCACTTGGAATGAAAGCGGGAATGGATAAAGTTGTCGACGTTGCTCGCCGTGCTGGAATACCCGAAAGTGTTGCAATGATTGCAACCCCTTCAGTTGTTCTCGGTGTTGCAAGTCCGCATGTGATTGATGTTGCCAATGCTTACGCAACTTTTGCAGCCCAAGGTATTTATTCAAAACCATACTTAGTGGCTTCTGTAACTGGTCCTAACAAAGGTGTGCTCTACGAAGGCAAAGCACAGACACAAGAAGTATTTAGCAAAGAGGTCATGGCTGATCTGACCTATGCACTTAAATCTGTAGTCAACGGCGGAACCGGTTCTGCCGCTCTTGCACTCGGTCGCCCAGCTGCAGGAAAGACCGGAACTTCACAATCAAATGCATCTGCATGGTTTAGCGCATATACGCCGCAACTTGCCGCATCTGTTGCACTCTTTCGCGATAGCGCATCGGAATCACTCAATGGTATTGGCGGACTCACCTCAGTTACTGGTGGAACTTTCCCAGCGAGAATTTGGACAGCCTTTATGAGAGGTGCGCTAAAAGATGAACCGGAGATGAGTTTTCCGGCACCTGCAAATATTGGTGGACTTGATCCGGTTGTCATGACTAGCGGTGGCCATCAATCAATGAAAAAAGGATAGTAATTAATGCGCGTTACAAGTCGCGTTCTGATTCTCTTGGCCATAGGTGCATCGTTAGTAAGTTTTGCAAAATTTAATTACTGCGCATCCGAAGGTTGGCAATCACCTGGGCAATATATACATGCCTGTTATTCAGATATCCCAGCCTTATATGGTGAAAGAGCTTTAGATAAAGGCCAATGGGCATATAGCGGTGGGAGTAGCGCTGTTGAGTATCCAGTAGTACAAGGAACAGTGATGTGGCTCAGTGCAATCCTTATTCCACATGGCATCAACAATTATTTTTATGGAAACGCGATTTTACTCGCACTTCTTTTTATTGCCGTAGCTCTTATTACTTTTAAGTTAAGACCAGATTTTGCTTACCTATTACCTCTTGCGCCAGCTGCAGTTGCATCGCTTTATATCAATTGGGATCTCTGGGCAATTGCAACTATGTTATTGGCAATTTACTGGTTTGACCGCAAAGCAGAAGTCGCCAGCGCACTTGCGCTAGGAGTTTCCATCTCTACAAAGTTTCTCCCAGTATTTTTACTGATACCAATATCAATTATTCTCTTTCGCCAAGCCAAAATTAAGAATCTGCTCAAATATGTCACTTACACAGCACTCACGATTCTTGCCATCAACCTACCTGTGTACCTGACAACGCCAGATGGTTGGTGGCGCTTTTACTCACTCAACCTTCATCGCGGTTCTGATTGGGGATCAATGTGGTACGCCCTGTCGAATTTAGTAATAGATCTCACCCACCAGAATTACCTATCGGTTCTTTGTGTACTAATAGGAATGACTGCGCTAGCGATTTTCTTATTGCAACTGCGAGCTGTTCCAACACTTGCACATACTGCAATCTTTGTCTTTGTCATCATCACGGCTGTCAGTAAAGTTTATTCACCACAATATGTTCTGTGGTTAACACCGCTTGCAGTCATAGCGCTGATTGATAAAGGCGACATTGGAATCTTTTGGTTCTGGCAAGGATGCGAATTTTTATATCATCTTGCAATTTGGCAACACTTAGCCTTGGAAACTGGTGCTCACTTTGGCCTACCCGTTGTGGCGTATTCAGTGATTTCATTGATCCGTATCGCAGCCTCGATCCTGCTGATAGTTCGCCTAGCCCGCCGCCATCAAAAATCCCGCGTATTTCCGAGCGAATTTCTCTTATCTACAGCCGAGAGTTACCCTTAGCGTCCTGATTCAGCTGCCCACCGGGTATTTGGCTCAGGATTATTAACCCTCCTGTCACGGAAATGCCGTGGCCGTCTTAGTCCAGAGGAGGTCGGGTTAACGTATGCGTCACTATGAATTAATGGTCATTCTCGATCCAGAACTCGAAGAACGTACAGTCACACCATCACTT
>RFSY01000055.1 GCA_009923805.1 Actinomycetota bacterium
ATAGCCGAGAGAACCGAGAGAGTTGTCATTGCACTGACTGCGATTGGATTGCACGGTCTTGGCATCCCTTACGTCCTTGCCATTGGTTTTTGGACACTGGCCATTCTTGGAATCGTCACTGTTGCACAACGAATAGCAACCGTTCGAAAAGGTTTGGCAGGCAAGTGATTGAGAAACTATCTGTCTTATCCTATTTTGCTGGTTGGCGGATTGTTAGGTTTCTTCCAGAAAATATGGCATATGGGCTCTTTCGAAAGATTGCGGATCTCATCACCAATAAAAATGGTGGGGATGTAAAGCGACTTCGTGAGAATCTTCGTCGGGTAAAGCCAGGATTAAGTGCCAGAGAGTTAGATGATTTGGTGCAACGTGGAATGCGTTCCTACTTGCGTTATTGGTGTGACACCTTTCGGATACAAGATTGGTCCCAAGAGCGAATTCAATCCACCGTCTCACTGACCAACGGCCATTTACTGATTGACTCAGTCAAAGAAGGGCGAGGAGTAGTAATAGCGCTGCCGCATTCGGGAAATTGGGATCATGCAGGCGCGTATTTCTGTTCAATCGGAATTCCGCTGGTGACAGTGGCCGAACATCTCAAGCCCGAAGCGTTATTTAATAGGTTCCTTGAGTACAGAACTTCTATGGGATTTGAGGTTCTCGATTTGGATTCGAGGTCATTTGTCACCTTGATTAGGAGAGCAAAAGAGAAACGATTGATTGCACTCGTTGCTGATAGAGATTTGTCGAAGTCAGGAATTGATGTTGATTTCTTCGACCATCCAGCCAGAATGCCTGCAGGTCCTGCGCTCCTGGCAATTAAGACTGGCATTCCATTAGTCGTTGCACATGTCTCTTATACTGCTCAAGGAATTCATATAGAGTTTAATGAAGTGCGCGTGCCGATTGATGGAACTGAAACAGAGCGGATTCAGAAGACTGTGCAGGCTTCTGCTGATTTATTTGCAAGAGGTATTGCGCAATCACCAGAGGATTGGCATATGTTGCAGAGAATTTGGGTCGATGGAGATTTTAAGGAGCGTGAGTAATGCCGCTTACTAAGAAAAGAATCGGAATCGTCTGCCCTTATGGCTGGGATACACCCGGGGGAGTGCGCAGCCACATAGATGATTTAGCGCAATACCTCATCGCACAAGGTCATCACGTTTCGGTGTTGGCGCCAGCTATTGATGATTCGACTCTGCCTGATTATGTGACAAGTGCAGGCAGGCCAATTGCTATTCCATATAACGGTGCCGTTGCCAGAGTCCTCTTTGGACCGATTGCTTTTAATCGAGTGAAGCAATGGATAAGCGCTGGAGAGTTTGATCTTTTACATTTACATGAACCGGCTATTCCTTCCATCTCGCTCCTTGCCTGTTGGGCTGCAGAAGGTCCGATGGTTGGCACTTTCCACGCAGCCGCGAATCGGCAACGCGTTGCATTCGCTGTTACACCATTTCTTGAGCCAGTAATTGAAAAATTGTCCGCGCGGATTGCGGTGAGCGAAGCCGCCCGCGAAACGTTGCAGATACACCTGGATACAGATGCGATTGTGGTTCCTAACGGCATTTATGCAAAGCGCTTTGATCACGCAGTGATTGACTCGAGATGGACCGGGAACACCATTGGTTTCATCGGTCGCTTTGAAGAACCTCGTAAAGGACTCGAAATTATTGTGGCAGCTCTACCGCAGATGATTTCAACTTTGCCTGATGTTCGAGTACTTGTAGCAGGACCAGGAGACTCAGAAGCATTTCTGAAAGATGTAGAACCTTCGCTGCATAATCGCTTCACGTTCTTGGGACGAATCTCTGAAGAAGAGAAAGCGAATTTCATGGCATCTGTAGGTGTGTATGTCGCACCCAATACTGGCGGTGAATCTTTCGGAATCATTCTTGCGGAGGCACTTGCTGCCGGCGCATCTGTTGTGGCAA
The DNA here is from genome assembly GCA_009923805.1 of Actinomycetota bacterium. Classification (GTDB taxonomy): domain Bacteria; phylum Actinomycetota; class Actinomycetes; order Nanopelagicales; family Nanopelagicaceae; genus Planktophila. Next base: position 1,938 of record RFSY01000055.1, read on the forward strand.
GTGATATTCCAGCCTTCGACTCTCTCCTTGCACATGGTCAATTCGGAACGCTTTTTTCATCGGAGGATTCACACGATTTAGCTCGAAAAATTGTTGCGCTCCTAACAAATACCGAATCGCGAGTAGATAAGGCGAAGAAAAGGCGCGACTACGCGCAGAATTTTGACTGGGATGTTGTTGCCGAGAAGATATATGACGTATATGAAATGGCTATGGTGGGTAGATCTGGAGTTACGCTCTCCTCTGATACTCGAGCGTGGAATAAATTCATTGGGAGGCGCTCATGACTAGATATCTGATTCTTGTAATTGTGATTGCACTCTTCGGTTGGTATCTCTCTTTCTCAGCAACGCGACTAGATCGATTGCACCATCGGGTTGAGACAAGTTGGGCAAATCTCGATGGCCTATTGCAAAGACGGGCAGCTGTCGCCATTGAAATCGCTCGCTCTGAAATATCTGATCCGGCATCCTCGATGCTCCTTACCTTCGCAGCCCATCAAGCACGTGATGCAAACTTGCGAAATAGATCTCAAGCAGAGACTGGATTATCAGGTGCACTGGCAATTCTGCTGGAGAATGCCGAGGGCGTCACAACATCTAACGAGCAAGAGTTAATCAACGAACTCCGAGATCTGACAGAGAAGATCAAAATGGCGATTTCAATGCATGTCGAATCTGTTAACCGCACCCATATGGTTCGTAATAAATGGGTATTTAAGACTTTCCGCCTTGCCGGTCATGCACCAGAACCGATCGTTTATGAATTTGAAGGCGATGTTCTTTAAGAAGCTTTTCGTTGCATCGATTGCATCTGTTTCACTTGCCGTTGTTGCACTAGCGCTGATCAATCCACAATCAGGGATTTCATTGCATCTCGCATTTCAAAAATCGGAACCAATCAATTCAATCAGTGGACGCACTGGGGGAGATGGACCGGTGCTGGTTGTGAAAATTGATGACACTCCTATGGCGCATCCGCAGATTGGTCTTGAGGATGCTGACGTTGTCTATATCGAGCAAGTCGAAGGTGGGCTAACGCGACTTGCTGCAGTGTTCTCCTCAAAGATTCCGACACGTGTGGGACCAGTTCGCTCTGCTCGCATCTCCGATATTGAACTACTCGCTCAATATGGTCGAGTTGGATTTGCATACAGTGGCGTGCAGAAGAAGCTGCTTCCAGTTGTCGGTGCCGCTAATCTGGAGAACTTAGGCGCGCAGAATCACTCTTCAACAATCTACACAACTGATACTGCGCGAATCTCTCCGTATGCCATGGTGCTACGTGCGGATCTCTTAATGGATTTTGTTGCATCCAAGGGCCTTTCGCTTGCTCAATCTAAAGCGATGGGCTGGAAATTTGGTGATGAACCTGCTGGCGGAATTCCTCTCACGGATGTTCATATTTCTTGGCCAGCAAATTCTTATGATGCACACTGGTCGGCAAGTGAGAAACGCTGGCTCTTAGATCACGCAAAGACACCAGATCTTGCCGATAGTGGGTTACAACTCGGCCCGACTACCTTGGTGATCCAAAACGTTTCAATTACCGATTCAATCTACAAGGATAAAGTTGGCGGCATCACACCGTATTCAGCAACAGTAGGAACTGGAAGTGGATACATCTTGCGCAATGGCAAATCATTTGCAGCAACGTGGTCGAGACCAACTGCGGAGAATGGAACTACGTGGAAGGGTGCAGATGGCCGCGAGATTGCCTTTGAAAAGGGGCAGATCTGGGTTGCATTGACCGATAGAGCCCCAGTCTTTACTCGTAAAATCCCGGATGCGACACCTCCGGCAACAAAGTAGACTCTCCTTCCTTACATAACTTTTTGGGAGTACACACATGACTGAATCAACTGGCACCGCTCGCGTTAAACGCGGAATGGCAGAGATGCTTAAAGGCGGCGTCATCATGGATGTGGTCAATGCTGAACAAGCAAAGATTGCTGAAGAGGCGGGTGCCTGTGCAGTCATGGCACTGGAACGTGTACCTGCAGATATTCGCGCACAAGGTGGAGTAGCGCGCATGTCTGACCCAGATATGATTGAAAAGATTCAAGCGGCTGTGAAGATTCCAGTAATGGCAAAGGTTCGTATTGGCCACTTTGTTGAAGCTCAAATTATTGAAAGTCTTAATGTTGATTACATTGATGAGTCAGAAGTTCTAACTCCAGCTGACTACACAAACCATATTGATAAGTGGAAATTTAAGATTCCATTTGTATGTGGTGCAACAAATTTAGGTGAGGCACTTCGCCGTATCAATGAAGGTGCAGCAATGATCCGTTCAAAGGGAGAAGCCGGAACAGGCGATGTCTCCAATGCCATGATGCACATGCGCACAATCGGGGCTGAGATTCGCAGACTTTCTTCACTTCGTGAAGATGAGCTTTATGTGGCAGCGAAAGAGCTACAAGCGCCATACGCCCTCGTTAAGGAAGTTGCCGAAACTGGAAAGCTTCCAGTTGTTCTCTTTACCGCTGGTGGAATCGCAACTCCAGCGGATGCAGCTCTAATGATGCAGATGGGCGCTGATGGAGTCTTTATTGGTTCTGGAATCTTTAAATCGGGAAATCCCGCGCAACGCGCCGCTGCATGTGTGAAGGCGACAACGTTCTATCAGGATGCGAAAGTATTGGCGCAAGCCTCACGGGGTTTGGGTGAAGCTATGGTGGGAATCAATGTCGCAGATATTCCTGCCCCTCATCGCCTTGCCGAACGTGGCTGGTAATTCTTCACAACTCTATGAAGGTTGGCGTCTTAGCTCTACAAGGTGATTTTCGCGAACATGTCGCTGCGTCACAATCGTGTGGCTACGAAGCAACCGAAGTTCGACGTGTTGAAGAGTTAGAAAGTGTCGATTCGCTGATTCTTCCTGGGGGAGAGTCAACGACGATTATTAAATTAGCTGAGCACTTTAATCTCTTTGCTTCTATTCAAAAGAAGATTCGTGAGGGCATGCCCGTATATGGCTCATGTGCAGGAATGATTCTTCTAGCCGATCGCATTATCGACGGCATCGAAGGTCAGAAATCTTTTGGTGGTTTGGATGTCACCGTTCGGCGTAATGCATTTGGGCGACAAGTAGATTCATTCGAATCAGATCTGACATTTAATGGCACGTTGCTGCATGCGGTATTCATCCGTGCGCCATGGGTTGAAGAAATTGGCGCAGATGTGGAAGTTCTTTCAACAGCAGCCGAGCATCCAGTGGCGGTCAGGCAGGGAAATCTTCTGGCGACCAGTTTCCACCCAGAATTGACGGCAGATCTTGCGGTGCACAGGTACTTTTTTGAAGAGATCTGTACAGGGCGATAAAGTAGGACCAGATAAAGTATTGCGGGTTCACTCCCATCGATACTAAGGAAGCGATTGAGGTGTGAACAATGTCAGGCCATTCCAAGTGGGCAACGACAAAGCATAAGAAGGCCGTCATTGATGGCCGTCGTGCTAAGAATTTTGCAAAACTTATTAAGGCTATTGAGGTTGCTTCTCGCAATGGTGGGCCTGATGTTGATGGTAATCCAACTCTCTTTGATGCAATTGCCAAGGCTAAGAAGAATTCCATGCCGGCAGATAATATTGAACGCGCAGTTAAACGCGGCGCTGGGCTTGAATCTGGCGGCTCTGATTGGCAAACAATTATGTATGAGGGCTATGGACCTAACGGTGTGGCGCTCATGATTGAGTGCTTATCTGATAATCGCAATCGTGCAGCATCTGAGGTTCGAGTTGCAGTCACGCGCAATGGTGGAACCATGGCGGATCCTGGATCTGTTTCCTATCTCTTTAATCGCAAAGGCGTCATTATCGTAAACAAAGCTATCGGTGCTACCGAAGATTCAATCTTGGAAGCCGCATTGGATGCCGGCGTTGAAGAGGTAAATGATCTAGGGGAATCTTTCGAAGTAGTGTGTGAAGCTAGTGATTTAGTGGCCGCACGTACCGCACTGCAAGCTGCGGGAATTGACTACGAATCCGCAGACTCTTCATTCTTACCTTCATTGCAGATTCCACTCGATGCAATTGGGGCAACAAAAGTTTTTGAACTCATTGATGCAATCGAGGAGCTAGATGATGTGCAGAATGTCTACTCGAATTTCGATGTATCCGATGAGGTCATGGCGAGCCTTTCCTAAGTAGTCGCATCACCGGAATAGGCTTAGAAATTATGAGCCAGATAGAGCGACGAGTCTTAGGGTTTGACCCAGGGCTGACCCGATGTGGAATCGGAATAGTCCAAGGAGCAGTGGGAAAGCCACTTACCCTTGTTGGCGTTGGCGTAATTCTTACAGCTGCAGATCTGCCATTAGAGAAGCGCTTGATGCAGTTGGAAAAAGAGTTAGAAGAGTGGATTGATTTGCATAAGCCAGATGTGATGGCAGTGGAACGAGTTTTCTCGCAACACAATGTGCGCACAGTAATGGGCACGGGGCAAGCAGCGGGTATCGCCCTGCTTGTAGCCGCCCGACGAAATATGCCCGTGATGATGCATACACCCTCTGAAGTAAAGGCGGCTGTTACAGGTTCAGGTCGCGCAAATAAAGTTCAGGTTGCTGAGATGGTCAAGCGGTTACTTAATTTAGAAGTAATTCCTAAACCAGTTGACGCAACTGATGCTCTCGCTCTTGCTATCTGCCATATTTGGCGCGGTGGTGCGAATTCGAGAATTCAAGATGCAGTGAAAGCTGAGAAATCACGTTTAGCTAAGTTGGTGAAGAAGTGATTTCACTTCTCAACGGGATAGTTCGTTCCATCTCGCAGGAAAAAGCGATTGTGGAAGTTGGGGGAGTCGGACTTTCTGTCTCCATTACTGGCCCCACCAGTGCGAATCTAAATCTTGGTGCATCCGTTCAACTCTTCACCACACTTATTGTTCGAGAAGATTCATTAACTCTCTTTGGTTTTCTCGATGACGAAAGTAGATCCACTTTCGAATTAGTACAGACAGTTTCGGGCATTGGGCCGAAAGTCGCTCTGGCAATTATGGGTGCACACACCCCTGATTCCCTTGCTCGCGCAATCGCCCAGGAAGATATCAAGGCGATTGAAAAGGTTCCGGGCATTGGTCGAAAAGGTGCACAACGATTGATATTAGAACTCAAAGGAAAAATTTCAGATTTCGGGGGAGCAGAGCGCTTGCAATCACACCAACCGCTATGGCGCGAACAACTCACTTCCGCTCTCGTCTCACTTGGTTTCTCTGCAAAGGATTCTGATTCAGCTATTAATGCAGTATTGGCAAGATATGCAGAAGACGGTACTGATCCTGCAACTGTGGACCTCTCTGAGCTTTTGAAGAAGACGTTACAGAATGGACGTCGCGGATAATGAGTGAAGATCGCGTTGTAAATCCTGATGCATTGGGTGAGGAATCATCGGTGGAACATGCGCTGCGCCCTAAAACACTCAACGACTTCATTGGCCAACATCGAGTGCGCCAACAGATAGATGTATTACTTACTGCAGCTCGCAAACGCGGATCTGCAGCGGACCACATTTTGCTCTCTGGACCTCCAGGGTTAGGCAAGACAACCCTTGCGATGATTCTTGCTTCAGAGATGCAGACCCCAATTCGCATTACAAGTGGTCCCGCCATTACTCATGCAGGAGATTTGGCCGCAATTCTCTCCTCCCTTGTTGAAGGCGAAATTTTCTTTCTCGATGAAATTCACCGTCTTCCTAGACCGGCTGAAGAGTTGCTATACCTCGCTATGGAAGATTTCCGCGTAGATGTAGTTGTTGGGAAAGGTCCAGGGGCCACTGCGATCCCGCTGCAGCTTCCGCGATTTACCTTAGTTGGTGCAACTACAAGAGCAGGGCTACTTCCATCGCCACTACGAGATCGCTTTGGTTTTACTGCACATTTAGATTTCTATGAAGAGTCAGAGTTAGTAGAAGTTGTGACCCGAAGTGCAGCGCTACTAGGACTTGCTATCGATAAAAAAGCAGTCGCAGAGATTGCGGGAAGATCTCGTGGAACTCCCAGAATTGCCAATAGGTTGTTACGTCGCGTTCGAGATTACGCACAGGTTCATGGCTCAGATTCACTTACTCACGCCGATGCGA
>RFSY01000056.1 GCA_009923805.1 Actinomycetota bacterium
CGAACACTATCAATACAGCGGCAGGGATTAAAACAGCGTAGCCTCGCGGGCTATGAACCTAGAACTGAACGGCACGAATGTCATTGATGAGAATCAACGTTCAGGAAAGGCATCGTCCTTATTCTGGCCCTGGTGTGGTGCAAACGTTTCGCTTCTAGCGCTCTCGTATGGCTCTTTTTTTCTTGGCTTCGGAATTTCATTTTGGCAGGCCACCCTTGCCGCACTTCTTGGAACAGTCCTTTCATTTCTCTTAGTAGGAATAAGTTCACTCGCAGGTAAGAAATCCAATGCGCCAACGATGGTCTTATCTCGTGCATCATTTGGTGTTAAAGGAAATCTCATACCTGGTGCGCTCTCTTATCTCATCTTTGTGGGCTGGGAGACTGTTCTTGTTTCACTTGCAACTCTGGCAACTGGAACAGTATTTATGCGCGTCGGACATATTGAACAAATATCTGTAGCTCTTACGGTCTCTGCCGGAGTACTGGGATTTGAAGTGATTATGAAACTTCAGAAGTATCTGACTTCAATCACAATCGTGATGACTCTTATTTATATTGCTTTGACAATTTCACATGTGAATTGGAGCCAGATTACATCCATGAAATCCGGAAGCGCCCAAGGATTTATTGGTGCGCTCATCTTTGGAGCAACTGGTATCGGCCTGGGTTGGGTTAACTCTGCAGCCGATTATTCGCGCTACCTGCCGCGCACTGTTTCCAGCAAAAGCGTTATTGGATGGACAGTCTTTGGTGCATCCATCGTGCCAATCATTTTGGTTATCTATGGAGCAGCACTTTCGGGTAGCAGCAAGGAACTATCAGGCGCGATTGCAACGGACCCAATTGGTGCGCTGACAACAATCTTGCCTACCTGGTACCTAGTTATTTTTGCACTTGTTGCAATCCTCGGACTGGTCGGGGGAGCAATCCTTGATCTTTATTCCTCAGGACTGACTCTCATTTCTATCGGATTACCAGTCAAGCGCCACGTTGCAGCATCTATTGATGCGGTGTTAATGCTTGTTGGCACCATCTATTTTGTTTGGGTTGCCGATGACTTCTTCTTTCCTTTCCAGGGTTTCCTAATCACTCTTGGAGTTCCTATTGCTACCTGGTCTGCAATCTTTGTGACCGATGTTCTGATGCGCAAGAAGTATCACGAAGGTGATCTCTATAGCGTTTCTGGCCGATATGGATCATGGAATATGGGAACGATTTCGGTACTCGTCATAGGAACAATTATTGGTTGGGGATTTGTCACCAACTCATTTGCAAGTTGGCTCTCTTGGCAAGGATATTTCCTTGGCGTGATGGGTGGCAAAGAAGGCCCGTGGGCATATGCAAACTTAGGTGTTTTCTTTGCGCTAGTAGTCGGATTTATTGGTTACTACTTCGTGGCGAGAACTACTGTAACGAAGCAGGAAAACGCTTAAGCCATACAAGACCAAGTGCACCAGAGATAAGGGCTGCGAAGAAGAGCCCCATGCGAACTTGAGCGAGTTCAGAATCTGTGTGCAAAGTAATTTCAGCGATAACGATAGAGACTGTTAGCCCCATTCCCGCAAGGAAACCAATACCTACAACTTCTTTGAGATCAAGTGACTGCGGCAATCTTAGCTGCGTAAATCGAGTAGCCAGATACGCGACTAATGAAATACCAACCACTTTGCCAATAACACGTGCAGCCACAACCGCCACAGAAATCTTCTCGGTAGAAACAGAGAAATCCAATTTGGTAAGTAGATTGATAAATATGTAGATCGGGATGATGGCAAAGGTCGCAACCGGGGAGAGGTATTTAATCAAAACCTCGCGCTTTGGAAGCATGAACCCAATAGCCGCAGCCCCAAGTGTGTAGATGGCACTTGCAAGATGCAGGTCTTGACGAAAGAAGATTCCAATGACAGCGAGAGAGAAGAAATCATCAGCGACAGCTAAGGTAAGGAGAAAGAGTCTGACAGCTGGATTAACGCGCTTGCCTAAAATACTGAGAGCGCCTATTGCGAGTGCAACATCGGTAGGCATGGCAACTGCCCAGGCACTTGATCCACTGGCAAGTACTGTGAAAATAATCGCGGGGAGAACCATTCCACCTAAAGCACAGAGTGCTGGAAGTATTACTTGTTTCGGTCGCTCGAGACCTTCTCGAATTTCAAGCCCAATCAATATAAAGAATATAAAGGTCAGGACTTCAGAAATCATGTAGAAATAGTAATGGCCCCCGATTTCTCGAGGGCCAAAACTATTAATTCTCTTTAGATGTCGTAGTAAAGCTCGAACTCAGCTGGATGTGGACGTAGTCGCACGTAATCAACTTCATTCTTACGCTTCCATTCAATCCATGTTGCGATGAGGTCTTCGGTGAAGACTCCACCCTGTGTAAGGAATGCATGATCCTTCTCAAGTGAATCGAGAACGGCATCAAGTGAACCTGGAACTTGAGGAATAGCTGCAGCTTCTGCACCTTCTAGTTCGTAGAGATCCTTATCTACTGGAGCAGGTGGCTCGATCTTATTTACGATTCCATCGATACCGGCCATAAGCATTGCTGCAAATGCGAGTGATGATGGATCTGGGCAACGGAACTCGATGCGCTTTGCCTTTGGTGATGTACCTGTAATTGGAATACGGATACATGCTGAACGGTTACGAGCTGAGTACACAAGGTTTACTGGTGCTTCATATCCTGGAACCAAACGACGGTATGAGTTCACTGTTGGGTTTGTAAATGCAAGAAGTGATGGTGCGTGCTTGAGAAGTCCGCCGATATACCAACGTGCCATATCTGAAAGATCGCCATATGTTCCGGCTTCGAAGAAGAGTGGCTTGCCATCTTTCCAGAGTGACTGGTGAACGTGCATGCCCGAACCGTTATCTCCGAAGAGTGGCTTTGGCATAAATGTTGCAGTCTTTCCGCCTTCCCATGCAACGTTACGAATGATGTATTTAAACTTCATCAATTCATCGCCTGCAGAGAGAATGTCAGTGAATCGGTAATTGATCTCCATCTGACCAGCTGTTCCCACTTCGTGGTGTGAACGCTCGACAAGAAGTCCTGCGCGACCAAGTTCCATCACCATTTCATCGCGAAGGTCTGCGAATTGATCTGTTGGAGAAACAGGGAAGTAACCACCCTTAATACGTGTGCGATAACCACGGTTAGGTGTTCCATCTGGATCTGCAACGATGCCTGTATTCCATGCACCTTCATATGAATCGATGTGATGGTAAGACTCGTTCATACCTGTCTTAAAGCGAACTGAATCAAAGACGTAGAACTCTGCTTCTGGAGCAAAGAAAGCCTGATCTGCGATACCTGTTGACTTCAAATAATCAACAGCCTTCTTCACAACACCACGTGGGTCACGTGAATAAGGAGTGTTATCTGTTGGATTGTGAACAGAGAAGATAATGACGAGAGTCTTCTCAAGACGGAATGGGTCAATGAATGCTGATTCTGGTACTGGGAGCAACTTCATATCTGATTCATGGATTGATTGGAATCCGCGAATTGATGAACCATCGAACATCAAACCATCTGTGAAGACAGCTTCATCGAATGATTCAATCGGAACGTTGAAGTGATGCTGAATACCTGGAAGATCTGTGAAGCGAACGTCAACAAGCTTCACATCTTCCTTCTTGATGTATGCAAAAATTTCTGCAGAATTCTTAAACATATTTACTCCCATTGAAGGCTCTTTATGGCCCAGCACACTCGGCTCTGAGTACCGCTGATGGAGTGAAGGCTAGTTCTCCAGAGTAAAAAAGTCATAATTTTGGTGTTACAACTGTGTTACATCGCCACCGATTACCTCACATCTGCAACCGATGCCCGAGCCAGTAGGCTTTAGGACATGTATCCACGCGTGAGCCAGGGCCGCAGACTTCTGGGCATCACCCTGGATTGGCTCGCCTGCTATGCCATCTCACTCGGCTTCTTTGCAGGATCTGGCAGTCTCACTGATCGAGTACCTCATGCCCGCATCCCAGTTCTCATTCTGCTCTTTGCCGAGTACGCAATCTTTGTCGCATTCGGGGGAGCATCCTTTGGCCATCGCTTAGTTGGTCTGAAAGTGGTGCGCTATTCCGATGGTGGGTCTCCAACGCCTGTGCAATCTCTGATTCGCGCTGCGCTACTGATGCCGTTGATTACAGCAATTACATTTGATGAAAATGGGCGCGGTATTAATGAAAGATTTTCAAATACTGTCTTGATAAAGGTTCGCTAGTATCGCCATGACCCAGCGACAGGAATTTCGAGTTCTACGCAGCTATCCGGATTTCGAAGTGCGTGAATATCAACCTTGCGTAATTGCAGAGGTGCGGGTGTCGGCTGACTATTCCACCGCGGCTAGCAGAGCATTTAGCTCACTCTTTGGCTATATCTCTAAAGGAAATAAGAGTTCCGAGAAAATTGCGATGACTGCCCCAGTAATCGCGATGCAAAAAGAGAGTAGCTCCGATAGCGATGAATGGTACGTATCTTTTGTTATGCCATCCGGAAGCACCGTTGGTCACTTACCCCACCCAAATGATCCTCGAGTAGTTCTCCGTGAAGTTGATACTGAGATGTGTATTGCAACTTCTTTTCGAGGCAGAGCCACGGCAGAACTTTCGGAGAAAAAGATTAGTCAACTACGAAGCGCGGCCGCCAAGGAGAACATTGCACTTTCTGATGAAACTCGAATCTGCCGCTTTGACCCACCATTTAAGCCGGGATTTTTACAGTACAACGAAATTGTTATCCCCGCCCGCTATATGGCATCTTCGTAGCCATCACAGTTATAAATGGCACGTTTGCACTTAATGGCAAACTCGCCATATAGAGCACGGCGTCAGCAACATTTTGCGGATCAATCGTAGGTTCAATCATCTTTGTTCCATCGGGTTGCGTCGCACCGACGCGCATTTGAGAGGCCATATTTGTATCTGCATTGCCGATGTCAATTTGACCAACTGCGATATCAAAGGCGCGACCATCAAGAGAAGCAGTCTTTGTCAATCCGGTAACAGCATGTTTTGAAGCTGTGTATGGCGATGAATGTGGGCGAGGGGTGTGCGCGGATATGGAACCATTATTGATGATGCGGCCACCCATAGGTGTTTGAGATTTCATCAGAGCAAAAGCTTGTTGCGTGCAATAGAAGACGCCTGAGATATTCACATCAACTACATTGCGCCAATCTTCGATGGTAATTTCTTCGAGAGGAACACCGGGTGCTATTACACCTGCATTGTTAAAGAGAAGGTCTAGTCGGCCGAATGTGCTTTTAATCTGGGCAAAGAGTGACTTTACTGATTCAGGATTACTGACATCACACGAAATTCCAAGTGAGCCATTTCCCGCTTCGGTTGCGACAGAATTCAATGCGCCTTGATCGCGTCCAGCTAAAACAACTGTCCAGCCATTCTTTGCAAGCGTAATTGCTGTGATGCGACCTACGCCGCGCCCTGCGCCTGTAACAAGTGCAATCTGACTCATTTTTCTAGCCCCGGAATCTTTCCGCCAAGTTCGTCATCAATATGAATCTGAATGATTTCATCCAGTGTGCTCTCTGCGGTAAAGCCAAGTGAATTAGCTCTGGAACTCACAAATCTAGGGAAGTTCCAGTTAGCAAGCATCCTTTCAACGGCAGGATCTGGTTCGTATTTGATAAGTGCCACGATGTCATCTCCAGCGACTCGGCGAAGTGCATCTATCTCATCACCGACTGTGCCCCAGACACCAGGCATCAACAGCGCCCTGTTATCACCGAGTAGGGATGTATCAAGTGTTGCGGCGTGTAAAAGGAAGCCAACTGCAGAGCGAGGAGTCGCAAAGTAATTTGGCGCGCTCTTATCAGCTGGAAGTATCGCCTCGATTCCGACAAGTGGTTCGCGAAGAATATTTGAAAATAATCCAGAAGCAGCCTTATTCGGTTTTCCTGGACGAACGCAGATAGTTGGAAGTCGTAAAGTGATACCGTCTACAAAACCGCGGCGGCTATAGTCATTGAGCAGTAATTCAGACATCGCTTTCTGAGTGCCATAACTAGTACGAGGTTGTAAGTGGAAATCATCATCGATGTTCTCTCGGTATGGTCCACCGTAAACAGCAACCGAGGAAGTGAAAACTAACCGGGGCTTGTAGCCATTGCCGGTAAGGCGAATCGCTTCCAGAATATTTGTAATACCACCTAAATTGACGCTGTAGCCTTTTTCGAAGTTAGCTTCCGCTTCACCCGAAACAACAGCTGCTAGATGGAAAACTAGATCTGGCTTATCAGTGAAGAGCGATTGCGCAATTGCAGGATTCGTTATATCTGCAACTACTGATTTCACAGGAAAGTTAGATGGGATAGTGAATTCAGGTACAGCGAATGCATCGGCGAGTGTGAGCTGAGTTATTGCTTGATTGCCACACGTTCCTGAGAGCGCAAATTTGTGAGCTAATTTCTGCCCAACCATTCCGCCGCCACCGATGATGAGAATCTTCATGTCATCAGCCTAGGGGGAATATCTGTGCTGACAAGTCTTAGCGGACGCTGTTTTTAGTAGGCATTGGACCCTTTGGAATAGGCATCGACATACCGCCGATAGCTTTGAGTCGTGCCCGAACTTCGCGCATCTGATGTGCAGAAAGTTTCTTGGGAAGTTTAGCAACGTGCTTTTGTAACTTGCGGATGGAGATTTGATCTTCAGCATCACCAACAAGAATCAGAGTTACTGGAACTCCTGGTGCATAACGTTCAGATTTTTTCTTCTCATCTTGCAGCATTTGGCGCACAGCGAATCCACCTTCACCTGTAAGAACGATTCCGGCACGGCCCACACTTCGGTGAACCATATCTTGTTGACGATTAACTGCTACGGCCGGAGTTGTTGTCCAACCTTTACGGATAGCCATCAAGACACTTGCACCGGCGCCCATCTGTCCTTCAATATTTGAATAGGCAGCGTTTCCGGCTATACGAGTAAAGACAAACATGGCAGCGAGTGCTGCTAGAGGAATCGAGACGAAGCTGCCGTAGACGGGATGACCTAAAGCAAAACCAAGTGATCCACCAGCGATAAGAACAACGAAGAAGATTGCAACGAGTGCAATCCCAATCCATGGCTTTACGCTCTTAGTGACGCTGTAGGCATCACGGATTGTTTGAAAACGTGGTGATCTGATTTTTGGTTCTTTGCTCTTCTTCTTAAACATGAGCGTTAGTTTAGGGGAGCGGGGGCGGTACCACCAAGACGTACAGGCGCCCAGCGCTGACCTGCATGTGAGTCGGGATACTTTTCTTGGACTTCATGAAGCATCGCCAGCATCGTTTCGCGCAGCAATTTCTCGCCAGCTTCAACATCGCTCTGCTTATCAAAGTAGAGCGGCTTTCCGAATGCCACTGTTACGGGGAAGTTATTTCGGCGAAGGTTGCGCTTAACTTTCTTTGTCCAGATGCGCTGTGAGCCCCAGACGATTGTCGGAATTACCGGAACCCCTGCGCCCATCGCAAGACGTACTGCGCCAGATTTCAACTCCTTAATTTCAAAACTGACAGAGATAGTTCCTTCCGGAAAAATTCCAACGATTTCTCCTGCACGCAGTGCACGTAGTGCCGCAACGAAAGAGGCGGTGCCGCTGGAACGATCGACTGAGATGTGGTGCATACCGCGCATCAGTGGGCCGGCTAACTTGTTTTCAAAGATTTCTTTCTTGGCCATGAAGCGCACATAGCGACCTGTCGGCAGAGCTGCAGTTCCAGTAAGTGCAAAATCTAAATAACCGATGTGGTTTATAGAGAGGATTGCACCACCTTCGCGGGGAATATTTTCTTCACCTTGAAAATCAAATTTTAAACCTAGGTATTTCCATAGCGTCTTGATTGCAACAATTACAGGAGGATAAACAAGATCAGCCACGCAGTGCACGCTTTTC
>RFSY01000057.1 GCA_009923805.1 Actinomycetota bacterium
GCCACTAATATCCCCGATGGTAAAAGTTCCAGTAATTGCTTTTGATATTCCTGAAATTCCTGCTGACCCTGTCGCGCCGGCTGGCCCTGTCGCGCCCGCAGTTCCATTGCTACCTGCAGTTCCGCTTGTACCAGCGGCTCCAGTTGATCCAGTTGCACCTGTTGGTCCCGTACTCCCCGCAGCGCCCGCAGCTCCGGTTGCACCTGTTGCGCCAGTTGCACCGGGAGTCCCACCTCCGGAACCTGAAGATCCTGCTGGGCCTGTAGCACCTGCTGGACCGGAAGATCCTGCCGGACCTGTTGCACCAGTTAAACCTTTTTCACCTTGTGGTCCTGCGGGACCTGCCGTTGTTGAAGCGTTTGAAACTGTTTTTGCGTCCGTCCATCGCTTCCACTTGTACCTGCAGCACCTGTTGGTCCTTGTAAATTCTGTGGAAGTGGCCACTTACCTTTTGCTTTAGGACCGTAGAGAAGAATGCTTCGTATATCAATATAGAAATCCCCATTAATCCCAAGAGTGTCATCAGGTGCGCCTTTTCCATTCAAGATTGTGTTTGGAATTGATGCAACAGTTCTTCCTGCCGCATTAACAGAAATCACCGATGTCGATGTTGTCAGAATTGCAATAGTAAATAGGACGGCTAATCGCGTTGCTTTCACTGGCTACCTCCTGGTCTGGGATTTGAGGTAAGTCTGAAGAAGCTGCTCGGGTCACAGAATCGGAGTTTTCCCTAGTTTTTCTCAGGTTTGGCGGGCGAGATAGGCGAGGAGCTCACAACGCCGGGGCAAAAACTCGCAAGGTACTCTAAGACTTTCGAGATGTCTTTCTGAGCATTAAGCGGTTAATTACTCACAGGTCGATAACAAGGGTTATAGGCACTAGGACAGGAGACATGCAAATGTCATCACAAAAGAAGATCGCAGCGATTGTCATTACAACTGTTGCACTCACTGCAGGAACAGTTGCAATGTCATCTGCAGCAACAACGGCAACTAAGGTCTCGAGGACCACAGTTACCCGTACAGCTACAACAGGAATTCCAAATCCAATGGCTAACGGAATGAAAGCTGGACACGATGCAGAGATTGCAGCCGTTCTTGCTGGACTTGTTACTAAAGGAACAATCACACAAGCACAAGCTGATGCGATAACTGCAGCTCTTGCAGCAGCCGAAGCTGCAGAGCACGCAAATGCACCAGAAGGTGGACCAATGGGTGGCGGCAAGATGGGTGGAGCTTCACATCTCACTCTCATTGCAACAACACTTGGAATCACCGAAGCAACACTTCAGTCACGTCTAGCCGCAGGAGAAACACTTGCAAGCATTGCTGGCGCAAAGAAGGATGCACTCATCGCAGCTCTAGTTGCAGATGAGTCAAAACAGATCGATGCAGCAGTTACAGCTGGAAAGATCACAGCAGCACAAGCAACAACACTCAAAGCAACTCTCACAGCGCACGTCACTGCTGAAGTGAATGCAACTGCTCCTGTGGGCGGACCAAAGGGTGGCGGCAAGATGGGTGGACGTGGCGAAAAAGGTCACGGACCAAGAGGTGGAATGGGTAAAGCTCCATCTATCCCAACTCCAACAACAACTACTTCCGCATCAGCGTAAATAAGATATTCATGTAGTCCTCCTTGGGTAATAAACCCCGTTACGCGAAAGCGTGGCGGGGTTTTCCCATTGTGAAGGGCTCGCATGCTTAAATTGCGCATGCGCATTCATATCGGCAGCGATCACGCCGGATTAGATTTTAAGAATGAACTCATTACTCATCTTGTGATGGGCGGCCACGATGTTACCGATCATGGCCCATATGAATATGACGCACTTGATGACTATCCAGATTTCTGTATTCCTTGTGCGCAAGCTGTAGCCAAGGATCCAACATCTCTCGGAATCGTTCTTGGTGGCTCAGGAAATGGCGAACAGATGGCTGCCAACAAAGTAAAAGGAATTCGCGCAGCCCTCGTCTGGAGCATCGATACGGCAAAACTCGCCCGTGAACATAACAATGCAAATGTCATCTCACTTGGCGGGCGCATGCATGAAGCAGATTCGTAAAGTTACTGATTGACACCTTTATTGCAACGCCATTTTCTAACGATGATCGTCACATCCGTCGCATAGATAAAATTAGTAATTTTGAATCTACGGGCGAAATTTAAACCTTAAAGTAACGCAGATCAGTTACTTGATGATCTTTAGTAATTCCTTGTCCTTCAAATCTCGTCACTGGGCGCCACTCAGGTCTATCGACTACTCCCCCTGTAAAGAGCGGGCTGGGAGTAAATACCTCTTGAATATATTCGGCGTATGGAAACCAGTCAGTTGCAATATGTAAAAAGCCACCTTTTTTAATCTTGGGGGCAATTAATTCCAAGAATGCCTGATTAACAATTCTTCGCTTGTTATGGCGTTTCTTTGGCCATGGATCTGGGAAAAATAGATGGACTCCATCCAATGAACTATCGGCAATCATGGTGCGCAGAATCGGGTGAGCGTCTCCTTCGATGATTCGAATATTTGAGAGCTCTAACTCTTCAATACGCGCCATCAACTTTCCAATGCCTGGCTTATGCACTTCAACAGCGATAAATCCTGTCTCAGGGAAATCTCTACCAATGAGTGCTGTCGCTTCACCCATTCCAAAACCAATTTCCAGAATGACATTCTTTGCATGAGGAAAGAGAGCAGGGATATCAATTGACGATTCGGAGTACGCCATCCCATAAATAGCCCAGTATTTATCAAGGGCGCTCTGCTGTGGGCCTGTGATTCGAGATCCGCGCAAGCGATACGAGCGAACCGAGTCTTGTTCCATTCTCGAATCCTAACGGGTGCCGATTCATCGACTTGATGGTTGGATAGGGCTATCGAGCAAGGCCATCAATTACGCATCTACATTTCAAGGAGCAATCGTGCCAGGCACAAATATTAAGCAAGTTGAAGCAGCGGAACGTTCATCACTCATCAAGGTTTCTAGCTACTCAATTGATCTCGACCTCACGACTGGCGCCGAAAACTTTCGCGTGAAAACAACGGTTACATTTGCAGGACTTAAGCCTGGTGCAACCACTTATATCGACTGCGTTGGCGCAAAGGTCATTAGTTCAAAACTTAATGGCGTTGATTTCGATCCAAAGTTTGATGGCGAAACGATTTACCTGCCAGCAATTGCTGCCGAGAACGTTCTTGAAATCGAACATGATGGAATTTACTCAAACTCAGGAGAAGGCCTGCACCGCTTTGTTGACCCCGCCGATAACGAGGTCTATCTCTATACCCAGTTCGAGACCGGTGATGCTCGCCGCATGTATGCCTGCTTCGACCAACCTGATCAAAAAGCCACTTTCAGAATTAGCACAATCTCACCCAAGCATTGGGAAGTAATCTCCAACTACGGTATTGAATCGACGAAAGAGCTTGATGGCGAGAAGAAATTTATTCAATTCGCTGAATCACAAGTCATCTCAACTTATGTCACCGCAATCGTCGCTGGCGCCTACACATCTGTTCACGATGAATACAAAGGTGAGAAGACAATTCCACTTGGAATCTATGCCCGTAAATCCTTCTTCCAATACGTGGATGCGGCCAATATCTTCGAAGTAACAAAGCAAGGATTTGCTTACTTTGAAAAGACATTCGGGCTCGCATACCCATTTGGCAAATATGACCAAATCGCAGTTGCTGAATACAACTGGGGCGCAATGGAGAACGTCGGTTGCGTAACTTTCCACGAAGATGTTTTGATTTTCCGCTCGAAGGTAACTGAGCGAAACTATGTAAGCCGCGCGACAACGATTCATCACGAAATGGCGCATATGTGGTTCGGAGATCTCGTCACTATGAAGTGGTGGGAAGACTTGTGGCTCAATGAATCATTTGCTGAATGGGCTTCGTATCAATCAGTGAGCGAATCAACGAAATATAAGGAAGCATGGACTGAATTCAATTCACTTCGCAAGAACTGGGCTTACCGCGTTGATCAATTGACAACAACTCACCCAATTGCAACTGAGATGGAAGATCTCGATGCAGTGCGCACCAACTTTGATGGTATCTCATACGCAAAGGGTGCATCTGTTCTTCAACAACTAGTAGCTCACGTTGGTCGCGATAACTTCATTAAGGGACTTCGTCTCTATTTTGCTAAGCATGCCTACGGCAACACAACTCTCAAAGATCTCATCGACCAACTAGAGGCAGCCTCTGGTCGCGACTTAACTCCATGGGTCTCAACCTGGCTTCGCACAGCAGGTGTAAATACTTTACGTCCAGTCATTGCAATCGATGGCGATTCCTATAAATCAATTTCCATTAAGCAAGAAGTGCCAACGATGCCTGTTGGGTCTACCGAACTTCGTCCGCACCGCTTACATGTTGGTCTCTTTGATATCACTGGTAACAAACTCTCTCGTCGTACCAGCGTCGAACTAGATATTGCTGGAGCGCTCACGGAAGTCACAGAACTAGCTGGACAAAAACTTGCCGATTTAGTTCTTATCAACGATAAAGATCAAACATATGCAAAATTGCGCTTTGATGATCGCTCGATTGCAACCATGAAGAGCCACCTTGGAAGCCTCGATGATTCTCTGGCTCGCGGACTTATCTGGGCGTCCTTGTGGGATTCATCCCGTGATGGCGAACTCTCTGCCACCGACTACATTGCAATTGCGCTCAGTGCACTTTCCACTGAATCAGATATCTCAATCGTCTCTGCAACCCTGATGCAGATTGATACAGCGATCTGGGCATATGCGCATCCTTCACACCGCGAAGCACTTCGTTTGCAAGTCGCCAATGCAGTAGAGGCGATGCTCGATGCGGCAAAAGCCGGCAGTGATCATCAGATGCAATTTGCTCGTGGCTTTGCAAATAATGCAGTCACACCTGCTCAGTTGGAGCGAATCAAGGCGATGCTCAACGGTTCAATCAACGGACTTGTTATTGATGCTGAAATTCGTTGGTACCTATTCCTTTGCGGCGTTAAGCGCGGAGTATTTGGTACAGCAGAGATTGAGGCTGAATCAGCTAAGGATGCAACGGCACACGGCAAGCAATACAACGCTTATGCCTATGCGGCTCTTCCGAACAAAGCAGCAAAAGCTGAAGCCTTTAAGTCAATCACCACAGATAATTTGTCAAACACAATCCATTCCTATAAGTGCCGTGGCTTTAACGAAAACATCCACAACGAATTATTGGCAGATTTTGTTGATGATTACTTCGATGTACTACTTAAAGTTTGGGAAACAAAGGGGTTTGAGATTGCTGAAACTACTGCAACTCTGCTCTTTCCAACCTGGGTAATCAGTGAGGCGACAGTCAAGAAAGCTCAGCACTGGCTTGATGTCACTGGCAAAGATGCATCGAACGCTTTGCGCCGAACAATCCTTGAGGGCCGTGATGCAATGACTCGCGCACTTAAGGCGCAAGCCGCTGATCATTAAATTAAATAGCTAATTTATTCGATTGATGTAATAGAAGAAGACGTGCTCTTGCTCTTCTTGCTTCCTGTCAGCGCCCATGCGATGACAGAGATAAGAAGGAAGAGGCCAAACCGGGGCCGCGACAAAGTAAGTAAAAGTTTGTAGCGCTGTAAGTCCTTGGCCAGGAAGAGCACCCGGCTCTTGGTTAATCATGTGAAAAATCATGTGCCTAGTCTAGGCAGTAGCAGCAGCGACACCAAATGGTTCAAGATATGGCAACCAACGATTTTCAGTTCGGCCGGTTCCGAGAATTCTCCAAGCCGCGCCAACTGGTTCACGAGGCAAGGTGCGAAGTCGCCATCCAAGTTCTTTGAGCGGTTTATCAGCTTTGACATGGTTGCACTTGTGACAAGCACTGACAACGTTTTCCCAATTGTGACCACCACCACGTGAACGTGGAATCACATGATCAATAGAAGTTGCAGGCGCTGTGCAATAAACGCAACGTCCGCCATCGCGAGCAAAGATTGCGCGGCGAGAAAGAGGAACTGCATGGCGATAAGGAATCTTTACAAATTTATTGAGACGAATTACTGATGGGAGTTCAAGTTGGCCAGTTGCATAATGCAAAATGGAACCAGATGACTCGACCATGCTCGCGCGGTTGTTGAGTACAAGAATGAGCGCACGACGATCGGTGACAACACCCAGCGGTTCATAGGTGGCGTTGAGCACCAGTGTGCGATTCATATCTACCTCGGTTCCAACGCGTGGCTCGCGTTGATTGGGTTATATTGCCTCAAAAGAGTCCGTCTGCGGGGTATTTTGCGGTGAATTTTCGATAAAGATTTCACTACCCTAGGCATCTATGAGCGAACGTACGCAGGCAATATGGGATTGGTTCAATGGAGCCCCTTTAAGGATTCTCTCCATATTCATTGTGGCTCTTATCTGCCAGATTCTGGGCAATCGAGCCATTGCCAGAGCCATATCGCGCTTAGCAGTCACTGATCTCAAACCTGGACCGGGAACTGCAAAGCGCCAGGCAGAGCGCGCACGAACAATTGGCACAGTCTTAAGTTCAACATTTAACGCAGCTATCTGGATCATCGCACTGGGAATGGTTTTAGGTGAGTTTGGATTTAATTTAGGTCCAGTCATCGCATCTGCAGGAATCATCGGCGTCGCCCTGGGACTTGGTGCGCAGACCATTGTTCGCGATGTTCTATCGGGTGTATTTATGTTGATTGAAGATCAATATGGAGTTGGCGATGATATCCATGTTCAAGAAATTGAAGGTCGTGTTGAAAAAGTGGGCCTTCGAATCACGCAGATTCGCGATAAGAAAAACGTGCTCTGGTTTGTGCGTAATGGTGAAATTCTAGTTGTAGGAAATAAATCTAAGAAGAATTAAATCAGTTGCCTAATCTAGTTGATTGACTAGATGGTTAGCAGCACCCTCTAAATATCGCCACAGCTTCTCTTTTGCATCTGCTTCAAGATTGGTTCCATCCACAGCTAACTTCATACAGCCAACCCAGGCATCGCGCGCTTCTTGATTGATATGAAATCCAGCATGACGCATTCGAAGTCGTGGGTGCCCGCGCTCTTCTTGATATGTGGTTGGCCCACCCCAATATTGCTCTAAAAACATCTGCAATCTGCGCGCAGCACCCTGCAAATCAGATTCCGGATACATGGGACGCAATATCGGATTAGTTACAACATGGGCATAGAACTGAGAGACCAGATCAGAGAAGAATGCTTCTCCCCCAAAGAGTTCGTAGTAATTCGTTGTATCGCGTTCCATAAAACTAACCTCGAAGCTCTGCTGTCGTCTTTCCCTTTGCTATGTGTAGCACTGCATAGGCGCTGACCAGGCACATTGCTGCTGAGATATAGAACGCAATTGCATAATCACCAAAGTGCACTCGCAGCACTGCAGCACCAAATGCGGCAATAGATGCCCCAATTTGATGACCCACAAATACCCATCCATAGACCACTGTTGTGCGCTGTGGACCCAATATTGCACGAGAGAGCATCAGTGTTGGCGGAACTGTTGCAACCCAATCAAGGCCATAGAAAATAACGAAGACCATCGTGGATGGATGCAAAGTGCTGAAAAGAATTGATGGCAAGAGAAAGAGAGAGAGCCCTCTGAGTCCGTAATAGAAGAAGAGGAGCTTGCGGGGATCGTATTTGTCGGTGAGGTAGCCAGAAAGAATTGTTCCCACAAC